>PFEY01000084.1:5579-19373 GCA_002783205.1 Rhodobacteraceae bacterium CG17_big_fil_post_rev_8_21_14_2_50_63_15 | reverse complement strand
TTTGACAGACCCGCCAGCAAGGGCAAGCAAGATGACAACGGCACAGAATTTCGGCTTCGGCACGCAGATCCGCAAATCCCCCTATTTCGATGCCACCGTGCGCTGGGGGGCGACGGCGTTTTCGGTCTATAACCACATGTATATTCCGCGCGATTTCGGGAACCCCGAGCAGAACTTCTGGAACCTCATCAACGACGCGATCCTGTGCGATGTGGCGGTAGAGCGTCAGGTAGAAATCACCGGCCCGGACGCGGCGCGCTTTGTGCAGATGCTGACCCCGCGCGATCTGTCGAAACTGGCGGTGGGCCAGTGCAAATATGTGCTGATCACCAATGCCGAGGGCTGCATTCTGAATGACCCGATCCTGCTGCGGCTGGAGGAAAACCATTTCTGGCTGTCCTTGGCCGACAGCGACATCCTGCTTTGGGCACAAGGCGTGGCGGTGCATTCCGGCCTTGATGTGACGATCCGCGAACCCGATGTCTCGCCCCTTCAGCTTCAAGGCCCGAAAACGGGCCAGGTGATGCGGGCGCTGTTTGGCGACAGCATCATGGATCTGAAATACTACTGGCTGCGCCGGGTGGAACTGGACGGCATCCCCCTGGTCGTGTCGCGCACCGGCTGGTCCAGCGAGTTGGGCTATGAGATCTATCTGCAGGACTCGGCCCATGGCGACGTGCTGTGGGAAAAGATCATGGCGGCAGGAAAGCCCTTCGGGCTGAAGCCGGGCCATACCTCGTCGATCCGGCGGATCGAGGGCGGGATGCTGTCTTATCACGCCGATGCCGATATCAACACCAACCCCTATGAGCTTGGGCTTGACCGGCTGGTGAACCTGGACAGCGGCGCCGACTTCATCGGCAAGGCGGCGTTGCGGAAGATCAAGGAAACGGGCGTCAGCCGCAAGCAGGTTGGATTGGTGATGGACGGGGCGCCGCTGACCGGGCCGAACACCACCTTCTGGGCGATCACAAAGGATGGGGCGGCTATTGGCAAGGTCACCTCTGCCATCCACTCGCCCCGCCTCAAGCAAAACATTGCGCTGGCCTTGGTGGCGGTGGAACATGCCGAAACTGGTGCCAAGGTAGTGGTGGCCACCGGCCAAGGCACGCGGACCGCCACAATCGTGGAGCGTCCATTCTACGACCCGAAAAAGACGCTGGCCGCGTCCTGATCAACCGTTTTCAAGCAGGAGCAGACCCATGAGCGTCCTTTCGATCCAGCTGCACTGGCAGCGCGCCGAGCGCGAATTGCTGACCGGCAAATATTCGAACGCCCATACCGTGCAGTATAGTGACCGCTACGACCTGCCGGTTGACGCCGCCCCGGGTTGGGGCGGTGATCCGGCCAATACCAACCCCGAACAGGCGCTGTCCGCCGCTTTGTCGAGCTGTCACATGATGACCTTCCTTGCGCTGGCGGCCAAGGCGGGCTGGCCGGTGGCCAGCTATCACGATCATGCGGTCGCCCACTTGGGCAAGAACCCGCGCGGGCAAATGTCGGTCACGCAGATCGACCTGCACCCGGTTGTGCGCTTTGACACCGGCTTTGCCGTCGATGACGCCGCCCTGACCGAGATGCAGGACCGCGCGCACCGTTACTGCTTTATCGCCAACACGCTGGCTGACAGCGTCGAGATCAACATCCTTTAAGCCCCGCAAGGACCGCGCATCATGCAAGACAGTGACATTCTTCTTCCGATCTGGACGAAAACGGCATCCTGCGGCTGACGTTGAACGATCCGCGCCGCCGCAACGCCCTGTCCGAGGCGATGCTGACCCGGCTGGGTGCCGCCTTTGCCGATGCGGGGACGAATGCGGCGGTGCGGGTGGTGGTTCTGGCCGCCCATGGCCCGGCCTTCTGCGCGAGCCACGATCTTAAAGAACTGACCGCAGGCCGCGCTGCCTCCGATGGCGGCCGCGCCTAGGTGAACATCTTGCGCAGCACCTCGCCCGTGCGATTGGCGCGCACCGGCGTGGGCTTTGGCCCCTGCAGCTTCCGTGCCCGGTTGTTCGGCTTGGCCTTCGATGGCCGGGCCCGACCTACCGCCACCTTGTTCAGCAGCTTTTCGACATCATACGGGGTGATTTCAGTCACCAGCTTGTTGCCCCAGTCCGGGGCCACCATCTTCGCCAGCATCGATTTCTGATCTGAGGCGTTCAGGGCGGAAATGCTTCTAGAAAATGCACGGCACGCGTCGTCTTTCGATCAACCTTCACGACAAAGCCAGACCCTTCATGGCCTGGATCGCGGCGGTCATTGGTGTGACCCGCGCCCCGGTGGACAAGATTGATGCGGCGCACGCCTTGCGTTGCCACCGCGCATCCTTCCTGGTCGAGGATACAGTCCTTGGTCGTAATGAGAAAATCGCAGGGGTCAGTGTTAGTTGGCCACCGCTGGTGCGCCGGCTTGGTTTTCAGCGGTCTGCCTGTTAGGCCTCATGCCTTTTGGCGCGCGTTCGCAGGATCCCAGGCAGGGGCGTCCAGCAACATCAGGGCACGGCGCTCGCCAAGTATGACCACCTCCAGATCCTTGACCGCCTCGGGGCTGACATAAGCGAAAGCAAGGCTCTGTCCGACCACATGGCCAAACCCACCGGACGTGCAGACGCCGACCACGCGGTCGCCCTGCATCACCGGTTCGCCGCCGTAGATGTCGCAGTCGGTGGCGGCGATTTCACCATAGACCAGCGTCGTCGTGACGCCCACAGCCCGCACGGCCTCGGTCGCCGTCCGGCCACGGAAGTCGCCCTTGTCGGGGCTGTAGAACCGGGTGCAGTCGGCCTCGATCAGGCTGATCTCATTGGTCAGTTCCGACCCGTAGCCGCGATAGCCCTTTTCCATGCGCAGCGCATTGACGGCCTGCCCCCCGAAATCGGCGATGCCATGCGGCTGGCCAGCGACCCAGATTGCCTCGTAAAGCCGGGCAAGTGCCGCCATTGGCGCGTGGATTTCCCAGCCAAGTTCACCGACATAAGTCACCCGCAGCGCGCGGACCGGGATGCCGGCAAGGGTAATCTCTTGTGCCGACAGCCAGCGGAAAGCGGCGTTTGACATATCGGTGTCGGTTAGACCCGAAAGCACGTCACGCGATTTCGGGCCAGCGACGACCAGCATGCCGAAGGCGTCGCTGACATTGGTGATCATCACATCCGGCCCGGCCGCTAGGGCCAGATCGTCGCGCGTCTGTTCCTCGGCCCCTGCGCCGGTCAGCAGGTAAAACCGGTCAGGGCCAAGGCGGGTGATCGTCCATTCGCCAAGGATTCGGCCCTGGTCCGACAGCACCTGTGTCAGCCCGATGCCGCCTTGCCTTTTCGGCAGGCGGTTGGCGGTCAGCCGGTCCAGAGCCGCCTCGGCCCCCGGTCCGGTCACGTCGAACTTGGCGAAACTGGACAGGTCCATGATCCCCACCCGCTCGCGCACCGCGCGACATTCGGCGGCGACCAGATCAAAGGTGTTGGTGCGGCGGAACTGCAGCTTCTCGACAAAGCCTGCCGGGGCAAAATACTTTGGCCGTTCCCAGCCATGCACTTCGGTCATCACCGCGCCTTTGGCCTTGAGCACGTCGAACAAAGGCGTCACGCGGCGGGGCCGACCGGCCTGAACCTCGCGCCCCGGCAGGGGCGTTTCGAACATGTTCTGATAGTCGTCAAAGCTTTTGGCACGGGTGTAATCCTGATCGGCATAGGCGCCAAAGCGGCGGGGATCGACGCTGGCCATGTTGATTTCGGCATCGCCGTGGATCATCCATTGCGCCAGATATTTGCCGCAGCCCGCACCTTGGGCGATGCCAATCGACGACCCGCAGCAAGCCCAGGCGTTCGCCAGCCCCGGCATCGGGCCGACCAGCGGGTTGCCGTCGGGCGTGTGCGGGATGGCGCCGTTGATGATGCGCCTGATGCCGGCATTGGCGAAGATCGGCATCCGGTCCAACGCCTTTTCCAGCCAGGGCGCGATGCGGTCAAGATCACCCTCGAACAACTCGTTCTGGCTTGACCATTCCGGCCGACCGCCACGGCCCGCCCAGGCCTCCTTTGCGCCGGTGTGTTCATAGATGCCGACAAGCCCCGCCTTCTGCTCCTGCCGGTAATAGCCCGCTGTCGCCGGGTCGCGCATCACCGGTAGTTCGGTCGAGCTGTCTTTGAACTCCGGCAAGGGATCTGTCACCAGATACTGGTGTTCCATGTTGGTGATCGGCGTATCCACCCCCAGCCACTTGCCGACCTCGCGCGCATAGCAGCCAGCAGCGTTGACCACATGTTCGCAGGTCACAGCGCCCTTTTCAGTTTCGACCCGAAATTCGCCTGATGGCAACCGGGTGATGCCGGTCACGCGGGTATGACGCTGGATGGTTGCGCCCATCGCTCGCGCCCCCGCCGCCATGGAATTGCAGGCGCTGGCGGGGTCAACATGGCCGTCCAGCGTGGTATGCGCCCCGGCAAGGATGCCATCCACCCGAAGCCAGGGGTTCAATTCGCGGATGCGGTCAGGGCCGATGATCTCCATCGCGAAACCCACATTGGCGGCAAAACCCTGAACGTGGCGGAACCAGTCAACTTCCTCGGTCGTGGTGGCGATGCGGATGCCGCCGCAACCGTGCCAGCCGGTCGGATGGCCGGTCAACGCCTCGAGCCGGGGATACAGCGTGTTGCCGTAGTGGTGGATCTTGGCCATGTTGTAGTTGCCAATGAACGACGGACATTGACCGGCGGCGTGCCAGGTTGATCCGCTGGTCAACTCGCCCTTTTCGATCAGCAGCACATCCGTCCAGCCCGCCTCGGCCAGATGATAGGCCAGACCCACCCCCATCATGCCGCCGCCGATGATCACCACTTTTGCTTGCGTTTGCATGGTTTTCTTCCCTACCAGACCCCGTTTCCTGCCTGCATCCGTTCGCGTGGAAGGATGATGTCATAGCTGCCCCGGATCGCCGCATCGACATCACCGCCAATGTGGCGCGGGTAATGGTCGGCAAGGATCTTGCGCACCCGGTCGCGCGCCACATCGCGCGTGTCGCGCCCGCCCGCATCCTGCCATTCGCTGATACTGCGGCGGTCGGCGATTTCGGGATAAACATAGTCGGTCTTCATCCGCGCAAAGGTCTGGGCATGGCCCAGGTAATGGCCCACTCCCATCACCGTATCGCGGATCACATCAAAGTTCAGGGTGTCCGCGCTGACCTCGATCCCCTTCACCGTGCGCAGGATCGCGCCCAACAGGTCATTGTCGATGACATAACCCTCGAATGTGGTCCCCATCAGCGACCCCTGCATGCCCGCGCATTCATGGATCATCGTCGCTCCTGCCTGCGCTGCAAGCGACACGGTATAGCCCTTCTCACCACCGCTTTGCGCATCTGGCAGCTTGCTGTCGGTCATGCCGGCGGGGACCGAATTGGGCAGGTCGTAGAAACTCGCCATCTGGGCACAGGCAGCCGACAACAGCGCCTGTTCGCCCGATCCGCCCGACATCGCCCCGGTGCGCAGGTCTGACACAAAGGGCCAGGCGGCAAAGATGCCGCGACAGGCGGGGTCGATGATGTTGCAAAGGATCAGCCCAGCCAGCACCTCGGCGCAGGCCTGCGCCACTGCGCCGACCAGTGCGGCGGGCGCTGTCGCCCCAGCCTGACCGGCAGACACCAGCAGGATCGGCATGCCGGCCAGAACGGCGGCCTCCAGCGCATCGCAGCTTTCAGTGGCAAAGCGCATCGGCGGCACCACATGGCAGCAAACGGCGGTGCAGAACGGGCGTTCGCGGTACTTGCCCTCACCCCCGGCCACTGCATCGAGCATGGGCTGCACCGCCCGCACCGAGGCGCCGTCGGTATAGCTGACCGCGATGGATTTTGTGGTGCCCGACAGGCAAGCATAGGTGGTGTTCATGTCAAGATCGAGGATGGTCTTGGCATCCCGCGCCACGATCGAGCGATGATACCAGTGGATATTGTCCAGCCGATCCACCAGCCGGGCAATATCATAAAGATCGGCCACGGTGCTTTCGCGGTAGCGACCGGTTTCAAAGTCCATGATCGTCGGCGCGGCGCCGCCAGTGCCGGTGTGCACCCTTTGACCGCCAATCTCGATATCATGCAGCGGGTCGATGCCATGCAGCGTGAACTTGCGGCGGGTGCGGGCGATCATGTCCTCGACCAGCGCGCGGGGAAAGCGCAACCGGCCATCGCCATCCACCTTGCACCCCGCCGCCACGGCCCGTGCTTCAAGGCTGGGGGTCAGTTGCGACAGGCCAAGGTCTTCGAGAAGTCGCAGCACCAGTTCGTGGATTTGCAGGATTTCACTGTCGGTCAGGGGTTTATAGCGACCCCCAACCATGCCCGCCGGCACCGGCGAGGCGGCTGGGGCGGCGTCGATCCGGTGACGCCTTCCGGCGCGGCGCAGGGAAAGTTCGGACATGGCGGTGATCCAGGCATTGCTTCGTCACCAGCTAGCACCAAGTCCCGACGCCGCTCAAACGATCATTCCGAATGTTTCGTATTCCCGCTTGTCATGCGAATATCAACTTTTGTCTTGGCCTCTGTGTTGATCCAATCAAGAAAAACCCTGATCCCCGGTGTCTGGCTGGTTTCTTTGGATGTGCAAAGGTAATACCCGTCCCGCGTTTCCACCGTGCGGTCCACGGGGCAGACCAGCCCCCCGTCGGCCAGAATCGGATCGGTGACATAGCTCCAGCCCAGGGCCACGCCATGACCCGCCTCGGCGGCCTGCAACGCCATCGGATAGGAGTTGAATCGCAACCCGCGCCGCACCGGTTGGCCGTTGACACCCTGCCGCAGCAACCAGGTGCGCCAGTCCACGCCCCCAAGCGACGGCTTGCCATATTCCAGATGCAGCAGCGTCTGATCAAGTAGATCCTCGGCGCGGCGCAACTCCGGATGGTTGCCAAGGTAGGCCGGACTGCACACCGGATAGACCCGTTCGCCGAACAAAAGCTGCGCGTGCAGCCCTTCCCACTGGCCTGTGCCGAACAGGATCGCGACATCCACCTCGCCGGCACCCGGCAGCACCGGCTGATCCGTCGCCAGCACCCGCAGATCGACATCCGGTTGCAGCGCACCAAAGCGTTGCAGCCGCGGCATAAGCCAGAACCAGGCAAAGGCGACCGAGGCGCAGACCGTAATCTGCGGTGCCTTTGCCGCTGCGCCGAGTGCTGCAAGGCAGGCACTGACATCGTCCAACCCGCGTGTCACCGACTCGAACAGCCGTTGTCCTTCTGCCGTCACCTCGATGGCGCGATGCAGGCGCCGAAACAGCCGCAGATCAAGTGCATCCTCAAGCGTCTTGATTTGTCGGCTGACCGCGCTTTGCGTCAGGCACAGTTCGTCCGCAGCGAGTGTAAAGCTGCGGTGACGCGCGACTGCCTCGAAGGTGTGAAACAGGTTCAACGTCGGCAGGGGGTATTTGCTCATACGAATTCTCCGCCGTCCGGCAGCAGAAGATAACATGGGCAGCCGTCTGTCAGGGCAAGACCACCGCAGTGCTTTCGGGTCCAATCATGCTCAGTTCGCGCATATGGATTGCCTGAAGCAGCGTTTCGTAGACCGCATTGACGATCCGGCCGTTTCGGGCCGCCGTCGGCGCCACTGCCCGTCAGGTCTGCAAGGGTTGCGTTGTGGGATGGCAAGATGGCTGTGGACCAGCATTTGCCGATCCGTGTGGCGGCGTCTTCGGCAAGGGCCGTAACCGGCTACCAGTGCCAGCATGTCGCGTAGGTCCGCAGTCACGGTTTGCGCAGGCAGCGCGTTTGCGGTCAGGATCGCCAAAACCGCAGCGCCACAGCGGAAAAATGTGGGCAAAATGGGATCAACTCCTGTTTGAGCTTAGCATTCCCCGAGTGGCTCGTTGCTCAGAACCGAAAATGCCTAATTCAGCGGGCTGATCAAGTGTCTTGTGCCACTTTAGATCTGGCGCAGCAGCGCCCAACAAATATCGCACCAAGTGTGAATTGCCTTTTTTCTGCGATCAACCGCCCGGCGCTTTGGCCAGCCACTCATCGCGTTTGGACCAGCGCCGTCGACGCCAGAGGGCTATGATGACATTGCCGCTGCGATCATTCAGGCCGCCGATGCGCTGCCTGCGCATCCCGGCCCCTTGGCGGATGCGAAGCTGCATCTTCGATGCCTGATCGCCTGTGCCCAGGAAGTAATGGAGGCCTACCCCCACATGCGCCACATCGGTGTTCGGCAATGCCCGCTTCACCGAGCTCGACGACTTCATAGTCGGGATTTTCAACTAGCTCAAGGGTCGCGTCTTCGTCGGTGATAACAGCCAGTCGCTGCTCTGACGTCAGTGGGTTTGACTCGATTGTGTCGAAGAAGCCTTTGAATTCGCAGAGCTCGGTGCCAGTAAAGGACTTGATTGCAGCCTCGCGCATTCGCCCTGGTTCTTTCTGAAACGCCAATACTTGATTTAGAACCTTCTGCTGTTCTAAAGGCAGGACACCGTTGGGTATCTCAGCAGGCAGTTTCTCGGCCACGTCATTGGCGCGCACAAGGAATGGTTGGAGAAGGCATGCTGATGGATAACGTTTCGGCTGATTTAGATGCCCAACTGTTTCGGCCAGTGTGCGGAGTTCTCCGTCGGCTCGATCAACCTGCTCAACAAAGTGTCGTCGCCACGCATCATTAGCCGAAGTGACGAAGTCGACGGCATCTGATCTCTTGAAGCCAACGACCTTGATCTCATTAGCTTGCCTGATAGTGATCACCACTGACGGCTTCCCCAGGGTCTTGGTTACCTTCAGGGGGTGCGTGATGTCATTGAAAGCAATTTGTCTCGGAGCCCGAGAAAGTAGTGTCACCCCAGAACTCGAAATTGCGATGCCATTGTACCGGTGCCCCAACAGACCCAACAACAGGCTGGCAAGCCAGCTTCGCGCTATCTCCTTTCGCTCAGTTGGTTTCATATTGTTGATTGATCTGGTTCTTGCCCCAGTAGATTTTTACAGCAAAATCAGTCGATTGTAAGGCGTCTGCGTACATGCCCAAATCGAGTTACAGATCTTTCGTCGGCATTACGCAGCTCTTGGAAAAGCTGTCTCTGACTGGGAACGCCCACAGGTTTCAATTGTGAGCCTTGCTTCGATACCAAGCCTCACGTCGACCATCTATCGTGCGATAACGTAGATCGAACAGTCGGGATTCATGGATGACCTGCCGCCAGCTGCTACAGCGATAGCCAGTTGGGCGCTCGTCCGGATGGTGCGTTGAGACCCATTCCTCAGCCTTCACGACAGATGCCCACCCGTCGATTGCCAGCTCAGCCTCGGCCTCTCGCAACGCCTGCACGACCGTGGTGATAGGCCATGGAAATTCACCCTCGAATAGGGCATCCCACATCTCATCCAAGTTCACCAACTCGACCATTCTGGACCGCATCTGCTCTAAATCCTGCGCCCAGATCCGCAGGTTGTGCGCCGCCTGCGCGATCCGAGCGGAGGATTCGGTGAGCGCAATCCGAGCCCGCTCGCATCCACCCGTGCTTCCTAGCTCGTGTTCGTCAAGGAAGTGGTGGACGAGCCTGTTGCGCAGCGCGACAAGATCTCGCAACTCAACCTCAGTTTTGGCAAAGTGCTCAGGGGGCAGAATAATCTGCATGCGAAACGCGACCTGCGGATTGCTATCTGACGGCTCCCACTGTTCTCGCGGACCATCAGCCACGAGGAGCGAGCCCATCATCTGGCCCGCCAGAATCCCAAGCGTCTGACGGCCAATGTCGGCTGCGCGGGCCGCTTGAGCTTCGGGCAGAGTCGCAGCCGACCCCGATAGGGAATGATGGCTCAGGATCGCTTTCAAAAGCCGCTCATAGCCTTGAAGGCGCAGCAGGCATTGCCCAAATAGCCGATGTACCTCAGCTTGAGCCATTGAAAGGCTATCATTTGTATCACGTGTCATAGCACAACCTACGACTGATGAATTCACCTAACAAGTCCGAGAGGGCCGGGGCGGCTCACCATCCCCATTTGGCTCTGACCCGGTACGGTTTAGAGAGCCATGGGGCCTTCACACGATTGTGGCCATTTTCTGCCGGCGCGCCAGTCACGCAGCTTTCTCCAATGCGATCACTCAAGCTTAGCGCAGCGATGACCCGTAGTCCAAAGATCGCAGATTGATCTCGGTTGGTAGCTGTCGACGCCCATGTGACAACGAATAGTAAGTTTGTCCGCAGTTTGCCTGTTCGCGGCGCGCGCGGGGAAGGTCAGCTTTCGCTGTTTCGCGCCAGTAGCGATGCTTCCGCTTTGGGCTGTCTAGAGGTTACGCTGCATCCGATGCGAACGGCCGGTTCGGAGAGGTCGGCGCGTTGGCCAGACCAACGGCAAAGAATCGGGTACGTCAGGGTTCTAATGCACTGAGACAGGCCGCAACATGGCATCTGTATCCAGCTTCAGGGCGCTACGCCAAAGCGGCGTCTTGAAGACATGGTGGACAACCTTGCCGTCGTGTTCTTCCCGCGTCTGGACGAGCAACCCTGCCCATTCAAGCGAGCGCAGGACGCAGGAGGAGAAGGCGACCATTTCTCTCCACCCCGCCGTGTGCAAGTCCTTCTCTTCACCGTAGAAGGCCGTGAACAAGGCGGCCTCGGTTGTTCCGTGATCGACCTCGACATTGATGACATTCATCCAGACATCCCATTTGCCGAAGGGGCGTTCTTCAAATCGGGAGTAAGAGGCATGGTCGATCTCCAGCACAAAGAACGGGATGAGTTCTGCGAACAGACGCCCCGGGAATTGTGCCAGTTCCGTTCCACGTTTCGTTACCCGGAACTCGCCCTTGAAGTGCCGCCCAAGGCGAAGGGAGATCAACAGGTAATGCAACACCTTGAGCGGTGGGAACTCGTATTCATTGATGACCTTGTTGTACCGGAACATCTCCTCCGCGCTGCTTCCGGGCCAGTCAAAGTTCTCGACCGCCCAATGCACGAAGACACGCTTGAACGCCTTGGTCTTGGTCAAACCGATGGCGCCGTGTTCCTGCGCATAGCGCAGTGTGAGCAGCGCAGCGCGCAGCATTGGCGAATGCGCTAGGTCGGGATGATCAAGCCAGTTTGACTTTCGACGGTTGCCCCCAATCCGTCCGGGAAACGAATGTGTGATCTGTTTTACAAAAGTTCTTGGGCAATAAGTTCATTGCCTGAACCTTTGAAAGGGTTGCTTGCCCTATCTAAAGGGATAAACCTTCCTTTTCACTTGTAAGCCAAACGCGAAACTTTTCGGCGACAGGAGAGAGTTGAATGTCGCCAGGCACGATCAGGTGATAGGCGAACGAGGTGTCGAACACGCGCCCGAACGGGTCCACAAGGTCGCCGCGCGCAAGCTCGCCGCGTACCAGCCACGACACGAACAGCGACACGCCCAGCCCGTTGATGGTGGAACTGAGCTGAAAATGCCGGTCCTCCAGCATCATCTGCGATTGCGACGCGGGCAGGCGCTGTCCGTTGGCACCGAACCATTCCTCCCACATCCGCGTGTCATCGACATGCAGCAGCATGCATTTGGCAAGGTCGGCGGGCGTGCGGATCGGATGCGCCCGCAGGTAATCGGGGCTGCACACCACCACCAGCTTCTCCGGCCAGAGCCGCGTAACCTCGAACTCCGGCCAGTTGCCGCGCCCCCACTGCACGCCGAGATCGGCGAAGGCCTCAGGGCTGGCCATATGGGCATAGCTGTTGTCGTGGTTCTGGATCGCAAGCTGCATCTCGGGGCAGGCCTCGAGCAAGTGGCCCAACCGCGACGACAGCCACCGGCTCGCGAACATCGGTAACAGCGCCACACGCACGGTGCCCGCGCGCCGCGCCACCTGTTCGATCCCGCTGCCGATCGCGCCCAACCCCCGTGCGACATGCCGCGCCAAGGTGTCGCCCGTCTCCGTCAGGTGAAGCCCGCTGGACGTGCGGCGAAAAAGCGGCGTGCCAAGCTCGGTTTCCAATTTTTTAATGTGATAACTGACAGAGCTTTGGCTAGTATTCAGAATCTGCGCCGCACGCGTCACGTTGAGGGTCTCGCAGACCGTGCTAAACACTTGTATGGATTTTATATTCCTGATGATTGGGGCCATGACGCCTTGGGCCTTCCAGAGACTGCCTACGACCGTAGCAATCTAAAATTTGAAACGCTAGCGAGAATCTTTGTATTTTTTCCACGCCGGATTTCGTGGCTAGTCTTGATCCTGTCGCCGGGGAGGGCGGCAAGGGAGGATCACATGACAACCGCCGTTCTGAAGGTGGACAGGCTGTGCAAGTTCTTCGGCGGCGTGCGCGCCGTCAACGAGCTCAGCTTCGAGGTTCGGCAGGGGGAAATCCTCGGCCTCATTGGCCCCAACGGCTCAGGCAAATCCACCACAGTGAACGCGCTTGCGGGCGTGTTTCCGGTGACCTCGGGCCAGATCCTGCTCGCGGGCGGGCATATCCAGACCATGCCGGAATACGAGCGGGTGGCGATGGGACTTGCGCGCACCTTTCAGACTGCCCGCATCTTCCCCGAGTTCACTGTTCGCGAACAGGTCAAGCTGGGCTGCAACGCCACGCTCACGTCGCACCCTCTGTCGTCGGTCTTTGGCATCGGGCGTCACCCCGGCGAGGACGAGGCCATTGCGGCCCGGGTCGCCGAAATCCTCGAGATGACCGCGCTCTCTGCCGTGGCCGATACTCCCGTCGCCAGCATCACCGCCGCGCAGCAGCGCTTTCTCATGATCGCCACGGCGCTCGCCGCCGAACCGAAGGTGCTGCTTCTGGATGAACCGGCGGCGGGGCTGGTGAGCCACGAGCGCCAGACGCTGTGCGATCTCATCATGGCGCTCCGGCAAACCGGCGTGTCGGTACTGGTGATCGAGCATCACATGGCGCTCATCATGGAGGTTTGCGATCGCATCGTGGTCCTCAATTTCGGTTCCAAGATCGCCGAGGGCACGCCCGAACAGATTCGTGCCGACAAGGCGGTGATCGACGCCTATCTGGGCGAGGCGGCGTGATGCTGGTGATCGAGGATCTCCGCGTGAGCTACGGCCCTATCGAAGTGATCCACGGGATCAACCTTGCCGTGAACGCGGGCGAATGCGTGGCGCTGATCGGGGCCAATGGTGCGGGCAAGTCCTCGACGCTCAAGGCGATTTGCGGGCTTGTCCCGGCGAGGAGTGGCAAGATCACCTTTGACGGGCGCGACATCACCAATCAGCCAGGTCACGCCGTGGTGCGGGCGGGCATCACCATGTGCCCCGAGGGGCGACAGGTGTTTCCGCAAATGAGCACGGTTCAGAATCTGCGCATGGGGGCCTATATCCGGCGCGACGCCGACCAGGCCGCCGATCTTGGCAGGATGATGGACATGTTCCCGATCCTGCGCGAGCGCGCGCATCAGGCGGCAGGAACGCTCTCTGGTGGCGAACAGGAGATGCTGGCCATCGCCCGCGCGCTCATGGCGCGGCCCGATCTTGTGATCTTCGACGAGCCGTCCCTGGGTCTCGCGCCCAAGATCGTGGCGGACGTGGGCAGGACTATCGCCCGCATCAAGGAGATGGGCAAGACCATCCTGCTGGTTGAACAGAATTCGGCGATGGCGCTGCGGCTGGCGGACCGCGCCTATCTGTTCGAGGCGGGCGAAATCGTATTGAGCGGCACCGGGGAGGAGCTGCAATCGCATCCGGAGGTGGCCAAGGCCTATCTCGGCCACTGACCGGCAACAGACGACACTATGGGAGGAAAACCATGAAGCTTTTGACTATGACAACGGCCCTCGCGCTGGCCGGCTCCGCCGCCTTAGCGGCGGAAAGGACCCTCGATATCGGGGT
>PFEY01000084.1:0-5545 GCA_002783205.1 Rhodobacteraceae bacterium CG17_big_fil_post_rev_8_21_14_2_50_63_15 | reverse complement strand
GGCGGCTGAGGAGATCAACGCCTCGGGCGGCCTCAAGGTGGGCGATGACACCTATATGCTCAACGTCATCGCCTATGACGACGAGGCCAACCCGACCGGGGCATCGAACGCGGTGCGCAAGCTGATCGACCGTGACGGGGTAAAGTTCATCCTCGGGTTCTGCTGTTCGGGAGCCACCGGCGCGGTTGCTTCCTTTATCGGGAACGAGGACGCGGTGATGCTGGTAGGCAATGCCGCCGAGCGCTCGATCACCACACGCGGGATTTCCAACCTCACCCGCACCCGCCCACCAGCCGATTACACCGGGGCAGCCGCGGGCACGTTTGTCGCGGATAAAGGCCACAAGCGCGTGGCCGTGCTGGGCGCTCTCGATGTGGGCTTTTACGCCAGCTACGTCGATGCCTTCGAGAAGGAACTCAACGCGGCGGGCGGCGAGATCATCACCCGCGAGGCCTTCGGCCTCAAGGATCGCGACATGACCCCGCAACTGACCAAGATCCGCGAGCAAAACCCCGATGCGATACTCGTGGTCGGTTATGTCGAACCGGCGGCCTTCATCTACCGGCAGGCGGTCGAGCTTGGCATCGACGTGCCGCGCTACGGATTTACCTCGGGGTCCGAGGAGCAGTTTCTGCGGGTGGCCAGTTCCGAGCAGATGGAAGGGGTGTGGGATCTGCGCCCGACCGAGCTGACGCTGCTGTCGGCCACCGAGACCGGCATCGCCTATCACGCCAACTATTCCGCGCGGTTCGGCATCGCGCCCTCGCCCAGCTCGCCCTACGCCTATGATCAGACCTATGCCCTCAAGCACGCCATCGAGGCGGCGGGCACGGTCGAGGACACCGCCGCCGTTGCCGCCGCGCTGCGCGAATTGCCGGTGCCGCCCGAGGTGGTGATGCAATACCTGCCCGTCGACGGCAAGATGTTCGACGTCAACGGCCAGGCCTACACCTCCAACGGTGCGTTCCAGTGGCAGGACGGCAACTGGGTCTTCGTGCAGGATCTGCCCTCGGATGCGGCGGCCTATTCGGCCTTCCTCAGCACGCTCGACTGATCTTCCCCCGGCGGCGCGGGGAGGGATTGCTCTCCGCGTCGCCACCCAAAGGCGACCAACATGATCGAGATACTTCAGCAAATCATCAACGGCATGGCCATCGGCGGGGTCTACGTGCTCATCGCCCTCGGGCTAACCACCGTGTTCGGAATTCTTGGTATCGCGCATTTCGCGCATGGCTCGGTGTCGATGTTTGGCGGCTACCTGACCTTCTTTCTGATGACCTCGCAAGGTCTGCCGCTCGCGGTCGCCATCCTCGTTGCGCTCGCCACCGGCTTTGTCCTCGGCCTGCTGATCGAGCTTCTGGCCTATCGTCCGGTGCGCAGCGCGAGCCATATCAACGCCTTCATCGTGGCGCTCGGCCTGACAATGATGGTGGAGGGGCTCAATCTCGAATTTTTCGGCCATGAACAGGTGGTCATTCCCACCGATTTCAACCGCGTGTTCGACATCGGCGGCGTCACCATCCCCGAACTACGGCTCTACGTGATCCTCGCCGCGGCACTCCTGATCGCCACGATGACGATATTCGTCGAAAAAACCAAGACCGGGCAGGCGATCCGCGCCGTGGCCGAAAACCGCGACGCCGCGATCCTGATGGGGGTCAACGTCAACACCATCCCGCTTGTGGTCTTTGCCATCTCCACCATGCTCGGCGTCTGCGCTGGGATCATGGTGGGCGCGCTCTTCGCCATCGCGCCGGGCATCGGCGAGGGGCTGGTGATCAAGGGCTTCGCGGTGCTCATCCTCGGCGGTCTCGGCTCGATCCCCGGCGCGGTGATCGGCGGTCTGGTGCTTGGCATCACCGAGGCGCTGGCCGCCGGGTTCCTCTCGTCGGCCTACAAGGATGTGATCGCCTTCGTGGTGATGATCACGGTGCTTCTGGTGCGCCCGCAGGGCCTGATGGGGAAGGCATGATGACATTGAAACCCACACATGCGCTCTGGCTTGCGGCCCTTGTCAGCTTTGCCCTGCTGCCGCAATTCATCGCCGTCAAATACTACCTGCATCTCAGCATTCTCGCGCTGATCTGGGTGATCGCCGCGCAGGGCCAGAACCTCATTCAGGGCTATACCGGCTATGTCTCCATCGTGCAGGCCGGGTTCATCGGCATCGGCGCCTATTCCACCGCGCTGATGGGCCTTCATTACGACCTGCCGGTCTGGTTGACGATCCTTCTGGCCCCCGTCGTCACCGCCGTCTTTGCATTGGGCATCGGCTATCCCAGCCTGCGGGTCAAGGGGCATTACTTCGCCATCGTTACGCTCGCCTTCAACCTCGTGATCTTCATCGTGCTGATGAACTGGCACACCCTGACACAAGGAGAGGCCGGCATCACCGGCATCCCCAAGCCGGGCAGCCCCGACGGCTGGTTCAACTGGCGCGACCGCGAGACCTATTACTATTTCGTTCTGATCGTCGCCGCGCTGATGACAGGGCTCGCCGCGCTGATCACGCGCTCGCGCATCGGTCAGGTCCTCATCGCCATCCGACAGAACGAGGATCTCGTCGGCGCTATCGGCATATCGGCATGGAAATACAAGCTCTTTGCCTTTGTCACCTCAGCGATGTTTGCCGGCCTCGCAGGCGCGATCTATGCCCATTACCAAAGCTTCATCAACCCCGAGATATTTGGCGTGGCGCAGTCGCTCGACGCCATCCTCGCGGTGATCATAGGCGGGTCGGGCACCATCGCAGGGCCGGTGATCGGCGCGTTCTTCGTCGTGTTCCTGCCCGAATACCTGCGCTTTGCCGACAGTTTCCGGCTGATTATCTACGGTCTCGTGCTGGTGCTGGCAACGATCTTCATGCCGCGCGGCATCGTCGGCGTCGCGACAAGTTTCTCGGACTGGTTCATGAGGCGGCGCAGGTGACCGGGCAGGAGGGAGAGGCGGCGTTTCTAGGCCGGGTGGCGCAGTTCGCGGCAGGACCCGTGCGCGCGGGGGCGCCTTGCTGGTCGATGGGGGCCGCACCCGATCCGGCGATCTTCGCCGAGGCGGCGAAAACAGGCATCTTGTCCGTGTCGATCCCGCGCGCCCTGGGCGGTGCCGGGTTCGGCTTTGGCACTCTTGTGCGGGCCTGCGAGATCCTGGCCGCCGAGGATTTCGGCCTCGCCATGTCGCTGGTCAACACGCACAATGTTGCGCTGCGCCTCTGCCGCTCTGCCGCGCCCAACCTGATCGCGCAGCACCTGCCCGGCCTCCTGTCGGGCGGGACCGCCGCCTGCACCGCCCTGACCGAGCCGGGGGCGGGATCGGACTTTGCCGCGATCACCGCACAGGCCATGCTGGACGGCGACGGCTGGCGGCTCTCGGGCGAAAAGACCTGGATCATCAACGCCCGTCGTGCCGGGCTCTCGGTGGTCTTTGCCCATTGTGGCAAAGCTGTGGGCGCGGGCAGTATCGGTGGCTTTGTCGCGGACCTCACACAGCCCGGCGTTCTGTGCGATCCCATCGACGCGGCCTTTTCGCAATCCTCGATGGGCACTGGTCGCCTTGTCTTTGACAATCTTGCCCTCCCGCCCGAGGCGTTGATCCTGCCCCCCGGCGGGGCCTTCAAATCCATCATGGTCGAGTTGAACGCCGCCCGCACCTATGTCGCCGCGATGTGCAACGCGATGACGCGCGTGGCGTTGGCCGAGGCGGCACAATATGGCAGCGAGCGGCACAGCTTTGGCAAGCCGCTGTTCGCGCATCAGGCGTGGCGTATGGCGCTTGTACAGGCCGAGACCGATCTTGCCGGGGCCGCGGCCCTGACCGCGCAGGCCGTGGCAGAGATCGAGGCGGGCCGTGACGCACAACTCTCGGCGGCCCGCGCCAAGATCGCGGCCACCGATTGTGCGCAGCGCCACCTGCCCGCGCTCTTGCACGCGATGGGGGCTGAGGGGTTGCGCCCCGAGCGGTGCTTCGCCCGCCATCTGGCAGCCGCACAGGTGGCAAGTCTGACCGATGGCACCACCACCATGCTGCGAGAACGCGTCGCGCGGCTGACCCTACCCCGCACAGACACGAGGGAGTAAGCAATGCGCGTTTTCCAGATCGAGGGTGAATGGGGGATCCAGAACCTGCGCCCCGCCGAGCGCCCCGAACCCGAGATCGGGCCGGGACAGGTCGTGATCGAGATGAGTATGGCCTCCCTCAACGCGCGTGACCTGATCGTGCCCGAGCGCGGCTATGGCCGTGCGACCGGAACATTGCCGCTCATCCCTGTCTCGGACGGGGTGGGCGAGGTGGTGGCGACGGGCGACGGCGTTACCCGCGTGAAGTTGGGTGACCGCGTCTGCCCCACCTATTTCCAGAACTGGACGGGCGGCGAGCCCTCGCAGGATCGCTTCGCTTCTTCGCTCGGTGGCCCGCGGGACGGGGTGATGGCCGAGCGCCTGTGCCTCTCGCAGGAGGGGGTGGTGCGCGTGCCCGACTATCTCACCGATGCCGAAGCCGCCACACTGCCCTGCGCTGCGCTCACTGCGTGGAGCGCAGTCGCCACCCATGGCCAGACTAAGCCGGGCGACCGGCTGCTCATTCAGGGAACGGGAGGTGTCGCGCTCTTTGCGCTCGCCTTCGCCAAGCTCCATGGCGCGCATGTCACGATGATCTCGTCGAGTGACGACAGGCTGTCCCGCGTCCGCGAGATGGGCGCGGACGAGACCATCAACTATTCGCAGACCGAGGATTGGGCGCGCGCCAGCCGTGCCATTACGGCGGAGCGCGGCGGCTATGACAACATCGTCGAGTTGGGCGGGGCACAGACCCTGCCGTTGTCGCTGCGCGCGGTGCGCCCTGGCGGAACGTTGTCGATGATCGGCGTCCTCTCGGGGCTCAATATCGAGGCGTCGCTCGGCCTCATCGTCGCGCGGCAGGTGCGGCTTCAGGGTGTCACCGTTGGCCACCGCGACGGGTTCGAGGCGATGCTCGCGGCGATGGCACAGCACCGCGTGCGCCCCGTGATCGGTGAGACCTTCGCGTTCAACGACCTGCACGCCGCGCTCGACCACCTGCGCGCGGGTGGCCATTTCGGCAAGACCGTCATCGGATTCTGACCGCCGTGACCGCGATCACCCACCCTTACCAGCCGCGCCACCACGCGCCCGACAAACCCGCCTTCGTGATCTGCGAGACCGGCGAGACAGTCACGTTCGGCGAATTGGAGACCCGCGCCAATCAGGGCGCGCATCTCCTGCGCGCCTGCGGCATCGGCACCGGCGATCATATCGCGATCCTGATGGAGAACCGCCGCGAGTTTCTCGAAATCTGCTTCGCCGCCGACCGCGCGGGCGTCTACTACACCACCATCAGCACCCACCTCACGGCCCCCGAGATCGCCTACATCCTCCGCGATTGCGGAGCGCGGATGCTGGTGACCTCTGATCTTCACACGGAGATCATCCCTTCCCTCGGCGCTCTGAATGGTTGCACCGTCCACGTGGTCGGTCCCGATACCGGCGGGTTTCCCTCCTGGCAACACGTGACTCGAAGCCTGCCCGCAACCCCC
>PFEY01000025.1:28127-28468 GCA_002783205.1 Rhodobacteraceae bacterium CG17_big_fil_post_rev_8_21_14_2_50_63_15 | reverse complement strand
AAAATACCCCGGGGGTCCGGGGGCAGCGCCCCCGGTCGGTCTGTTTCAGGCGAAACGCGCCTTGCGCGCCGCCTGAAGACGGGCAAAATCCTCGCCCGCGTGATAGCTTGACCGGGTGAGCGGCGAGGCCGAAACCATCAGGAATCCCTTGCCATAGGCCGCCTTTTCATAGGCGGCAAATTCGTCGGGATGCACGAAGCGATCGACCGCGTGGTGTTTCGGCGTCGGTTGCAGATATTGCCCGATGGTCAGGAAATCGACCCCCGCTGCGCGCATGTCATCCATCACCTGATGCACACCCTGACGATCCTCGCCCAGACCCACCATGATGCCGGATTTGG
>PFEY01000025.1:18796-28100 GCA_002783205.1 Rhodobacteraceae bacterium CG17_big_fil_post_rev_8_21_14_2_50_63_15 | reverse complement strand
CCCGTTGCAACAGGCGCAACGAATAGAAATAGCGCGCGCCGGGGCGCACCGAGAGATAGAGCCCCGGCACCGTTTCAAGGTTGTGATTGAACACATCCGGCTTTGCCGCCACCACGCGGTCCAGCACGCTGGCGTCGCAATGCAGGAAGTCGGGCGTCAGGATCTCGATGGTGGTCTCCGGACTGCGATGCCGGATCGCCCGGATGGTCTGGGCAAAATGCTCCGCCCCGCCATCCTCTAGATCGTCGCGATCGACCGAAGTGATCACGACATGCTTGAGCCCCAGCTTTTGCACCGCGTCGGCCACCCGTCCCGGCTCGAACGCATCAAGGATCTGCGGCTTGCCGGTTGCAACGTTGCAAAAGGTGCAGCCCCGGGTGCAGATTTCGCCCATGATCATCATCGTGGCATGACCACGGCCCCAGCATTCCCCGGCATTGGGACAGCCCGCCTCCTCGCAGACCGTCACAAGCTTGTGCTCGCGCATGATCCTGTGCGTTTCGAAATATCCCTTGCTGGTTGGGGCCTTGACGCGAATCCAGTCCGGCTTGCGCGGTTGGGGATTGTCGGGACGATGCGCCTTTTCCGGATGGCGCTGGTCGGGCAGTTTGAGATCGCGCACGAATTTTTCCCCGCGAATGGATTGGTAATCTCTGTGTAGTTTACTTCATGGCGATGGGAAGTGCCAGTAACGCAACGCATCATCCCCGTGTTTGCGACCCTTTAATCAGTGCCCATCGCAGTTCTTGAGTGTCCCGGCGCCTACCGGCCCGCATCGTCATCGGTGCGGGCCGACGCCACAAGTTGCAGTCCCACCCTTTGCAGCACCCCGGCCAGCGTATCGAACCACGCATCGTTGCCGCTGCTGCGGCGTCGGATCAGGGCGATCCGGCGCGCTGGTTCCGGCGGATCGAAGCGGCGCAACTGCATACCCGGCGCGGCACGGATTTCGGTGGCGGCGGCAATCTCGGGCATCAGGGTCAGGCCGAATCCTGCGGCCACCAGCCGCGACAGGGTGCCAAGCGAGGACGCCCCCATGTCGATCTGCGCATGTCCCCTCCCCCGCCCGCAGACCTCAAGCGCCTGATCGGTCAGGCAATGGCCATCCTCCAGCAACAGAAGCGGGCTCTGCGCCAGATCGGTGGGTCGCAACGCCTCTGCCCCCTTGCCCAAGACCGCAAGCCGCGCCGGCGTGCCCGCAAGCAGAAAGCGATCCTCGAAAAGTTCATGAGCGTCGAGGCCCGCGTCCGCGACCGGCAAGGCCATGATCGCGGCGTCCAGCTGACCGGACCGGACCTCGGTCAGCAACTGGTCGGTGCGCGCCTCACGCACCTGCACGTCAAGCATGATGTCGCCGCTGCGTAACGCCTCGAGCGCACCGGGCAGGATATAGGGCGCGATGGTCGGGATGATCCCGAGCGAGAGCCGCCCAACCAGGCCGGCCTGCCAGCGGGCCGCCTCGGTCAGCGCCTGCATGTCCGCAAGAACGCGTTGCGCATGATCCAGAATCAGGCGGCCAAAGGGCGTGAGCACCACGTCGCGCGCCCGCCGCTCGACGAGCGGCGCCCCAAGAGCGACCTCCATCTCGCGGATCTGCACCGAAAGCGCCGGTTGCGAGATGTTCACCGTATCGGCCGCGCGACCGAAATTGCGCTGCTCGGCCAGCGCCTTGAAGTAGGTCAGTTGCCGCAAGGTGATATTCATAGCATTAGGTTATGCAACACCGCCCGACCTGCAAGCAAAAATTATCATGACGCAGCCGGGACGAGCGTGTGTGGGCTGGCAAGGTCTGGGCGGCGGTCGCTCTTTATGCTGGGTCCGCTGTCGAGCGGTTAACCGATCATCTGTCCGGCGTCACCCAGCCGCTCGTAATGCAGCCTGAGACGTTGCAGGGCGATCCGCAAAACGATCTTGCCCGACCGCGCCGACCAGCCCATCCTCCGTTCTGCTTGTTCCAGCCCTTCGAGATAGCAGCAACAGCGCAGCACCACGTCCCCCAGTCCGGGGCCCAGATCGCGCAGCGCCCCGATCACCCGGGCGCGCGCCGCATCGGCTCTGGCGCCGCCGCCGGGACCACCCTGCTCATCGACAGAGCAGAGAAACCGGTCCCAGTTCTGCGTCACGCGAGGCCCCATCTGGGCCAGTTCGAAATCCTCCCGCAACCGCTCTCCCGCGCGCACGAGATCGAGGCTGACAAACCGTTCTCCGTCGCGGTCGCGGCGCCGCGCCAACGCAGAGAGCGGTGATTCGGCGGGTCCATAACGCAGGCCGCGCGCCCGTCCGCCTGTGGGGCGATCAACGTCCTCCTCATCCGACCAGTCCGTCGCCGCACCAGCGCCGGACACAGGACGAGTCGCAATCGCCAGAATCCCGGTCAGCGCTTCTCGCCCGGAGGCCGTGATGTGATAGCGCGCAAGCCGTCCCGGCCGATCGCAGGCAATCCATCCCTTGAGGGCCAGCGCTTCGGCAATCTCGCGGTCAACGACGGCGGTGCGCGTTGGCAGATCATTGCCGCCGTCACGCACCACCACCGCCTTGTCCATATCGACCGACACGGCAAGCAGGGCACCGGTCTCGCACATCCGGCGCAACACGCGCAGCGCCTCGGATCTCAGGCGGGCATCCGTCACGGGGGTGCCCGGTTCGGTCAAACGGTCGGTCTGCACGCGCATCGCGGTCTCCTTGGCAGCGGAACCGGTCACGATGTCGGTGTGAACACTCTGCCCCAGACGGCGCAGCGCCTCATCGACGAGCAGATCGTCGCGGCGCGTCTCAAAGGCGCGGATCTGTCGCAGCACGGTCGAGGCATGTCGCCCCACCCGTCGCGCCAGAGCCCTGATCGGCACGCCGGTCTCGGTATGCGCAAGGTAATTGAGCGCTGCCTCGGGCACCCAGGAGGGCACCTGCTGCAAGTCGAATCCGGTCGCATGTCGATTGTGCATCGTCCGCCCTCTCGCCTTTCGTCGCTGGAACACCGATCCAGGACCGGCATTTATCCCCAGAGTTATCCACAACTTATACGTGTAAACCTTACCGGTTCGTTAATTGTTTCCAGAAATGCAACCTTCGTTGACAAATCGTAAATAAATAAGGACCGCAGCGCGCGCTGCTCGGGCACCCGGCGCAACACGGCCAAAACCTGTGCGAGGAAGGAGCAGACCACCCGAAAGGAGGCTCCGATGAAAGATATCCTCAGCACCTTGAACACCCTGCGCCGACCACCCCTGCTGATCCGGGCAGCGCGCCTCGGCGTCAGCGAGTATCGTCGCGATGTGCATTTGCGCCGGCATCTCGGTCCTGGCCAGCTCCCGCGCTGTGCGGCCGCTCTCGAGCGCCTGATCGAGATCGAGTCAGACCTTGACCGCGCGCGACAAGAGCGCGCCGTGGATTACTCCGCGGCGCGCCATGTCGATGTCCTGATCGCGATGATGAGCGAGGCGCGATTTCTTCGCGCCGCCCTGGAAATGCCGGCAGGTTAAGCGAATGCGTCGGGCATTTCGGACTTGCGCCGCGCGACATAGGCGCTCAGCGCCTCGGCGATGGCCGGGTCGAGCGGCGGTTGCTGGTAATCCGCCAGCTGCTTCTTGACCCGCGCATGGGCCAGCGCCATCGTGTCGCGAGCGCCCTCCTCGAACCAGGTCTCAAAGGGTTTGTAGTCAAACAGGTCGGTGCGCCAGAACGCGGTCTTGAAATTCGCCTGGGTGTGAGCGCAACCCAGATAGTGCCCGCCCGGCCCGACCTCGCGGATCGCCCCCATCGCCTGTGCGTCGCTGTCAACGTCAATGCCGCGTGCGAGATGGTGCAGAGTCCCGAGCTGATCGGCATCCATCACGAATTTCTCGTAAGAGGAAACAAGGCCCCCCTCCAGCCAGCCACAGGCATGAAGCATGAAGTTCACGCCCGCGAGAAGCCCCATGTTGAGGCTGTTGGCGGTCTCATAGGCCGCCTGCGCATCGGGCAGTTTCGAGCCGGTAAACGCGCCCGCAGAGCGATAGGGCAGACCCAGACGCCGCGCCAGTTGACCCGCGCCATAGGTGATATGCGCGGCCTCGGGCGTGCCAAAGGTCGGCGCGCCGGAATTCATGTCGATCGAGGTCACAAAGGCGCCAAAGATCATCGGCGCGCCGGGGCGGACAAGCTGGGAATAGGCAATCCCCGCCAGCACCTCGGCCAGCACCTGCGTCAGCGTGCCCGCCACCGACACCGGCGCCATCGCCCCGCCGACGATGAACGGCGAGAGAATGCACGCCTGATTGTTGCGCGCATAGACCTCGAGCGATCCCATCATCGTATCGTCGAAGGTCATCGGCGAATTGACATTGATCAGGCTGGTCATCACCGTGTTCTGCTGCACGAAATCGGCGCCAAAGAGGACCTTGCACATCTCGACGCTGTCCTGCGCCCGGCTTGGCTCGGTCACGGACCCCATGAACGGCTTGTCGCTGAGCGTCATATGCGCGTGCAGCATGTCGAGATGGCGCTTGTTGACTGGAACATCGGTCGGCTCGCACACCGTGCCGCCAGAATGATGCAGCCATTTCGACATGTAGCCAAGACGCACGAAGTTGCGGAAATCCTCCATCGTGGCATAGCGGCGCCCCCCTTCCATGTCATGCACGAAGGGCGGGCCATAGACGGGCGCGAGCACAAGGGTCCGGCCACCGATCTCGACGGTCCGCTCGGGGTTGCGGGCGTGCTGGGTGATGCGCGCGGGCGCGGTGGCACAGAGCTTGCGCGCCAGTCCACGCGGGATGCGCACCCGCTCGCCCTCGATCTCCGCTCCGGCGGCACGCCACAATTCGAGAGCACCGGGATTGTTGACGAAATTGACACCAATCTCGGCCAGCACGGTCTCGGCATTGGCCTCGATAATCTCCAGCGCCTCTTCGCTGAGGATCTCGAAGTTCGGAATGTTGCGCTCGATATAATGCGCGGTCTCGATGCTGACGGCGGTGCGTTCGGCGCGGCGCACGGCCCCACCCCCCCCTCGAACCCGTCTGCTCGGCGCGGCTGCTTCTGACATGAGGGCATCCTCTGTTATGGTCGGGTGACGACGGCAAATCCATCCTGCTCTGCGCAGGTCTGCGCCTGTCATACCCGCTTGGGTCGTCGCGACAGGCAAGGATTCCGGCGATTGCGGTGAAAAAGCGACATGCCCTCAATCGCGCGGCTTTCTCTTGCAACGCCATGAGGCGCATTCTACTAGGCGTCCATGAGCCAGACTTCGCATGACCGCCTTCTTATCATCGACTTCGGCAGCCAGGTGACGCAGCTGATCGCGCGCCGTCTGCGCGAGTTGAATGTCTATTGCGAAATCCATCCCTATCAGCGCGTGACCGGGTCGTTCCTGCGCGAGATGGCACCGCGGGCAATCATCTTTTCCGGCGGCCCTGACAGCGTGATGCGCGACGGCTCACCCCGGCCCCCAAAGGCGGCCTATGATCTCGGCGTGCCGATCCTCGGCATCTGCTATGGCCAGCAGGTGATGATGCAGGATCTCGGCGGCAAGGTCGAGGCGGGCGAGCACGCCACCGCCGAGTTTGGCCGCGCCTATGTCACGCCGACCGGGGTCGAGAGCGATCTTCTGGCAGGCTGGTTCGCGGACGGCGCGCGCGAGCAGGTCTGGATGAGCCACGGCGATCATGTCTCTGAAATAGCACCCGGATTTGAGGTTCTTGGCATATCGCCCGGTGCGCCATTTGCCATCACGGCGGATCGGGAACGGCAGTTCTACGCGGTGCAGTTCCACCCCGAGGTGCATCACACCCCGAACGGCGCGCGGCTCTACGAGAATTTCATCCGCCTCGCCGGCTTCAAGGGGGACTGGACGATGGGGGCCTATCGCGAGGAAGCGATCACGAAAATCCGCGCGCAGGTGGGCGACAAGCGGGTGATCTGCGGGCTTTCCGGGGGGGTGGACAGTTCGGTCGCCGCCGTTCTGATCCACGAGGCGATCGGCGATCAACTCACCTGTGTCTTTGTCGATCACGGCCTCTTGCGGCAGAACGAGGCCGAGGAAGTCGTCACCATGTTCCGCGACCATTACAATATCGCGCTCATTCATGCCGATGAATCAGAGTTGTTTCTGGGTGAACTTGATGGCGTAAGCGACCCGGAAACCAAGAGAAAAATCATCGGCCGGCTGTTCATCGACGTGTTCCAGAAACATGCCAACGCGATCGAAGGGGCCGAGTTTCTGGCGCAGGGCACGCTTTACCCGGACGTGATCGAAAGCGTCAGCTTCTCGGGCGGTCCTTCGGTCACGATCAAGTCGCATCACAATGTCGGCGGCCTGCCCGAAAAGATGGGCCTGAAACTGGTCGAACCGCTGCGCGAGCTGTTCAAGGACGAGGTGCGCGCCCTGGGACGCGAGTTGGGCCTGCCCGAGAGCTTTATCGGCCGTCACCCCTTTCCCGGTCCCGGTCTTGCCATCCGCTGCCCCGGCGAGATCACCCGCGAAAAGCTGGCGATCCTGCGCAAGGCCGATGCGGTCTTTATTGACCAGATCCGCCGCCACGGTCTCTATGACGAAATCTGGCAGGCCTTCGTCGCCATCCTGCCGGTGCGCACCGTGGGCGTGATGGGCGACGGACGCACCTATGATTTCGCCTGCGCGCTGCGCGCGGTGACGAGCGTGGACGGAATGACGGCGGATTACTTCCCCTTCAGCCACGACTTCCTGGGCGAAACCGCCACACGGATCATCAACGAGGTCAAGGGCATCAACCGCGTGACCTATGATGTGACCTCGAAACCACCCGGCACAATCGAGTGGGAATGAGCGGCGGCATGGCCCTGCACGGAGCGGCTGAATGACGCTTGCCCCTGCCCCGCCTCGGAGTGAGCGCGCCGCCGTGCTGCGCGCAGCACTCTGGATGATGGGCGCGGTGCTGTCCTTTTCCTCGATGGCGGTGGCCGGACGCGCGGTCAGTTTCGAGCTCGATACCTTCGAGATCATGCTCTATCGCAGCATCGTGGGCTTTGTCATCGTGCTCGGCCTGGCTGCGTTCACCGGCGGCTGGATCACGATCACGGCGCGACGTCCGGGCGCGCATCTCTTGCGCAACCTCTGCCATTTCACCGGGCAGAACCTGTGGTTCTACGCGCTGACGGTGATCCCCCTGGCGCAGGTCTTTGCGCTGGAATTCACCGCGCCACTCTGGGTGCTGATCCTGTCACCGCTGGTGCTGGGAGAGCGGCTGACCCCGATGCGCGCACTGGCCGCCGTGATTGGTTTCACAGGAATTCTCATCGTCGCGCGTCCCAGCCCGGAGACGCTGACCGCGGGCACGCTTGCGGCGGCAGCGGCGGCCATCGGCTTTGCCGGCTCGATCCTGATGACCAAGCGCCTGACCCGGACCGAGACGCTGACCTGCATCCTCTTCTGGATGACGCTCATGCAGATCGCGTTCGGGGTGATCTGCGCGGGCCATGACGGCGCAATCGCCCTGCCCTCGCCCGCCACCCTGCCCTGGCTGGGGCTGATCGGCTGTGCCGGGCTTGTCGCGCATTACTGCCTGACCACGGCCCTGTCGATCGCCCCCGCCACCGTGGTCGTGCCGGTGGATTTTCTGCGCCTGCCGCTCATCGCGGTGATCGGCCTCCTGGTCTATGGCGAACAGATCGAGCCGGCGGTGATCCTCGGCGCGGCGGTGATCTTTGGTGCGAATTACCTCAACCTGTGGTCGGAAACACGAAAACGTTACTAAATGTTGGGGGGCTCGCTTGAAAACTGTGTCAGTCACGCATCATTCTGCACTCTCGTCACCGTGACGCAGCGTCGCGAATTGACCGAGCAATTGGTAACAGTATGGTATCGTACAATTGTGGAGGAGAGGGACACATGAAAAAAAACAAATGGCTGATCGCCACACTGCTGGCTACAACTGCATCAACTGCACTCGGTGGTGAAATAGAGCGACGGGGCGACCCGTCAATGATCCTGTTCGAGAAAGCCAAGAACTACGTCGAGTTCTCGGTTGCACATGTCAATCCGTCTGTCTCGGGCACGCCTCTGCCGCTCGTGCCGGGATCGGGCACGGGAAACATCCAGGAAAGCTACGAGTCCTACGCCGGCGGCTACAAGCATGACCTGACGGACAAGATCTCGCTGGCCCTGGTCATCGACGAACCGGTCGGCGCATCGGTCAGCTACGACACAGCCTCGATCTTCGGGGGTGGCGCGTTCTTTGGCACGTCGAATGCCGAGGTCAGTTCGATCGCCATCACGGGCCTCGCAAAATACAAGGCGACGGACCGCGTCAGCGTCTATGGCGGTTTGCGCTACGTCGGTCTCTCGGGCAATATCTTCGTGCTGTCTCCGGTCACGGCCCCGGCCGGGTCTGGCCCGGCAACGCCTTATGCCTTGAATGTCGACAAGGATTTTCAACTCGGCTACCTGCTTGGCGCCGCCTATGAAATCCCCGACATCGCCCTGCGGGTCGCGCTGACCTACGAGTCCAAGACCGAGCACGACTTCAAGGACAATACCGGCGCAGGGTTCAAGGTCGAACTCCCGCAGGCGGTCACGCTGCACGCCCAATCGGGCATAGCGGCCAATACGCTGCTCTTCGGGTCGGTCAGATGGCGCGAGTGGACACAGTTCGCCGTGCAACCGGCTGATTTCATTTCCTTTGCCACCGGCGTCCCGGTCAATGTGCCAATCGCCAGCGGCCCCAGCGACATCTGGACCTACGAATTGGGACTCGGTCGCAAGTTCAACGAAAACTGGAGCGGCGCCTTCATCCTCGGCTATGAAAAGGATCAAGACGATATCGTCGGCAACCTTTCGGGCAAGGACGGCTACATCAGCTATGGGCTGGCCGCGACCTACGAAACCGACGCCTGGAAGATGACGGCTGGCATCAAGTATTTCGACATCGGGGACGCGGATTCCAACGTGACCGCGTTCTCGGGCAGCGATGCCATCGCGATCGGCACGAAGTTCGCCTTCAAGTTCTGATCGTCAGCGTCCCACGACCTCCTGCCCCGCCCCCTCCAGGGGCGGGGTTTTTCGTCGCTGACGGATCGATTGCCATTTGACCCCGCCGCCCGCAGTTTGTAGCACCTTGGCCAAAGGGGACCGGCGATGATCTACGAGAACGCAGCGGACTGGCGGGCCGCCACCCACAAGCGGGTGCTTTTCTATGGCATGTCGGGCCTTGGCAAGACGCATCTCGCGAACCTGCTGCGCGATGCCGGAGGATGGTTTCACTATTCCATCGATTACCGCATCGGCACCCGCTACATGGGCGAACTGATCGCCGACAATGCCAAGGCGCAGGCGATGCAGGTGCCGTTCCTG
>PFEY01000025.1:4730-18787 GCA_002783205.1 Rhodobacteraceae bacterium CG17_big_fil_post_rev_8_21_14_2_50_63_15 | reverse complement strand
GGTCTCGACCTATCTCGGCAAGCCCGGAGATCGCGCGCGCGGCGGACTTCCGATTACCGAATACCGCCACCGGCAAGAGCAGTTCCGGCAGGCCGAGATCAACGCGCTTATGGATACCGGCTATTTCATCGAGCGCAGCCAGCGGCTCTATGGTTATCCACATTTCATTTGCGACACCGGCGGGTCGATCTGTGAATGGGTGGATGGCCATGATCCCGCTGACCCGATCCTGAACGAACTCGCGCGCCACTGTCTGCTAGTTTACATCGAAGGGTCCGAGGCGCATACGCAGGAGTTGATCCGCCGGTTCGACCGCGCGCCCAAGCCGATGGCCTATCAGCCTGAATTCCTTGACAGGGCGTGGAACGAATACATGATTGAAAACAAATGCAAAGAGGGTGAAGTTGATCCAGACAGCTTTATCCGCTGGACCTATGCCCGCGCGCTGGCCCACCGTCAGCCGCGCTATGCGGCGATGGTGCCCTGGGGGGTTTCGGTGAGCGCGAACGAGGTCGCCCTGGTGCGCGATGCCGCAGGTTTCGAGCACCTGATCGCCACCGCCCTTGCCCGTCGCACCGCCGCCCCTATCTGACACGTCCAGCCAAGGATCCCCGCCCAATGCCGATCAAGATCCCCGCCAACCTGCCCGCCTATGACGTGCTCCGCAAGGAGGGCGTGATGGTCATGGACCCGGGTCATGCGGCACGGCAGGATATCCGCCCCCTGCGCATCGGCCTGCTCAATCTGATGCCCAAGAAGATCCAGACCGAAAACCAGTTTGCCCGGCTGATCGGCGCCACCCCCTTGCAGATCGAGTTCGACCTCATCCGCATGTCCGAGCATCAGTCCAAGAATACCGCCGCCGCCCATATGGAGAGCTTTTACCGGCCCTTCGACGAGGTGGCCGCCTCGGGCGACAAATATGACGGGCTGATCATCACCGGTGCGCCGATCGAGCATCTGGAGTTCGACGCCGTCACCTATTGGGACGAGTTGACCCGCGTCTTTGAGTGGACGCAGACCCATGTGCATTCCACCTTTGGTGTCTGCTGGGGCGGCATGGCGATGATCAACCATTTTCACGGCGTGAGAAAGCATATGCTGCCCGCCAAGGCCTTTGGCTGTTTCCGGCACCGCAGCATGGCCCCCTCCTCGCCCTTCCTGCGGGGGTTCTCGGACGATTTCGTGATCCCGGTGAGCCGCTGGACAGAAATGCGCCGCGACGAGATAAACACGGTGCCGGGCCTGCGCATCCTGCTCGACAGCGACGAGGTCGGCCCCTGTCTGGTCGAGGATCAGGCCTGTCGAGCGCTCTACATCTTCAACCATTTTGAGTATGACAGCGACACACTCAAACAGGAATACGACCGCGACATCGCGGGCGGCGCACCGATCAACGTGCCCTGCAACTATTACCCCGACGATGACCCGACGCGCGCGCCCCTCAATCGCTGGCGCAGCCATGCGCATCTGCTCTATGGCAATTGGGTGTCGGAAATCTATGGAACCACACCCTATGACATCACGCGGATCGGGATCGAGACGACCGATCTGCGGGGTTGAACGGTGAAGCTCTTGCTCGTTCTTGTCGCTCTGGGGGCGGGACTCGCGGGGCTGGTTCTGTGGAAAGCGCGCGCAAACGAGGCCCGCGCCGAGGCCGCCTTTCCGCCCGAGGGCCAAGTCGTGATGGTCGACGGCCACCGTGTTCATGCGGTGGTGATGGGCTCTGAGGACGGAACCCGCCCCGATCTGGTGCTGTTGCACGGCGCCTCGGGCAATACCCGCGACATGACCTATCACCTGGCGCCGCGCCTGGCGCGCGACTACCGCGTCATCGTTCTGGATCGGCCCGGCCTGGGCTATACCGAACGCATCAACCGCACCGGGGCGACGATCATCGAACAGGCGGAATTGATGCAGAAAGCCGCAGCCCTGTTTGGCGCGGAAAAGCCTATCGTGCTTGGCCACAGCTATGGCGGCGCGGTGGCGCTGGCCTGGGCGGTGACACGGCCAGACCATATCGCGGCGGTGGTCGATGTCGCGGGCGCGGCAAAGCCCTGGGAAACCGGGCTTTCGACCTATTACAGGATCCTGTCGCATCCCCTCCTCGGCCCGCTTTTGATCCCCCTGCTCACCGCTTTTGTCAACGAGACGCGCGTGACCGGCGCCGTCACCGAGATTTTCGCCCCGCAGGCCCCTCCTCAGGGCTATCTCGATCACATCGGTGCCGGCCTGACGCTACGCCGACACTCGTTGCGCGCCAATGCCTTGCAACGGGCCAATCTGCTGGCCGAGATCGAGGCTCTGCATCCCCGTTATGACGAGATCAAGGTGCCGGTCGAGATCGTGCATGGCGATGCCGACACAACCGTGGGCGTGAACATCCACTCCGTGCCGCTCGCGCGCCAGATCGTCGGCGCCAATCTCGTGATCCTTCCGGGGATCGGTCACATGCCGCATCACGCCGCCCCCGAGGCGGTGATGGCCGCCATCGACCGTGCCGCCGTCCGCGCCGGATTGCGCCCCGTCGAATGAGCCGCCATACTGCGTGGACTTCAACGAGAGGGTCATCATGGAACTGCCCTTTGACGGCGCAATCAGTTCGTTCTTCGAAACCGAAGCTCCCGAAGACATCCGCCGCGAGATCCTGCGCGCCGAGGAAGATGACATTCTGGGCAAGAGCTATCCCTATTCCGAACGCCTGGCCCTCAAGGCCTATGAAAAGGATCTAAAGGCCCTCCAGATCGAACTGGCCAAGCTCCAGGCCTGGGCACGGGAAAGCGGCGCGCGCATCGCCATCCTCTTCGAGGGACGCGATGCCGCGGGCAAAGGCGGCACGATCACCCGCTTTCGCCAATATCTCAATCCGAGGGGCGCCCGCGTCGTGGCGCTGCCCAAACCTTCGGACATCGAGGCGACACAGTGGTATTTCCAACGCTATCTCAATCACCTGCCCGCCGCCGGTGAAATGGTGTTCTTCGACCGAAGCTGGTATAACCGCGGCGTGGTGGAACATGTCTTTGGCTTTTGCACCGAACAGCAGCGCGCGGATTTCTTTCGTCAAACCCCCGATCTTGAGCGGATGCTGGTCGAAGAGGGCATCCATCTCTTCAAGTTCTGGCTCAATCTCGGGCGAGCCGAGCAATTGCGCCGTTTTCTGGAGCGCGAGAAGGATCCGCTGAAACAGTGGAAACTGAGCTGGATCGATGTCGAGGGCCTCAAGCATTGGGACAGCTACAGCACCGCGATTTCCGAAACCCTGACCCGCAGTCATAGCAATCACGCGCCCTGGACGGTGATCCGCTCCGACGACAAGCGCCGGGCCCGGCTCGAGGCGATCCGCCATGTGCTCAGCGCCCTCGATTACGCGCGCAAGGACGCGCGCGCGGTTGGAACCTGCGATCCGTTGATCGCCGCCGGTCCCGAGATCTGGCATGGCTAAGCAGGGCTACCACCACGGCAACCTGCCGCAAGCGCTGGTCGAGGCAACCTTGACGCTGATCGCCGAATGTGGGCCGCAGGGCTTCAGCATGGCCGAGGCCGCGAAACAGGCAGGCGTATCGCCCGCCGCTCCCTATCGGCATTTCGCCGGTCGCGAGATGCTGATCGCAGAGGCGGCGCGCCAGGGCTACGAGATCTTCGTGACCCGGATGGAGACGGCCTTTGACGAGGGGCGCCCCAACCCGCTCGCGGCTTTTCTGGCCACGGGGCGGGCATATCTCGCCTTTGCACGATCCAATCCCGGACATTACGTGGCGATGTTCGAATCAAACCTGTCGGTCAATGCGAGCCCCGGTCTGTCTGATGCGGCCGGGCGGGCGCAAGCGGTGCTCACCCGCGCCGCTGCCGCTCTCTCGGCGCATCTGCCGCCCGGCCGCCGCCCGCCCGCCGCGATGTTCGCAGCCCATGTCTGGGCCATGAGTCACGGGGTGGTCGAACTCTTCGCACGCGGCACCCCCGGTGCGCGCGCGCCCTTTCCGCCCGAGGAGCTGCTCGAGACGGGCATCGGCATCTATCTGCGCGGGCTGGGCTTGATCCCCCCGGACAGCGCGCCCTGACCCCAAAAACCAGACCGCGCCTCTTGCGGAACGCCTCTGCGATCCCACTTATGTAAATGTTAGTTACATTCACACCGCAAGGAAAACCCGATGTCAACACTCGCCACCTGGCCCGCACGGGCCGAAACCTGGCTTGACCGCCAAGGCAAAGCCGCCTGGATCATCGCCATGGTTCTGGGCTTCATCCTCTTCTGGCCGATCGGTCTCGGCCTTCTGGGCTACATGATCTGGAGCAATCGCATGTCCTGCCGCGCTCTTTCCCGCAGCTTTCGCCGGTCGCCCCTGCACCCCACGGGCAACAGCGCCTTTGACGCTTACAAGGAAAACACGCTGCGCCGACTCGAAGAGGAGCAGCACCAATTCGAAGCCTTCCTGCAACGCCTGCGCGACGCCCGAGACAAGGCCGAGTTCGATCAGTTCATCGCCGACCGTCACGACAGCCCGCCGCCGCAGGACCGGGATGTGGCCTGACGGCACGCTCAACAGCAAAAAGGCCGCCCCTGCGAGCGGCCCTCCATCTCTCGCCTCCGAGCGGGCTTAGCGCTTGGAGAACTGGAAGCTGCGGCGTGCCTTGCGCTTGCCGTATTTCTTGCGTTCCACAACGCGGCTGTCACGGGTGAGAAACCCTGCCGCCTTAAGCGCGCCACGCAAGGACGGCTCATAGAGTTGCAACGCCTTTGAAACGCCGTGCTTGACCGCACCGGCCTGCCCCGAAAGACCCCCCCCCGCGACGGTGGCCGTCACATCGAACTGGCCCTCGGTGCCCGACACGGTAAACGGCTGCTTGAGGATCATCTGAAGAACGGGGCGCGCGAAATACTCTTTCATCGGCTTGCCGTTGACGACAACCTTGCCCGAACCCGGCTTGATCCAGACGCGGGCCACGGCATCCTTGCGCTTGCCGGTGGCATAAGACCGCCCGAGCGCGTCGCGAACCGGCTCGCGCGGGGCCTCGACCACTGCGGCGGCACGGGTCGCGTCCGCGACCGCTTCGAGACCTTCGAGAGTTTTGATTTGATTGGTCATCAGTAGGCCACCCGCGTATTCTTGGAGTTCATCGATTTGACGTCCAGCACCTCGGGGCTCTGCGCCGCGTGAGGGTGATCGCCGCCGGCATAAACGCGCAGATTGGTCATCTGCGTGCGCGACAACCGGTTGCCCGGCAGCATCCGTTTGACCGCTTGGGTGACGACGCGCTCGGGGTATTTGCCCTCGAGGATCTCGCCGGTGGTGCGTGATTTGATGCCCCCCGGATGGCCCGTGTGCCAGTAGTTCGGCTTGTTGCGCTTGTTGCCGGTCAACTGCACCTTGTCGGCATTGATGACGATCACGTTGTCACCCATATCCATATGGGGCGTAAAGCTGGCCTTGTGCTTGCCGCGCAGGCGCATGGCGACGATCGACGCAAGACGACCCAAAACAACGCCCTCGGCGTCGATCAGGATCCATTTCTTGTCGATATCTGCAGGCGTTGCAGAGAATGTTTTCATGTCAGGCAGAACCTTGTGTTTGAACCTTGATCAGTCTCACCCGCGCGCGGGAAGTGCCGATACGATGGCTGGGTTATAATCAGTGGCTCGCCCGGGTCAACAGCGATATGATCGAAATATATATTGAAAAACAATGCCTTGCAAAATAGGTATTATATTACCCCAGATCAGCCCCCCCGTCACCGCACGTCTCGGACATTTTCGACCCGGATTGCCAGACTCCGGATCCGCGTCCCGGACCGGCCCTGACATTCACTGTTTGGAAAAATACTCTCGGGGGTTCGGGGGCAGACGCCCCCGAGGCGCTTACCTCGGCGGAATCGAATAGGTCAGGCTCGCGCGCGCGACGGGGGCCTGCGCGCCTTCGGAAAAGATCAGCACCTCGCCCACCGCCAGCACCCGCCCCAGCTTGAGCAGCCGGCATTCGGCGACAAGATCCACGCCCGCCACCGGCTTGCGCATGAAATCTAGGCTGCAACTCGTCGTCACCGCCAGCGCCTCTGGCCCGATCATCGCCAGCACCGCCAGATAGACCGACACATCCGCGAGCGCAAAGATCGACGGCCCCGAGACCGTGCCGCCCGGCCGCAAATGGCGCTCCGCGACCAGGAGCCGGGTGCGGATGCGGTTCTCGCCCAGTTCCTCGATGGCAAACTCGCCCCGGACCTGAGGAAATTCCCGGTCAAGAAACACCATCAGCTCCTCGGCAGTCATCCTTACGGTCATGCTTTCCCTCCTGCGCGATTGCGCGTTAGAATGGCCCGAACGCAAGTGAGGAGACAAGATGCCAATTCTCGACCGAACCGATCAGGGTGCGATTGCCCGGCTCACGCTCAATGCCCCCGAAAAACTCAACGCGCTCAGCGATGCGATGCTGGCTGAGCTTCAGGCCGAGCTTGACCAGCTGGCGCAGGATCGCAGCATCCGCGTGGTCACGCTGTCGGGCGCGGGCAAGGCCTTCTGCGCCGGCCATGATCTCAGGGAAATGACGACGGGGCGACAGGCCGAAGATGGCGGGCGGGCCTATTTCGCCGATCTCTTCAACCGCTGCTCCGCTGTCATGCGCGCCATCCGCACCCTGCCGCAGCCGGTGATTGCCGCGCCGCACGGCATTGCCACCGCCGCCGGCTGTCAGCTTGTCGCCACCTGCGACATGGCGGTCGCGGCCGAGGGCACCCGCTTTGGCGTCAATGGCGTCAATATCGGGCTTTTCTGTTCCACGCCGATGGTGGCGCTCAGCCGAAACATCCCGCGCAAGCAGGCCTTCGAGATGCTGACCACCGGCGCCTTCATCGACACCGACCGCGCGCAGGCGCTTGGCCTGATAAACCGCGCCGTGCCACCCGAGGATCTGGAGGCCGCGACGCTGGCGCTCGCGGAAACCGTCGCCGCCAAACTGGGCAAGGCGGTGCGAATCGGCAAGCGCGCCTTCTACGAACAGCTCGAAATGGGGCTGGACGCGGCCTATGCCCATACCGGCGCGGCGATGGTCGAGAACATGCTCGATCAGGACACCGACGAGGGCATCCGCGCCTTTCTTGACAAGCGCCCGCCGCAATGGACACAGTGACGCCCTTTCCAAAACCCGCACCATCGCCTAGATCAGCACCATGACAGAGACCCTGCATATCATCGGCGGCGGCATGGCCGGATCCGAGGCCGCCTGGCAGGCGGCGAACATGGGGGTGCGCGTGGTGATCCACGAGATGCGCCCCAAGGTAAAGACCTTTGCCCATCGCACCGGCGATCTGGCCGAGATGGTCTGTTCCAACTCCTTCCGCTCCGATGATGACGAACAGAACGCCGTGGGCCTGCTGCACTGGGAAATGCGCGCGGCAGGCGGGCTCATCATGGCGATGGCCGCGCGTCACCGCCTGCCCGCCGGGGGGGCGCTGGCCGTGGATCGCGATCCTTTCGCCCGTTCGGTCACGACCAGCCTTCTCGCTCACCCCAAGATCACCGTGCAACATGATGAAATCAAACAACTTCCAGAGAACGGCCACTGGATCATCGCAACCGGCCCGCTGACCTCAGAGGGGCTGGGTCAGGCGATTGCAGCAGAGACCGGGCGCGACGCCCTGGCCTTTTTCGACGCCATCGCGCCGATCGTCCACCGCGACAGCATCGACATGTCCCGCGCCTGGATGCAGTCACGCTACGACAAGGGCGAGACCGAGGCAGAGCGCAGCGCCTATCTCAACTGCCCGATGGACCGCGCCCGGTATGAGGCCTTCATCGACGCCCTGCTCGCGGCCGACAAGACCGAGTTTCACGAGGGCGAGACGGCCGGCTATTTCGACGGCTGCCTGCCGATCGAGGTGATGGCCGAACGCGGCCGCGAAACGCTGCGCCACGGCCCGATGAAACCGGTGGGCCTGACCAACCCGCATCAGCCCGACGTCAAACCCTGGGCGGTGGTGCAGCTGCGCCGCGACAACGCCCTGGGAACGCTCTACAACATCGTGGGCTTTCAGACCAAGATGAAATACGGAGCGCAAATCTCTGTTTTCAAAATGATTCCTGGTCTAGAGAACGCGAATTTCGCCCGTCTCGGCGGCATTCACCGCAATACGTTCCTAAACTCGCCCACCTTGCTCGATTCGCAGATGCGCCTGCGCACACGCCCCCATATCCGATTTGCCGGCCAGATCACCGGCGTCGAGGGCTATGTCGAATCCGCCGCAATGGGTCTTGTCGCCGGACGCCTGGCAGCGGCAGAGATCCTTGGCCACAGCCTTCCCCCAGTGCCGCAGGACAGCGCCATGGGCGCCCTCATTCATCACATCACCGGTGGCGCCGAGGCCAGAAGCTTTCAGCCGATGAACGTGAATTTCGGCCTCTTTCGCCCCGTGGATGGCCTCCGTGGCGGACGGCGCGGCCGCATCGACCGCTACAAGGCCTATACCGACCGCGCCAAGGCCGCCTGGACAGACTGGCTTGCCACGCAGTCCGAAAATAACCTGAGCTTCGTGCCGTAACCTCCTTTTATGATGTTTATAACACGATTTGCACCATCGCCGACCGGGCCCCTGCATCTCGGCCATGCCTATTCCGCGATGCTGGCCCATGACATGGCCCGTGCGGCACGGGGCAGGTTCCTTGTGCGGATCGACGATCTCGATCAGTCCCGCGCGCGCCCCGAATGGGAGGCACAGTGTCTTGAGGATCTCGCCTGGCTCGGTCTCGACTGGCCGCGCCCGGTCCTGCACCAATCCTCACGCCTGCCACGCTATCGTGACGCCCTCGCCCAGCTCTGGCAGATGGGTCTGCTCTATGCCTGCACCTGCACCCGCAGCGATATCCGCGCCGCCGTCTCGGCCCCCCAGGAAGGTGCAGCCCTGCACGGCGCCGATGGCCTGGTCTATCCCGGCACCTGCCGTCCCGCGACACCGCCCACCGGCGCGCTTCCCGGCGATGCCGCGCTGCGCCTCGACATGGCCCGCGCGCTCGCCGGACTGGACGGGCCGTTGACCTTCTTGGAAAAGGGCTGTCCGATCACCGCCAATCCCCTGGCCGCATCCCTTGGCGACGTCGTGATTGCCAGCCGCGCCATGGGGGCCTCCTATCACCTCAGCGTCATTCTCGACGATGCCGATCAGAACGTCAGCGATGTGATCCGGGGCGAGGATCTGCTGGAAGCGACGCCAATCCATGCCCTTCTGCAACGCCTCCTGCACCTGCCCACGCCACGCTATCACCATCACCGGCTGATCCGCGACACCGAAGGCAAGCGCCTCGCCAAACGCGACGACGCCCGCGCCATCGCAACCTATCGCGCCGACGGCGCCAGCCCAATCGACATTCGGCGGATGGTCGGCCTCTGACCCGCCGCTTTCATCGTTCCAAAAATACTCATGCCCCTGCCGTCACTGGCGCCATGATCTCGGTCTCGGCGCCCTCGCGCACCGCCGTATAGAAACACGACCGGCGGTTGGTATGACAGGCCGGACCGGTCTGGCGCACCAGCACGAGCAGACAGTCGCGGTCGCAATCCACCCGCATCTCGATGAGCTCCTGCACATGGCCCGAGGTCTCGCCCTTGACCCAGAACGCCGCCCGCGACCGGCTCCAATAAGTCACCCGCCCGGTCTCGAGCGTGCGCGTCACGGCCGGCGCATTCATCCAGGCCATCATCAGCACCTCGCCGCTGGCCGCATCCTGTGCGATCGCCGGAATTAGCCCTGCTGCGTCATAGCTCAAGGAGTCGGGATCGAATCGCATGGCGGAAAACCTTTTGCATCTGCGCGTCACCGGCTTATTTATGGGGCAACAGACGAAAGGGAAAGCCATGAGCGGCGAAACCGACCTGATCAAGCTCTATTCGGCCCGCATTCTGGAGCTTGCGGCCGACATTCCGCATCATGGCCGCCTTGCGGCGCCCGATGCCAGCGTCAAGCGGCGCGCGCCGCTCTGCGGCTCGACGGTGACGGTGGACATCACCTGCGCGGCGGGCCGGATCACCGACTATGCTGCCGAGGTCAGGGCCTGCGCCCTCGGGCAGGCGGCGGCCAGCGTGGTGGGCGCGGGCATCATCGGCTGCGATCTGGCGCAGGTCCGCGCGGCCCGCGACGCGCTGCGCGAGATGCTGAAATCGAACGGCCCGACCCCGCCCGCCCCCTTCGAGGGGCTCGAGGTGCTGCGCCCGGCGCGCGATTACAAGAATCGCCACGCCTCGATCCTGCTCACGCTCGAGGCCACGCTCGAGGCGATGGAAGAGGCCTGCGCCCGGACCTCCTGCGCCTGAGCGCGCGCTCCCGATCAAGGCCCTGCGACGCCGCTTGATCGCGCGCCCCCTTTTCCTTGCTGAAAACCGTCCTACCTGCGTCAGATGACCGCAGGGAGAGGCCGATGTCCCGCCAGAAACTCGACCAGAACAGCCCGCTGATCGGCCGCTTCGATCAATCGTTCCTGATCCACATGATCCGCGATTTCTTTGTCATCCTGATGCTGGTGACGGTGCTGGAATTCGCCCTCAAGGCCACCATGGTCTATTACAAGTTTCGCATCAGCGGCCCGTCCGACGCCGCCCGCGTGGCCGAGGATCTGGCTGACAACATCCGCTCGATCATGCGCAACGAGGGTGGCCCGGTGGCGGCGCGCACCGTCTATCCGATCCTGCAACGCAACTGGGAGGATCTGGGCTACAGCATCGCCATCACCCCCGCCCCCGTCACCGTGCGCTCGATCGAGGCCGCTTTTGATTTCACACCGCAGGGCATTCCGCGCGGCGACTGGTCCGATGCGGCGCATAACAGCGCCACCCTTGCGATCACCGCCGAGCCGTTCTGCCTCGCCTGTCACACCGAGGCCAGCGTCGGTGAGGTGCTGGGCGAGGTCACGGTGCACCGCTATCTCGGCACCGATTTCGCCCAATGGGTCCACGACATGCGGCTGACCGGGCTTCTGGCGCTGGCCAAGATCGTGCTGCATTCGGTGCTGCTCTTTCTGATCCTGCGCGCCCGGCTCGAGCCGCTGCTGGGCCTGCGCGCGGTGGTCAGCACCCTGGCACGCGCCTATGGCGGGCTCACCCACCGGGCCGAGATCCGCACCGCCGACGAATTCGGCGTCCTCGCGCGCGATCTCAACCTCTTTCTCGACCGGATCAACCGGCTCATGGGCGAGTTGGACGAGGTGTTGCAGCGGGTGATCAGTGTCAATGACGATATCGTCTCGATCCAGAGCGACCTGCGCGACCGGATCGACAGCCTGACCGGGCGGATCCGGCGGCTCGAACGCTCCGCCATGCTCAACGCCAAGGCCGAGCCGCGCCTGTCTCATGCCTGGTTCAACGCCGCCCGCCGCGCGGTGGCCGATCTGGAAAGCAAAAGCCAGGCACCAGAGCACCCATCTGACATCGGCAGCATCATCGAGGATCTGCGCGCCGTCGTCGAAAACGCCGAAGTGCAGATCGCCACCGGCGAGAAGGTCTTTGCCGATCTCGGCGAGCTTGGCGATGACAGCGAGAATCTCAAAGATGTGATGTCGGAGATGATCCGTCTGGAAGAGCGGATGAAGAACATCGTCGAGACCGGCAGCGTTCTGGTCCATCGCATCCGTCCCGATGAAACGGCTCCAGAGTAAAAAACCGCCGCAAACCCGATCGGGCTGCGGCGGCAAGTGGGCTGGGTCCACACCCCTGTCGCGATCATCGGGGAAACAGGAAAGCCCCGAAATGCTTGGGAGAGCGAGTCTCGAGACGCCCCGCTTGGGACAGGAGGGCGTCGTCACTTCGACAGGGGGAAACCCGCCAGGCAGAAACCGGAAATCTCAGACAAGGCCGGGCAGATAGAGCGCCGCCACCAATGTGACCATCAGCGCCACGGCGCCGATCGCATCGCCGACAATCGTATCTTGCGCGCGCAGGGCGGCGATTTTGATCTGGTGAAACATGGGGCGCATCCTTCTGATATCCCGGAGTTGCCACTTTGTTCTCATCTTTGGGTGACAAAGTAAAGAACTTTTTAGGAACATTTCAGGATTTTCAACTTAACCAACTGAAATCAAACGAATCGCCTGATCCTGTTCCATCAACCACAAGAGCACCCGCGCCGCCCGCCCGCGCGGGCCCGTCATTTCCGGATCGTCGCTCAGCAGTTTGCGCGCATCCGACTGCGCCACCGCCATCAGCGCCGATTGCGCCTCCAGATCCGCGATCCGAAACTTCGGCAAGCCGGATTGCGCCGTGCCAATGACATCGCCCGCGCCGCGCATCGCCAGATCAACCTCGCTGATGCGGAACCCGTCCTCGGTATCGCGCATCGTCTCCAGCCGCCGCGCGCCTGCCTCGCCGAGGGGGGGCTGATAGAGCAGCAGGCAAGTCGAGGCCGCCAGCCCCCGCCCCACCCGGCCGCGCAACTGATGCAACTGCGCCAGACCGAAACTCTCGGCCCGCTCGATCACCATGATCGAGGCATTGGGCACATCGACGCCAACCTCGATCACCGTGGTGGCGACCAAGACGCTGGTCGCGCCACGCTGAAACGCGGCCATCGCGGCATCCTTCTCCTCGGGTGGCATCTGGCCATGCACGAGACCCACCCGCCCCTCACCAAGTGCGGCCCGCAAGCGGCGAAACCGGTCCTCGGCGCTGGCGAGATCAACCACCTCGCTCTCCTCGACCAGAGGGCAGACCCAATAGGCCTGCCGCCCCTCGGCAATCGCGCGGCGCAGGTGATCGACCACCTCGTCGATCCGCCCCAGACTGACCAGCGCCGTCTTGACCGGCTTTCGGCCGGGCGGCTTTTCATCCAGAACCGAGACATCCATATCGCCATATTGCGCCAGCGCGAGACTGCGCGGAATCGGCGTCGCGGTCATCACCAGAACATCGGCCTGCGCCCCCTTCTGGCCCAGTTCCAGCCGCTGACGCACGCCAAAGCGGTGCTGTTCATCGACAATGGCGAGCCGCAGATCGGCAAATTCCACATCCTTCTGGAACACCGCATGGGTGCCGACAAGGATCTGGATCTCACCGCGCCGCAACGCCTCCAGTTTCCGCCGCCGCACAGCGCCCTTGTCGCGCCCGGTCAGGATCTCGAGCACGACCCCCGCCGTTTCGGCCAGCGGCTGCAAGCCCTGCAAATGCTGACGCGCAAGGATCTCGGTGGGGGCCATCAGCACCCCCTGCCCGCCCGCCTCGACCGCGATCAGGAGCGCCTTGAAGGCGACCAGCGTCTTGCCCGATCCCACATCGCCCTGCAACAGGCGGTTCATCCGCACAGGCGCCGCCATATCGCCCGCGATCTCGGAGATGGCGCGGATCTGCGCGCCGGTCGGCGCATAGGGCAGCGCCGCCAGCACCCGCGCCTGCAAGTCCCCCGTGCCCACCGTCGCCCGCCCCTTGGCCCGGCGCAGCTTGGCGCGGGCCAGCGCCAGCGTCAACTGATGCGCCATCAACTCGTCATAGGCCAGCCGTTCGCGCGCCGGATGGGCGGGGGCGAGATCGCGCGCCGATTCCGGCGCATGGGCGGCGCGCAGCGCCTCGGCCCAGTCGGGCCAGCCCGCCTGCGCCTTCTGCACCGGATCGACCCATTCTGCGAGATCAAGTGCCCGCGTCAGCGCCGCCTGTGCCGCCTTGGCCATCACCCGCTGCGTGACGCCCGCGGTCAGCGGATAGACCGGCTCAAATCCGGGGATCTCCCCCGCCTCCTCCGGCGCCAGGACATGATCGGGATGCACCATCTGCGCGATCCCGTCAAAAAGCTCCACCTTGCCAGACACCACCCGCCGCGCCCCGGTCGGCAGCAGGCGGCGCAGATACTCGTCGCGGGCATGGAAATAGACCAGTTGAAAACTCGTCGCCGCATCCTCGACCACCACCCGATAGGCCGCCCCGCGACGGGCGGGCGCGCGGTGCTGGCCCACCGTGACCTCGACCGTGACCACCCCCGGCAGATCTGCCCCCTGCACCGTCGCGCGCCGACGGCGATCCACCCCCGCATAAGGCAACGTGAAGATCAGATCGCGCGGCCGGGTAATGTCGAGCGCGGCCAACGCCTTGGCGGTCTTG
>PFEY01000025.1:0-4715 GCA_002783205.1 Rhodobacteraceae bacterium CG17_big_fil_post_rev_8_21_14_2_50_63_15 | reverse complement strand
CCCGCTCATGCGCCCTCGATGAGCCGCAGCCAGCCCTCCTCATCCAGCGTCTCGATCCCCAGTTCGGCGGCCTTCGTCGCCTTGCTGCCGGCCCCCGGTCCGGCGACCAGCAGATCGGTTTTTGCGCTAACGCTGCCCGCCACCTTGGCCCCCAGCGCCTCGGCGCGCGCCTTGGCCTCGGCCCGCGTCATCCGCTCCAGCGTGCCGGTAAAGACCACCGTCTTGCCTGCCACCGGGCTATTTGCGGTCGCGGGCCGCACCGCGTCCTGCACCGTCAGATGGCGCACCAGCCGGTCGATCCCGGCGCGCTCCTGCGGCTCGGCAAAGGCCCCGACCAGCGCCCGCGCCATCACCTCGCCCACCCCGTCGATGCTGAGCAGTCCGTCCCAGTCCGGTCCCGAAAACCCGCATGCGCCATCCATCGCGGCAACGAAATCCTGCCAGCGCCCATAATGCCGCGCGATGAGCGTGCTTGCCTGCTCTCCGACATGCCGGATCCCGAGCGCAAAAAGCAGTCTTGCAAAAGGAATTTTCTTCTTTTCTTCAATCGCTTCAAAGAGGTTCTTCGTGCTCTTTTCGCCCCAACCCTCACGGTTAGCCAGCTTGGTGAGGTTCTTTTTGTCACGTTCCTTGAGGGTAAAGATGTCTGCGGGCTGCTTAACTGGCAGTTGATCGTCCTTATAGAACATCTCCACCTGCTTGGCACCCAGCCCCTCGATGTCAAACGCCGCGCGGCTGACGAAATGCTTGAGCTTTTCCACCGCCTGCGCGGGGCAAATTAGGCCGCCCACACAGCGGCGCACGGCATCGCCCGCCTCGCGCACCGCCTCCGATCCACATTCCGGGCATGTGGTGGGAAAGACGAACGGCACAGCATCCTCCGCCCGCTTGCTCAGGTCCACATCGGCCACCTTGGGGATCACATCGCCCGCGCGGTAAACCTGCACCCAATCGCCGACGCGGATATCCTTGCCGCCGCGAATGACCTCGCCTTTGCTGTCGCGCCCGGCGATGTAATCCTCGTTATGCAAGGTTGCATTGCGCACCACCACGCCCCCCACCGTGACCGGCGAGAGCCGCGCCACCGGGCTCAGCGCGCCCGTGCGCCCGACCTGAATGTCGATCGCCTCAAGCCGGGTCCAGGCCAGTTCGGCCGGAAACTTGTGCGCGATCGCCCATCGCGGCGTGGTCGAGCGGAACCCGAGCCGCGCCTGCAGCGCCAGATCATCGACCTTGTAAACCACCCCGTCGATGTCATAGCCCAGCGTCGCACGCTTCTGTTCGATCCGGTCATAATGCTGCAACAGCGCCTCTGGCCCGTCGCAGAGCACGGTCAGCGGATTGGTCGGAAAACCAAGCGCCGCCAGCCGTTCAACCGCTCCCATCTGCGTCTCGGCCAGCGCCGCGCTCACCTCGCCCCAGCCATAGGCAAAAAACCGCAGCGGCCGCTCTGCGGTCACGCGCGCATCGAGTTGCCGCAATGATCCGGCGGCGGCGTTGCGCGGATTGGCAAAGGGCTTCTCGCGCCGTTCGGCCTGTCGCGCATTCAACGCCTCGAAATCGGCATGGGCCATATAGATCTCGCCGCGCACCTCAAGGATCTCGGGCGCATCATTCAGCCGCGCGGGAATATCGGCAACCCTGCGCGCATTGGCGGTGACGTTCTCGCCGGTCTCGCCATCGCCGCGCGTTGCCGCACGCACCAGATTACCGCCCTCGTAACGCAGGCTCAGGCTCAGCCCATCAATTTTCGGCTCGGCCGTATAGGTCAGCGGCGCCTCGTCCCCAAGCCCCAGATAGCGCCGGATCCTCGTGTCGAATTCGCGCACCTCGTCAGCCTCGAACGCATTGCCAAGGCTCAGCATCCGCACCCGGTGGATGACCTTGGCAAAGCCCTCGGCCGGGCTCGCTCCGATCTGCCCAGACGGGCTGTCCGCGCGTTTCAGGTCGGGAAATCGCGCTTCGATCGCAAGGTTGCGTGCCTTCATTGCATCATAGGCGGCGTCCGAGATCTCGGGCGCATCATATCTATGATAGGCCAGGTTCGCTTCGGTCAGCGCCTTTGCCAGACGTTTCAGTTCACCGGCCGCCTCTGCCGCGCTCAGCTTCTCGACAGCGATCTTGTCGGTCATCGTCCCCTCTCTGATCAGCGGGCCGGAAGCGTCTCATCCGATGCCGCCCTCCCCTGTCAGAGTGATAGGGCCGCGCCCGACCGACGTCCAGAGATCACGCGCCAACCGCCAGTCGCGCGTCACGCATCTCGCGCGGTTCAGGGTCGCGCAGCACATAGCCTCGTCCCCAGACGGTCTCGATGTAGTTCTCGCCCTCCGTCGCTTCGCTGAGTTTCTTGCGCAGCTTGCAGATGAACACATCAATGATCTTCAACTCCGGCTCGTCCATCCCGCCATAAAGGTGGTTGAGAAACATCTCCTTGGTCAGCGTTGTGCCCTTGCGCAGGCTCAAAAGCTCCAGCATCTGATATTCCTTGCCGGTCAGATGCACCGCCTTGCCGGCCGTATCCACCGTTTTGGCATCGAGATTGACATTGATCTTGCCGGTGCGGATCACCGATTGCGAATGTCCCTTGGACCGGCGGATGATCGCATGGATGCGCGCCACCAATTCCTCGCGGTGAAACGGCTTGGTCAGGTAATCATCCGCGCCAAAACCAAAGCCGCGGATCTTGCTGTCGGTGTCACCCGCGCCCGACAGGATCAGGATCGGGGTTTCGATCCGCGCGAGCCGCAACTGGCGCAGCACCTCATGGCCGTTCATGTCCGGCAGGCCAAGGTCGAGCAGGATGAGATCGTAATCATAGAGCTTGGCGAGATCGATCCCCTCCTCCCCCAGATCGGTCGTATAGACGTTGAGATTGGCATGGGTCAGCATCAGTTCGATGCTCCTGGAGGTTGTCGGATCATCCTCGACCAGTAAAATGCGCATGGTGGTTCTCCGCCGCTGGTTGCTTCATCAGTCTGAACACTGGCCAAAAATGGTTAACTACAAGTTACCGTTGCAAGAACAATGTGCCAACTCCCGTCAGGGTTGTCTATAGGCTTTCAATGCCGTGATCCTCAGCGCCGCCTCGCCGTGCCGGCTCGCGGCCCGGACCCAGCCGTCAAACTCTTCCTCGCTCAACCCATAGACCGCCAGCGCGTCACTGCGCGAGATCAGCCCATAGGCCACCCCGCGCACCACCGCGAGCTTGCGCGACGCCACCCAGCGGCGTGTATCGGGTGTCGGCAGATCGGCGCGGCTCATCACCGTGCCATCGGCCAGATGAACGGCCCTTGGCCCTTCGACTTTCTTGAGATACATCATGATCACCCCGTTTCCTCACGCCCTGAAAATGGCCGGATCAGGCTTAACGGCCAATGAAGGCGGGGCTTGAGACTGATTAGGATTTTCCTATATTCTGCCAGACTGCACCGGAGACCACGATGGCACTGGACGCCAACAAACCCTTGAATTCTCTTGGCTTTGCCAAGTCACCGGGCGAGACGCGCGTGGTCGTGGCGATGTCCGGCGGGGTCGACAGCTCGGTTGTGGCCGCAAAACTCTGCGCCGAAGGATATGACGTGGTGGGCGTCACCCTGCAACTCTACGACCATGGCGCGGCGCTCGCGAAAAAGGGCGCCTGCTGTGCGGGGCTCGACATTCACGACGCCCGTCGTGTGGCCCAAGACATGGGATTTCCCCATTACGTCCTCGATTATGAAAACATTTTCCGCGACGCCGTGATCGACGAATTCGCCGAAAGCTATCTCGCCGGGGCGACGCCGGTGCCCTGCATCCGCTGCAATGAACGGGTCAAGTTCAAGGATCTTCTGAACACCGCCCGCGATCTCGACGCCGATTGCATGGCCACCGGCCATTACATCCAGCGCAAGATGGGCGCGCAGGGGCCGGAACTGCACTGCGCGGCCGATTCGGCCCGCGACCAGTCCTATTTCCTGTTCTCCACCACCCGCGAACAACTCGATTTCCTGCGCTTTCCGCTCGGCCACCTGCCCTCCAAGGCCGAGACCCGCGCGCTGGCCGCGCAATATGGCCTGCAAGTGGCCGACAAGCCCGACAGTCAGGACATCTGTTTCGTGCCGGGCGGCAATTATGCCAGCGTGATCGAGAAACTGCGCCCCGGCGCGGCAGAACCGGGCGAGATCGTCGATCCCGAGGGCCGGGTTCTGGGCCGCCATGAGGGCGTGCTGCATTACACCGTCGGGCAACGCCGCGGTCTGGGCATCGGCGGGCTGGAAGAGCCGCTCTATGTGATCCGTCTCGATGTCGAGGCCCGCCGCGTCATCGTCGGCCCCAAGGCGCTGCTCGCCACCCGCCGCGTGCCGCTGCGCGAAATCAACTGGCTGGGCGATGACGCGATCACCGCACGGCCCGAATGGCAAGTCTCGGTCCGCGTCCGCTCGACCCGCCCCCCGCGCGAGGCCATCCTGCGGCCTCTCTCCGCCACCGAGGCCGAGGTCGAGTTGCTCACCCCCGAAGAAGGCGTCGCTCCCGGTCAGGCCTGCGTGTTCTACGAGACCGGCGGCACCCGCGTGCTGGGCGGCGGTTGGATCTGGCGCGGACGCTGACGCCCCGCCGCCTCACAGCGACCGGAACTGCGCTTCCTGCCGTGCCGACCAGCGCACGCTGAGATCAAATCCGTCCTCGGTCTGACGCTCGTCCTCGACCAGCTCCTTCTCAAAGAGCCAGGCCCGCTT
>PFEY01000110.1:34690-46740 GCA_002783205.1 Rhodobacteraceae bacterium CG17_big_fil_post_rev_8_21_14_2_50_63_15 | reverse complement strand
CAGGATCGCCAGCACCATCAGAAGAAGCGCCGTGGCAAGCATGATGTCGGCCAGATAGGTGGGCACACCCACCGCGCGGCTCATACTGTCGGCACCCACGAAAATGCCCGCGACAAACAGCGCCGCCGCGACGACGCCCAGCGGGTTGAGCAGCGCCAGCATCGCCACGATGATGCCGGTATAGCCGAAACCGGGGCTGAGATCGAGCGTGAGGCTGCCCTTGACCCCCGCCACTTCGGAAAAGCCGGCCAGGGCTGCAAGACCGCCCGAGAGCAGCGCGGTCTTGATCAGCACCGCATTGACCGGGATACCGGCAAAGCGCGCCGCCGCGCGGTTGAGGCCGACGGCACGCATCTCGTAGCCCAGAGTCGTGCGCTGATCGATCAGCCAGACCACCGCAGCCGCAAGAAGAGCCAGCGTAAAGCCCCAATGCAGACGCAATCCCTCGACGATACGCGGCAGGCGCGCCGCCGCGATCAGGCGTTCGGATTTGGGCCAGCCCATGCCCATCGGATCCTTGAGCGGCCCCTCCAGCAACATCGACACGAACAGCAGGAAGATGAAGTTGAGGAGCAGGGTCGTCACCACCTCATCGACGCCAAAACGGACCTTGAGCAGCGCTGGGATCAGCAGCACCAGCGCGCCCGCCAGCAGGGCCGCAACCGCCAGCGTGGGCAAGAGCGCCATGGCAGGCCAGTGCAGCATCCCGGTGCCAAAGACCACCGTCGCCAGCGCGCCGGCATAAAGCTGCGCCTCGGCGCCGATATTCCAGAGTCGTGCGCGAAAGGCGACCGCCACGGCAAGGCCGGTAAAGATCAGCGGCGTCGCACGGTTTAGCGTCTCTAACATGGCGAATTTCGAGCCCGCCGCCCCCTTGAGAATCAAACCCAGCACGGCAAAGGGATTGGCCCCCGCCAGCATGGCCAGCAACGAGGCCACACTGACCGTAATCGCAATCGCCAGAAAGGGCGGCAAGATGTTGCGCGCAAGGCTCGGGTTGGTGATCGGTTCAAGACGCATGTGCCAGCCCCTCGTCAAACCCGTGCCCTGCCATCCAGAGCCCGAGATCGGCGGGTGTCATCGTGCCACGCGCAAATTCAGGAGAGAGTCGGCCTTCAGACATCACATGGATGACATCCGACAGCGCCATGATCTCGTCGAGATCCTCGGAAATCAGCAGCACCGCCGCCCCCCGGTCCCGTGCCTTGAGCAACTGTTCATGGACATAGTTGACCGCGCCGATATCGAGGCCCCGCACCGGCTGGTTGGCCAGAATGATGCGGGGGTTTGCCTCCAGAACACGCCCGAGAATCAGTTTCTGCATATTGCCACCAGACAAGAGCCTGATCGGCGTGTCCGGGCCGGGGCAGCGCACATCATAGCCTGTGAGGATCGCGCGCGTTTTGGCCTCGGCCTGACGCCAGTTCATCCAGCCTGATCGGCTCATCGGGGCTTTGTGGTAGCTCTCGAGGATCGCGTTCTCGGTGAGAGAAAAATCAGCAATCGTGCCGGTTTTGTGCCGATCCTCGGGGATGCGCGCCAGGCCGCTTTCAACCGCGACGCGCGGCGACCATTCCACCGGGCACGCCCCGTCCAGATCGAGCCGTCCCGTGTCGGGGATGCAGAGACCACCAATCAGATCGGCCAGCGCCGCCTGCCCGTTCCCCGATACCCCCGCAAGCCCGGTGATCTGTCCACCGCGCAAGTCGAGCGTGACATCCTTCAATCCCGGCGCATTTCCCCGGTCGGGCGTGCGCACGGCGCGCAGCTGCAAGAGCGCCACACCGGGCGTGCCGGGGGCAACCCGTGGCGCACTCACTTCGCTGCCGACCATCGCAGCGGCGAGCGCATGGCGGTCGGTCTTGGCGGTGGCCATCCCGGCCACGACGCGACCGTGGCGCAGGATCACCACCCGATCGGCAATCTCCATCACTTCATGCAGCTTGTGGCTGATGAAGATGATCGAGAGGCCGTTGGAAACGGCCTTTCGCAGAGTGACAAAGAGATCGTCGGTTTCCTGCGGGGTCAAAACCGCCGTCGGCTCGTCGAGGATGAGGATCCGCGCATCGCGGTAGAGCGCCTTGAGGATTTCCACCCGCTGCCGCTCGCCCACCGTCAGGCTGCCGACCTTTGCGTCGGGATCGACCGAGAGATGAAAATCACTGGCGAGTCGGGCGAGTCGGGCGCGCGCGGCGGCATCTTCTGCGCGCCAGCGCCAGAGCGGTTCCGTGCCCAGCGTGACATTTTCCAGAACGCTCAGATTGTCGGCCAGCGTGAAATGCTGATGCACCATGCCCACGCCCGCCGCGAGCGCCGCACGCGGATGGCCAGGGGGCAGGTCGCGGCCCATGACCTCTACGCGGCCCGAATCGGCCGTATATTGGCCGAAGAGGATGTTCATCAGCGTGGTCTTGCCCGCGCCGTTCTCGCCCAGAAGCGCCACCACCTCGCCGCGATGCAGATCGAGGCTCACCGCGTCATTCGCGGTGAGCGCGCCGAAACGCTTGGTGATCCGGTCGAGGCGCAGGACGACCTGCGCCGTCTCCGCGTTCGTCATCTCAGGACGATTTCGGCTCTTCGTCGTTGATCTCGACGCTGAACGTGCCCGCCTTGATGGCCGCCTCGCGTTCGGCAACCAGCGCCAATGCCGCCTCGGGCACCTTGCCCTCGAAGGTGCCAAGCGGCGCGAGCGACGAGCCGCCGTTCTTCATGAAGGAATAGATGCCGTAATCGGCGGCGGTGAAACTGCCCGCGTTGACGGCAGCGATGGCGGCGTCGAGCGTCGGCTCGAAATGCCACAGCGCCGAGGCCACGACCGTCTCGGGATAATCCGCCTGCGTGTCGATCACGTTGCCGATCGCCAGCACGCCCTTTTCCTTTGCCGCGTCCGAGACGCCAAAGCGTTCGGCATAGAGCATGTCCGCGCCACCCTCGATCATGGCGAATGCGGTTTCCTTGGCCTTGGGCGGATCGAACCACGATCCGATAAAGCTGACCTGAAACCTGATATCCGGGTTCATCTCGCGCGCACCGGCCATGAAGGCGTGCATCAGGCGGTTGACCTCCGGGATCGGAAAGCCGCCGACCATGCCGATACTGGCCGATTTGGTCATTGCACCCGCGATGATGCCCGAGAGATACGAGGCGTCCTGAATATAGTTGTCGAACACGGCGAAATTCGCCAGGCCCTCATCCTCCTTGAAGCTCGATCCCATGAGAAAGGCGATCTCGGGATAGTCGGCAGCCACCTCGCGCGCCTCCTGTTCGACGGCAAAGACCTCGCCAATGATGAGTTTATAGCCCTGTTCGGCATATTCGCGCATGACACGGGCGTAATCGGTGTTCGAGACATTCTCGGAATAGACATATTCGACATCACCGCGCTCCTGCGCGGTCAGCGCGGCCTTGTGGATGCGGCTCACCCATTGCTGCTCGACGGGAACGGTATAGATGCCAGCGGTCTTGATGGGGGTTGCAGCGCGCAGCGGCGACCCAAGCCCCGAGACCCCGGCGATGAGGGCAGCCCCTGACGAGCTGGCCAGGAATCGGCGGCGGGAAATAGGCAGGCGTGTCATTTTGATCTCCATGTTGGGCGGGGTGAGTGGTTTTTTTGATTTTACCGATTGGTAAAATTTATTCTGTCGACTTTCTACAGAAATTTTACGCAACGCAAACCAAAACCGCCGGGAGGCAGGCTCCCAGCGGTTCTTGCCCAAGGAACAGGCGGTCAGGCAGCTGGCAGGCGTGCCGTGATCGCAACCTTGCGCCACGTGCCGTCCGGGTCCTGCCGCATCGGCTCTGCCAGCAACTTAAGCCGCGCCAAACAGTCCCCTGTCGCATAGAGATGCCCCATGGAATGTCCCAGCGCCACCCGCCAACCGGGGCGCGGGTTGAGGCCCGGTTGTGTCGGGCCAAGTGCCGCCTTCATGTGATGCGCAATGTCCCAGTCCAGCACCTCGCCGGCGTGGCGCGTGACCACCCAGCAATGCATGTCATCGGTCACGCCGCCCTTTTCCGCAGAAAAGAAATAACCATAAACATAACCCGCCTCGTAGCCCGCCGCGCGCAGGCTGGCCACGAGATAGGTGTTGATATCCACGCAGGAACCAGGCGTCGTGCCACAGGCAATGTAGGGCACTGCGTTGGTGCCGTCGTTGAAACGCCTCTCGGGGTGGTCATAGCTAAACCGCGACTCGGCCTCGGCCACAAGCGCCCGTATGCCCGCACCGTTGCCGCCCGCCCGCTGCGCAATTGCGCGGCTGGCCTGCGCCAGATCGTCCGCCGCGACGGTGTAGGGGCCGACGCGCGGGCTGAAGACGGCCTCGGGGTATCCCTGGCACTCTGGCGCCGGAACAATCTCGTGACACAAGGTCAGCGTGTCACCCGTCGCCTCGATCCAGAGCGCGGCGAGGCCAAGCTCTGCCTCAAGGGTGACGGCGGCAATCCGCCCGCCCCTGACAGCGACGCCCGTCACCGCGTCCTCGGGGCCAGACATGCCCGCAGGCGCCAGAAGCCGCGTGCCGGACTCCAGCCCCCTGACCTCGATCTGCAACTGTCTCATGCAAAATTCCAGAGTTGAAAGAGCACACCAGAGGCAAAGGCGCCGATGAGCGACAAGCCGATATAGAGAACAAACACCCGCGGCTTCACCAGCGCCCAGACGGCGATGGCCGCAGGCAACGAAGTGACGCCACCGGCGACGAGAAACGCCAATCCCGCCCCCGGCGCCATGCCCTGGCCGATCAACCCGCCCACCAGAGGCAGGGCGGCATAGCCATTGAGATAGGCGGGCACACCAACCAGCGTGCCAAGGAGGATCGGACCGATGCCGGTGCCACCCAGCATCCCCGTGATGGTCTCTGCCGGGATGAAAGCCAGCATCAGACTTTCGAGGATAAAGGCCAGCGTGAGCCATTTCAGCAGGAACAGGGTCACATTCAACGCTTCGCGACCAAACTTTGCCCGGCGCTCGGGCTCTGACCAGAACCGCCAGACCACCGGCTTGGGGGCGCGGACCCTGGCGCCACCGCAACCCCCGTTGCCGATCCCCGCGCGCAGCGGATCACGCAGCGCACCGCCGCGCCCCATCAGATGCACCACACAGCCGCCCATCAGACCCAAGCCAACGGCAGCCAGCGTCTTGGCAATCGCAAACTCCAGTCCCAGAACCCCCGTGGTGAGCACGAACATCGAGGGATCCATCACCGGCGAGGCGAGCCAGAACGCCATGACCGCAGAGAGCGGCACACCCATCGCGAGAAGCGCGGCAATCAGCGGAATCACCCCGCAGGAGCAGAATGGCGACAGCCCGCCGGCCAGCGCCGCCAGCAGGATCATCAGCGCCGGAGCGCCGGTAAAGGCGCGAGCGATCAGGTTGTCCGCGCCTGTCGCCGAAGCCCAAGCCGCAATTCCGATGGAAAGCAACAGGAACGGCGCCGTGCGCAAGAGCGCATCGAGCGTGAACAATATCGTGGTGCGCGCCTGCGCCGCATCCGCCAGCGCCAGCACGATCAGGATCAGAGCCGAAATCAGCCAGATCCGATGATCTTTCCACAGGCGGCGCAGAAAACCTGTGGCACGGGGTTGAGGCAGGCTTGTCTCGGTCATGTCGAAATTCCTGATTAATAGTTTATCTGTATTGAAAGGAGCGCCCTATGCCGCATCCTCCGTCTTGGTCAGCGCCATCCCGACACAACATTCAGAGGTCAGGAAATCCAGCATTCGGCGCATTGCGCTATAATCCACCCGGTTGATGACCGCGCGCCCCTGTCGTTCCTGCACCACCAAACCAGCCTCGACCAGTGTCGAAAGATGATGCGCCAGAGTCGAGGGGGGCTGATCCAGATGCTGGCCGATCTCGCCCACGTTCAGGCCCGGCTCTCCCGCCTTCACCAAAAGACGAAAGACAGCCAGCCTTGTGTCATGGCCAAGGGCGGCAAGGGCGCGCGCGGTGGGACTTGTAATGCTCATGGGCGCATTTATAACTACATACCTAGTTATGTAAACATGTTTTTTCCCGCAATCGTCGTCATCCTTGCCACCCCGCCCCCCGCACGCCGCACGCGCAGATCCGGTCAAGGGCCAAGCGCGCGCGCCTCGGGAGGACGGGCAGACCGCAAATCAGCGGCGTCAGACCCCGGCAGGCGGCCCGGAACCAGCGTGGCGCGGTTCATCATCCCCACCCCTGCACCAGCCCACGCACCACAAGTCCCTGATAGCCCTCGACATCGGTCGCAGGAGGCAGGCCGTAATCTACCCGATGGCCGCCCCCGGGTCCGCGCACAAGACGGCTCTGGCGCGGCCGGATACTTTAGCGCCTCGTCATTTCGGAGTGGATTATTATGTTTTTTTATGTATTCTTTCCCTCATTGGGGAGAAAACGCTAGTGCCAAGCTTTTTGGACATTTTGACAGAGGCCCTTGGTCTCATTCTGTCCTGGGAGCGCGCGCTCAGTGAGATCGTGATCCTGTCGTTGCGCGTGACCCTGACGGCGGTGGTCATTTCCTGTGTCCTGGGCTTGCCCCTAGGCGCGATGGTTGGTGCGTTCCGCTTTCCGGGGCGTGGGCTCCTGACGGTCATCCTCAATGCTCTGATGGGATTGCCGCCGGTCGTGGTGGGCCTCATGGTCTATCTCACGCTCTCGGCCTCCGGGCCCATGGGTGCCTTGCAACTGCTTTACACGCCTGCGGCGATGATCATCGCGCAGACGATCCTGGTGACGCCGATCGTGGCGGCGCTCACCAAACAGGTGGTTGAGGATCTGCATGGCGAATATGCCGAACAATTCGCGTCATTCGGGCTGACGGCGAGAGACCGCATCGCGGCGCTCTTGTGGGATGCGCGCTACAGCCTGCTGACCGTGGCGCTCGCCGGTTTTGGCCGGGCAGTGGCCGAGGTGGGCGCGGTGCTGATCGTGGGCGGCAATATCAATCATGTCACACGGATGATGACCACGACGATCGCGCTGGAAACCTCCAAGGGCAATCTCGAACTGGCGCTGGCGCTCGGCCTGCTGCTTCTGGGCATCGCGGTGATCGTCAATGCATCGGTGATGGCGCTCCGGGCCTCTGCCGTGAGGGCGACCTATGCGTGACATGGCCCCAGACACAAGCCTTGCAATGGCTGAGGCACCTAGCGCCACGCCGCCAATTCTGGCCACCCGTGCGCTCTGCTATGAGGCCGGTGGCAAGCGGCGGATCGACACTGTGACCCTCTCGATCCACGCCCGGCGACGCACGATGATCATGGGAGCGAATGGCGCGGGCAAGAGTGTGCTCCTCCGCCTGATGCATGGGCTGCTGAAACCGACGCAAGGCGCGGTCCTGTGGCACGGGCAATCCCAAAGTGCCGTTGCCAGAGGCGCACAGGCGATGGTGTTTCAAAGACCGATCATGCTGCGCCGCTCGGCTCGGGCCAATCTGAAATTCGCCCTTGGAGCCCGTGGGATCCGGGGAGCTGCCTGCGCCGAACAGGCCGAGCAGGGGCTTGCCATGGCGAATCTGAGCGATATCGCCCATAGCCCGGCGCGGCTGCTGTCGAGCGGCGAACAACAGCGCCTTGCCGTCGCGCGTGCCCTGATCTGCAAACCCGAGTTGCTGTTTCTGGATGAGCCAACAAGCAGCCTTGATCCCGCCTCGACTCAGATGATCGAAGATCTTGTCAACGCGGCCCACGCGCAGGGTGTCACCATCGTCATGGTCACGCATGATCTGGGACAGGCCCGGCGCATGGGAGATGACGTAATCTTTCTGCATGCCGGTCAGGTGGCCGAGAGCGGACGGCTGAGCGATGTGCTCTCACAACCCCGGGCACCATCCACCAGAGCGTGGCTGCAAGGGCGCCTCTATACCGACGCAACCCTCTGACCTTTCTAGAAAACAGGAGTCTTCAATGCTCAGACGGCATATCTTCTCTCTGACGGCAAGCGCGCTGCTTGCTCTTGCCTTGCCCGGCGCGACTGCGGCACAGGACCAGTTCATCGTGGTGCAATCCACCACATCGACCCAGAATTCCGGCCTTTTCGAGCAAATCTTGCCACTTTTTCAAGACCAGACCGACATCGAGGTGCGAGTCGTCGCCGTCGGCACCGGACAGGCGATCAAGAATGCGATGAACGGCGATGGCGATGTCCTTTTTGTGCACGCCAAGGCCGCCGAAGAGGCTTTCGTCGCCGAAGGTCACGGGGTGGAACGTTTTGACGTCATGTACAACGATTTTGTCATCGTCGGACCGCCCTCCGATCCTGCGGGCGTGGCCGGGACGCGCGATGTCGTTGCGGCGCTGACCAAGATCGCAGAGGTGCAGGCGCCCTTCGCCTCGCGCGGCGATGACAGCGGCACCCACAAGGCGGAACTGCGCCTGTGGAAAGAGGTCGGGATCGACGCGCAGGCCGCCTCGGGCGGCTGGTATCGCGAGACCGGCTCTGGCATGGGGGCCACGCTCAACACCGGCGCGGGCATGGGGGCCTATATTCTCACCGATCGCGCCACATGGATCGCCTATGGCAACAAGGGCGACTATCAGATCGTAGTCGAGGGCGATCCGAAGATGTTCAACCAGTATGGGATCATCCTCGTGAACCCGGAAAAGCACCCGACGGTCAAGGCCGAGGCCGGGCAGGCCTTCATCGACTGGGTGCTGTCCGAGGCAGGCCAACAGGCGATCGCGGATTACATGATCGAGGGCAAGCAGCTCTTTTTCCCGAACGCGGGCGGCTGACGGATCTGCCCGCTCACGACGACAGCCACCGCACGGTGCCCAGTTCCCTCAGATCGTATCCGCCAAGGGCGGCTGCCTTGGCGATCATCGTTTCGGATCTCGAAAACTGCATCAGCCGCTGCACGCCGTAGGTGAAATAGGCGCGCCGGTCGATCAGCAGGTCGAACCGTTCTTGCAGCAGGGGCCGGAACACCAGCCGAAACTGCCGCGCCATCGACTCGATCCCCAATGTCGCTTCTGCTTCACCCGCCGCAATCGCCGCGGCGGCATCGCTCTCGGTATAGGCCGGGCTTGGACGTGTCAGGATATCGCCCGCAGACAGCCCCGCTGCCGCCATCAGGCGCTCGAAAAGCGCGGTCGTGCCAGCCCCTTCCTGTCGCAGGATCACCCGACGCCCACGCAGATCACTGAAATCCCGAACCATATCGGCAACGCCCGGTGCCAGGATCAGACCGCGCACCCGCTCGGCCCAGCCGATCAGCACGGCGTCACGCAGGCCGAGCGCCTCGACCGCATCGATGTTCCAGTCCGCATCGCCCGGAACATGCAGCCCGGCAAGCGCCGCCCCGCCCTCGGCAAAGACGGCCAGACCGACGCTGCTCCCATTCCAGAGCGTTGCCAGATTCGATCCGCTCTCGCGCAGAGCCCAGTCGAGCAGCGGGTCATGGGAACCAGTCACCAACGCCGGTCGCGCGACAGGATGCAGGACGCCTGATCCCTCGATCCAGTCCACCACTTCGCTCTGCGGAAACAACAGTTTACCGGTGATCTTGCGATGCGGAATTTCACCCGTGGCCACCATGTCATAGACCTTGCGTTCCTTGACACGCAAGAGATCCGCGACCTCCTTTGTCGTCAGATAGGCGGGGCTGTCGTTGTCCATTGGCTCCAACCCTGTGGGTGACATCACGGTTCTCCCGCGTTCCTACCTCATCCCCGGCTCGAAATCAGCAGGAAAGACAGCCCGTCGCACCTTTGAGTGGTGCGGTTGAAATCCAAGCAGGTCCGGCAGAAAGCAGATGTCATGCAAGGTGCAAATCACGCATCGGTGCCGTGTTGCAAGGCGGCGACAAGTCGGTTTGCGGCCAGCAAGGCGCGCGCGGCGACAACCTCGCCACCTTGGCCGAGGAGGAAAAATGAAGCCGGCAGAGTTTTATCAACACGACCGCCTCTGGCAACCGCCCGTCCACACTCCCGATTGCAAGACCAGCGTGCCGCGAAGCCCGCGTCTGGCGATGCTGTCGTTGCAGGGATCCTTGTCGGAACTGACCGGTCCAACCTTTGGCCACAACGACATCAACCCGATCAACAATGTCCTGATCCGCAACTACGCCAAGTCCGGCGATCCGGTGGGCGAGCGGATCAATTTCCATGGTCGGGTGCTGGATGAAAACGGTCGCGGCGTGCCCGATACGCTGGTCGAAATCTGGCAGGCCAATGCAGGCGGACGCTATCGCCACAGGAAAGATACGTATCTTGCCCCGATCGATCCCAATTTCGGCGGCCGTGGCCGGACGTTGACCGACGCGGATGGCTTCTACTGCTTCCGCAGCGTCAAACCCGGCGCCTATCCGTGGCGCAACTGGGTCAATAACTGGCGGCCCGCACATATCCATGTTTCGGTGTTCGGTTCGGCCTTCTGCCAGCGCCTGATCCCCCAGATGTATTTCGAGGACGACCCTCTGATCCATCAATGCCCCATCGTGCACGCCATCCCCGACCGGCGCGCAATAGATCAGCTGATCGCACCACTGGACACGAATCCCGCGATCCCGTTGGATTGCCTGGCCTACAAGTTCGACATCGTGCTGCGGGGGCGGCGTTCGACCCTGTTTGAAAACCGTCTGGAGGGAAACTGAGATGCCGCAATCATTGAATTACCGCAAGGAATCACCGTCACAGACCGCCGGTCCCTATGTCCATATCGGTCTCGTCCCCGGCGCGGCAGGCTTTTCGATTTTCCGGCAAGAGCTGGGACAAGACATTGCCGGACCCCAGGCGCCGGGTGAACGCATTCGGGTCGAAGGCATCGTCACGGACGGCACCGGCGCCCCGGTCAAGGACGTGCTGCTAGAGGTCTGGCAGTCCGACGCAGCGGGCCTCTACCCGTATGGCAAAGACCCGCGCGATGCCGACTGCGCTCCGGACTTTCGCGGCTGGGGTCGGGTGATCACCGACCTCGAAACCGGTCTCTGGACCTTTGACACGATCAAGCCGGGGTCGGTCATGGGCCGCAACGGCCGGGCCATGGCCCCGCCTATCAACTTGTGGATCGTCGCCCGCGGCATCAACATCGGGCTCAACACGCGGATGTGTTTCGAGGACGAGGACAACAGCACCGATCCGGTGTTAAATCTGATCGAACAGGTGGACCGGCGTCAGACCCTTTTGGCGCGTCGGGTGAATCCGGGCCACTATCGCTTCGACATTCGCCTTCAGGGTATCGATGAAACCGTATTCATGGATGTTTGACCAATGACGACCCCCTGCATCATCTGTGTTGCGATCACCGGCTCTCTGCCGCGCAAGGCCGACAACCCGGCGGTTCCGATTACCGTCCGCGAACAGGTCGAAAGCACGCAACAGGCGTTCGAGGCGGGGGCGACGATTGCCCATTGCCATGTCCGCAACGACGACGAAACCCCATCGTCGGACCCCGAAAGATTCGCCGCCTTGAAAGAGGGGCTGGAAACGCATTGCCCGGGCATGATCGTGCAGCTCTCCACCGGCGGGCGGTCAGGGGCTGGCCAGACGCGGGGCGGCATGTTGCCCCTGCGGCCCGACATGGCCTCGCTCTCGGTCGGCTCGAACAACTTCCCGACGCGGGTCTATGAAAACCCGCCTGATCTGGTGGACTGGCTGGCGTCAGAGATGCTGCGCCACGATGTCAAGCCGGAGATCGAGGCGTTTGACCTGTCCCATATCCTGAAGGCCAAGGAGATGTGGGACAAGGGCCAGATCGCTGATCGCCCCTATGTGCAGTTCGTGATGGGGGTCAGGAATGCCATGCCGGCGGATCGTGAGGTGTTCGATTATTACATCAGAACCGTCCACCGCCTGTTTGGTGCCGATGCGCCGTGGTGTGCGGCGGGGATCGGGCCGAACCAGATCGTGCTGAACGACTGGGCGGTGTCGTCGGGCGGTCATGCCCGGACCGGTCTGGAGGACAATGTGCGGCTGGACAGAGCCACGCTCGCTCCGTCGAACGCGGCCCTCGTTCAACGCGTGGTGGAATTGTGCGAAAAATACCAACGCCCCGTCGCGACACCGGCTCAGGCGCGGGCGATCCTTGGCCTGAGGGGGATCTGACATGAACAAGGTTTATGGCTCGG
>PFEY01000110.1:21217-34636 GCA_002783205.1 Rhodobacteraceae bacterium CG17_big_fil_post_rev_8_21_14_2_50_63_15 | reverse complement strand
CATTCCCGAATTGCTGTTGCAGGCCATCAAGGACGCGGGCACGAAGGATCTGACCTTTGCCTCCAACAACGCGGGGCAGCACGAGAAACGGATCGAACAACGCACGGTGAGGGCGGCATGATGGCTTGCCCTTCATCCGAGGATCCCCATGCCCGCCGCCCCCGCCATCTCTCAATTCTATGGCCACCTCTTTGGCGATGATGACACCGAGAACCTGTTTTCAGACAGGTCCGAAGTGCTGGCCTTGCTTTTGGTCGAAGGGGCGCTGGCGAAAGTGCAGGGCGGGCTGGGCATCATTCCGGCCGACGCCGCGACCGAGATCGACCGCGCCACGCAAGAGGTTGAGATCGACCCTGCCGCCCTGACAGAAGAAACCGCACGCAACGGAGTGCCGGTGCCTGCGCTGCTGGCAGCGATCCGCCAGGCCGCAGGGTCGCCCGACTCGCTGCAATACCTGCATTGGGGGCCACCAGCCAGGACATCATGGACACCGGCCTTGCCCTGCGCCTGCGCCACATGCTGGTGCTGTGGGAGCGTCGCCTTGGCACGATTCTGACCAACCTTGCCGGATTGGCAGAGGCGGGCGCGCCGCGACCCGGGGCGCGGCGGGCACGCTATCGGCCATAGGCCTCTGGGCCCGGAGGCGCGCGCCGCACTGGCACGCGAACTGGGGCTGGCCGATCCCGGGCATAGCTGGCACAGTGACCGCTCTGCGCCCGGTCATCTGGCCGCCTTTGCCGCCGGTCTCGCGGGGGGTCTGGGCAAACTGGGAGTGGACGTACTTTTGCTATCGCAATCCGGTCTTGCCGAAGTCGGCTTTCGGGGTGGATCGGGGGCTTCTTCGACCATGCCGCAAAAGCAGAATCCGGTCGCGGCATCGGCGCTGGCGGCGTTGGCTCGGCATGTCATCGGATTGGCCAGTCTGGTGCAGGGCGCGGCGCTGCACCGACAGCAACGCGATGGTGCGGCTTCTGGATGACGGATCGGGCCTGATCCATGCCGAGGCCCTGAGCTTTGCGCTTGCGGGCCGGATGCCGCGCCCCGAAGCAATCGCAGCCGTGACGAAATGTGTCAGGCGGCACGGGCCTCTGACACCACGCTGCTGGAGGAGGCGGCCAGCGCCAGAGACAGAGTGAAGGCGGTCAAGATGTGTTTCATGTCGGACTCCCGAACTGAACTGGCTTGTTCAGAAAGGGATCTAATGGTTAGTTTAGATTGCAATATGAAATGAACCGATCAGTTCATATATTGTGCTCCCGTCGGCCGTTTTCTGCTTGATGGCCAGCATCACCGCTATACATTAGAACAATTCTAAAAGAGGATTGCCATGATTCCCGGACTCTCCAGTCGTCGTCGCTTCAAGGATCTGTCGGAGCAGGAAATCCTCGCTCTGGCAATTTCCTCGGAAGAGGACGATGCGCGAATCTACCGCTCTTATGGAGAAATGCTGCGCGCCGATTACCCCGATACCGCAGCAGTCTTCGACGGCATGGCGACCGAAGAGGATGGCCACCGCCACCGCCTGATCGAGCTGCATCGGGCGCGGTTCGGAGAGGTGATTCCGCTGATCCGGCGCGAGCATGTGGCGGGATTCTACAATCGCCGGCCGGTCTGGCTGATCGAGAATCTGGGAATCGAGCGGATCCGCGACGAGGCCGAGGGGATGGAGCGCGACGCCGAGGCGTTTTATCTCAAGGCCGCACAGCGCACCAGCGATGCCGCGACGCGCAAGCTCTTGGGCGATCTCGCCGCTGCCGAGGCAGGCCATCAGAACCGGGCCGGGGAATTGCAGGCCGAACATCTGAGTGAAGACACCCGCGCCGCCGAGGATCGTCAGGCACATCGTCAGTTTGTGCTGACCTGGGTGCAGCCGGGACTGGCGGGGCTGATGGATGGCTCTGTCTCGACGCTGGCGCCGATCTTTGCCACGGCCTTTGCCACGCAGGACACCTGGACCACTTTCCTGGTCGGGCTGGCGGCGAGTATCGGCGCAGGCATCTCGATGGGCTTTACCGAGGCCGCGAGCGATGATGGCGAATTGTCGGGGCGCGGCAGCCCCTTCAAGCGCGGGATCGCCGCCGGGGTGATGACCACTCTGGGCGGGTTGGGCCATGCGCTGCCCTATCTCATCCCGGATTTCTGGACCGCCACGATGATCGCCTTTGTCGTGGTCTTTGTCGAGCTTTGGGCGATCGTCTGGATCCAGAACCGCTATATGGACACGCCATTCTTTCGCGCCACGTTTCAGGTGGTGCTGGGGGGCGCGCTGGTCTTTGCAGCCGGGGTGCTGATCGGCAGCGGATAGGCTCTGTCAAGGCGCAAACCGCCAGAGTCCTCGAGGAAACGGATGATTTCGGCAACCCCCCTGCCGCTCCGCAACTGCGCCATAACATAGGGACGCGCGCCGCGCGCGGTGGCGGTATCGGCCTCCAGCAACGCCAGATCGACACCGACATGAGGGGCGAGATCGGTCTTGTTGACGACGAGCAGGTCCGATTTCGTCACCCCCGGCCCGCGTTTGCGCGGAATGTCCTGACCGGCGGCGGTGTCGATCACATAGAGACTGAGATCGGCCAGTTCTGGGCTGAAGGTGGCCGCCAGATTGTCGCCACCCGATTCGATCAGGATCAGATCGAGATCTGGAAAGGCGGTCATCAGATCGGCCACGGCGGCAAGGTTGATCGAGGCATCCTCGCGAATCGCGGTATGCGGGCAGCCCCCCGTTTCCACCCCCCGGATGCGCGCGGCGGGCAGCACCTGCGCGCGCATGAGATGGTCTGCATCCTCGCGGGTGTAGATGTCATTGGTGATCACCGCCATCGAGCAGCGCGAGCCAAGGGCGCGCGCCAGATGCTCGGTCAGCGTCGTCTTGCCGGCCCCCACGGGGCCGCCGATGCCCACGCGCAGGGGGCTGTTCATGGGATGTCTGCTCATGTGCGGAAGATCCTCACCTCTTGGGTCTCATGTTGAAAGGCCGCGAGATCGCCCGCCAGCGCGCAGCCGCCAAGCGAATCGAGCGGGGCAGTGGCGGCGGTTCGCGCCAGATCGTGGATCAGCGGCAGAATGCGCGCCAACACCCCCTGCCCCGCGCTCTGCCCCAGAGGCACGTGGCGGATGGCGATCGTCACGAGATTGCCGGCAAAGCCCTGGAGATAGAGCGCGATCACGTCCGACTTGGGCAGGCCAAGTGCCATTGCGGCCTCACCCAGAGCCACCGGCAGCATCCGGGGCGACAGGGCGCGCCCGGTGATCGCGGTGAGGGTGTTGGCAAGGGCGCGGCCTTGCTCAAGCCCCTCTTGCAGGCGCTCCGCACAGGGCGCGAGCGCGCGCGCCATGTCGTCGAGCGCCTCGGCCTCGCCGTCCAGCGCTTGGGCCACAAGCACGGCATCCTGCCACCCCGCGCCGAAGCGCAGGATATTGCCGAGCCAGGTCTCAAGGCTGTCGGCATCAAAGACCGTGCCCGCCGCAATCTCGCGCTCGAGTCCGTGCGAATAGGCAAACGCACCGGTGGGAAAGGCGGGAGAAAGCCACTGCACGAGCGCGAGATGGCCGATACTCAGCATCAGGCGTGGGTGTGGGCGTGGCTGTGGTCATGCCCCATCGTGCGACCCTTGCCATAGGCACCGCCTTCGGGCCGAAAGGGACCGGTGACGGGGGTGAGATGCGCGCCAAGCTGCACCAGCATCGCCGCGATCACGTGATCGCTGCGGATTGTCAGATGATCGGCGCCCATGGCACAGGGCGTGTGGCGATTGCCGATATGCCAGGCGAGACGGGGCAGATCACCGCGCACCTCGATCAGATCCTCAAGCGCGGGCAAGACCCCGACAGCGCGCCCGTCCGCAAGCTGAAAGCCCCAGTGATCGTCCAGATTCGTCACTTCCGGCAAATCGACGAGAAAGGTCAGACCGGCACGCGCGACAAGCCTTTTGCGCCGGATCAGTCTCTGATCATAGTCCAGAACCACGTGATCGGAGACCTCTGGCGGGGCTTCGTGCAGCAGATGACGGGCAATCGGCAGATCGGTCATGGCAGCCTCTCAGAACAGGAAATAGCGCTGCGCCAGCGGCAGGTCGCGGGCGGGCTCGCAGGTCAGCAGCACGCCATCGGCGCGCACCTCGTAGGTCTCGGGATCGACCTCGATCCGGGGGGTGGCATTGTTGAGCACCATGTCGGCCTTTTGCAGCCCCCGGCAGCCCTCGACGGCAACGGTATCCTTGCGCAATCCAAGGCTGTTCGCAATCCCTGCTGCCTGCGCCGCCGCCGAAACAAAGCTGACCGAGGAGCGCTCAAGGGCGCGCCCGTAGGCGGCAAACATGGGCCGGGAATGCACCGGTTGGGCTGGAATAGAGCCGTTGGGATCGCCCATCTGCGCCAGAACAATCGAACCGCCCATCAACACCATCTCGGGCTTGGCACCAAAGAACGCCGGATCCCAGAGCACCAGATCGGCCCGTTTGCCGACCTCGATACTCCCGATATGGGCACTGATCCCATGCACGATGGCGGGGTTGATGGTGTATTTGGCAATATAGCGGCGCACCCGCAGATTGTCGTTGTCGCCGGTCTCGCCGTCGAGCGCGCCGCGCTGCCGTTTCATCTTGTGCGCGGTCTGCCAGGTGCGGATGATCACCTCGCCTACCCGTCCCATCGCCTGACTGTCCGAGGCCATGACCGAGAACGCGCCCAGATCGTGCAGGATATCCTCGGCGGCGATGGTTTCGCGCCGGATGCGGCTCTCGGCAAAGGCCACGTCCTCTGGAATCGCCTTGTCGAGGTGGTGACAGACCATCAGCATGTCGAGATGTTCCTCGATCGTGTTGACGGTATAGGGCATGGTCGGATTGGTCGAGGACGGAAGGATGTTCTGGCTGCTGACCACGCGGATGATGTCGGGAGCATGCCCGCCACCCGCGCCTTCGGTGTGATAGGCATGGATGGTGCGCCCCGCGATCGCCCGGATCGTGTTCTCGACAAAGCCGCTTTCGTTCAGGGTGTCGGTGTGGATCATCACCTGCACATCCGTCACCTCGGCCACGCCAAGGCAACAGTCGATGGCGCCGAGGGTGGTGCCCCAATCCTCGTGCAGCTTGAGCGCGCAGGCGCCTGCCGCGACCTGTTCGTGCAGCGCCTCAGGCAGGCTCGCATTGCCCTTGCCGGCAAAGCCGAGATTCATCGGCAGGCCATCCGCCGCCTGCAACATCCGCCCGATATGCCAGGGGCCGGGCGTACAGGTCGTGGCAAGCGTGCCATGCGCCGGGCCGGTGCCGCCGCCCAGCATGGTGGTGATCCCCGAATGCAGCGCATCGTCGATCTGTTGCGGACAGATGAAATGGATATGCGCGTCAAACCCGCCCGCCGTCAGGATCTTGCCCTCGCCCGCGATAGCCTCGGTCCCCGGTCCGATGATGATATCGACACCCGGTTGGATATCGGGATTGCCCGCCTTGCCGATCCCGGCGATGAGGCCGTCGCGCAGGCCGACATCAGCCTTGGTGATGCCGGTATGATCGACGATCAGCGCATTGGTGATGACCGTATCCATGGCGCCGCCCGCGCGGCTGATCTGGCTCTGGCCCATGCCATCGCGGATCACCTTGCCGCCACCGAATTTCACCTCTTCGCCATAGAGGGTCAGATCCCGCTCGACCTCGATGATGAGATCGGTATCACCAAGGCGCAGCCGGTCGCCGGTGGTGGGGCCATACATCGCGGCATAGGCGGCGCGGGGGATGGCGTAGGGCATCTAGAGGTCTCCCATAGCGAGAGGTGCACCGCCGGGCAGGGCCCGACCGCGGGGGGGCGCTGAAACCTTTGTGGGATGCGCTTTATGGTATTCAAATACTGCCATGGTCTCGCAGGGGCGCAAGGTTGCAAAAGCGCCCGCCCGGGGGGCGGTCGGGCGCTGCCCGGCGGCGCTTCGCGCCGCGATCCCGGGCAAGAGGCTCCTTGCATCAAGCGCTTGCATCACAAATCCCCCATCACCTGCTTGTTGAACCCGAACACCCGCCGCGCCCCGCCATAGGGCACCAGACGCACCTCGCGGCTCTGCCCCGGCTCGAACCGCACGGCGGTGCCTGCGGGAATGTCGAGCCGCTGGCCGCGCGCGGCATCACGGTCGAAGGACAGCCCGCTATTGACCTCGGCAAAATGGTAATGGCTGCCGACCTGCACGGGCCGGTCGCCAGTATTGGCAACCATCAGTTCAGTGACAGCTGCGCCCGCGTTCAGCGTGATCTCACCTTCGGCGCAAATAAGCTCACCGGGGATCATTTCCATCGCCTCCCGATCATCAACCCGCCCGCACCTGCGATCAGGGCCACGGCGATCAGCCACAGGGAATCCACACCATGCGGGTGCAGATGCGGCCCGCTATCCGCGAGGGCGGCTGTGGGAGCAAAGAGGACGAAGGGGAGAATATGACGCATGATCAGAGCCTTTCATCGGATGGGATTGTGAACGGTGACAAGTTTCGTGCCGTCCGGGAACGTCGCCTCGACCTGCACCGCGTGGATCATCTCCGCAATGCCGGTCATGCATTGATCGGCGGCGATGACATGCGCGCCCGCCGCCATCAGATCGGCCACCGATCGGCCATCGCGCGCGCCCTCGACCACGAAGTCGGTGATCAGCGCCACCGCCTCGGGATGGTTGAGCTTGACACCACGCGCCAGCCGGTTGCGCGCCACCATCGCGGCGAGCGAGATCAGCAGCTTATCCTTTTCCCGCGGATTGAGATACATCGCTGCCTCCTTTTAGCTCTGCCAGACGCGCGGCAGCGGGCCGGGGCGCAGCACCGACAAGAGCCGCAGGATCTGCCGCCGGAGCGGCCAACCCTCGCGCGCCATCAGGCGGATGATCAGCTTGCCATCAAACCCCGATGCACCACCGCTCACACCCGGCTCATCAAGCTGCGCGCGCACCGCCGCAAGGGCATCCTCGCCCCCCTGCCCCACAAGCGCCAGCGTGGCAAAGGCGCGCGCACCGTCGAGGATGCCCGGCCCGGCACCAAGAGCCGCAGTGCTCAGATGCAGCGGCTCGATCAACACCGGCCTGTCGGTCCGTGTGATGCAGCGGGTGTCGCGCAGGCTGACCGCAGCCAGCGTCTCGCCCATGGCGGCGCGGCCCAGAATGATGGATTCCAGCATCAGGCAAGAGGCATCAGTCTCCAGTTCGATCACGGTCTCGCGGTGCAGCGCGCTCTGGTCAAAGAGGATCGTTTCCTGCGGCAGCCAGTCGAGATGCGCCCCCGCACCAAGCCTGTGAGCCACCGAGACTCGCGCCACCGGACCGATACTGCGATAAGCGCGTTCGGCGGTTTGGGTGGTGGCGGTGGCGCGACACCCGGCAGCCAGATCAAGCCGGTAGTCGAGCGTGTCGCCGCCGGCCAGCCCGCCGGAGGTGTTGAGAAAGACCACCTCGGGGCCGGCGGGACCGGGATGCAGGAACGCCTTGGCCGATCCCGCCTGATAGAGCCGCTCAAGCCGCGCGCCAGAGGGTCCAGGCACGAGGCGGACCTGCGCCGTTCCGGTGCTGCGCTGATGCTGAAGGGCGGGACAGGCGGTCATGACGACTCCGGTTCTGATCCGCTAGAGGCTAGTCGCGCGCCGCCCGCAAGCCAGCCTTGCAGCGCTTGCGACGGCCACAGGCCAACCATGTTCCGTGCCGTTGCACGAAATTTGGACAGGATGCGCATCAAATGGACACTTCGCGCAAGAGCCGGGCACGATCAACCGTGGCGGCAGGCCCCGAGAGGCGCACGGTGCCGCGGTTGAGCACCACCAGATCGTCGGCCAGTTCATAGGCAAAATCGAAATATTGCTCGACGAGCACGATGGCAATCTCGCCCTCGTCCCGCAAAAGGCCGATCACCTTGCCGATCTGCTTGATGATATTGGGTTGAATCCCCTCTGTCGGCTCGTCGAGCAAAAGAACGCGAGGGCGCGCGATGAGCGCGCGGGCAATCGCAAGTTGCTGTTGCTGCCCGCCCGACAGATCGCCGCCGCGCCGGTCCTTCATCTGCTCCAGAACCGGAAAGAGGTCGTAGATGCGCCGCGGGATCGCATGCTCGGATTTGGGCAGGCAGGCAAAGCCTGTCTGAAGGTTCTCCGTGACCGTGAGCAGCGGAAAGATCTCGCGTCCCTGCGGGACATAGGCGATTCCCGCCTGCGCCGCCTGCGCGGCACCAAGATGCAACAGATCGCGCCCGTCGAGCGTGATGCGACCGCCCGAGTAGGGATGCCGCCCGGCGATGGCCTTCAAAAGGCTGGTCTTGCCCACGCCATTCGTCCCCATCACCGCCGTCACGGCGCCGGGGCGGGCGGTCAGGCTGACGCCATGCAGGATTTGCGAGGCGCCATAGTGCAGGGTCAGGTTCTCGACGCTCAGCATCGGTTATCTCCCGAGATAGACATCGATCACCTGTTGGTTCTGCGTCACATGATCGAGACTGCCCTCGGCCAGAACCGCGCCTTCGTGCAGCACCGTTACCTTGCAGCCGAGGCGGCGGACGAATTCCATGTCATGTTCGATCACCACGACGGCGCGGGTTTCGGCCGCGCGTTTGAGGATATCGGTGGTATGTTCGCGCTCGGCGGGCGTCATCCCGGCGGCGGGTTCATCGACCAGCAAGAGGCGGGGGTCCTGGGCCAGCAACATCCCGATCTCCAGCCACTGCTTTTGCCCGTGGCTGAGATCTCCCGCTCGGCGCGGCAGATCGTCAAGCAGCCCAATTTCCCTGGCCAGTTCCGCAATTCGCTCGGCGGCGTCCGTGGTCGGACGATGGAACAGCACATCAAACGGCCCTCGCTTGGCCTTGAGCGCCATGCGCAGGTTTTCGCGCACCGTCTGCGCTTCGAACACCGTGGGTTTCTGGAACTTGCGCCCGATTCCCACCCGCGCGATCTCGCTCTCGCTCATGCCCAGCAGCGACACGGATCTCTCGCCCCAGATCACCCGGCCTTCGTCGGGCCGCGTCTTGCCGGTGACAATATCCATGAAGGTCGTCTTGCCCGCGCCATTCGGGCCGATCACGGCGCGCAACTCCGGCTCGCCGATCTGGATCGAAAGGTTGTTGATGGCGCGGAATCCATCGAATGTGACGGAAACACCCGAGACTTCGAGAAGCGTGCTCATGGCTTTCTCACCAGATAGTCAAAAAGCCCGCCAATGCCGCGCGGAAAGAACAGCGTGACGGCGACAAAGCCCAGGCCAAGAAGGACCAGCCACCAGTCGGTCCAGCGGATCGTGTAGACCCCGAGATCGATGTTCGGAGCGCCGCCGCCAGTGAACCAGCTTGAGGCGAGGCTGACCGCAGCCGCGCCAATCACCGCGCCGTAGAGCCGCCCGCGCCCGCCGATGGCCACCCAGACGGCCAGATAGATCGAGGCGATGGGGGCGATCTCTGCCGGGTTGATGATCCCCGCTTGCGGATAGTAGAGCGCACCGGCAAGGCCCGAGACGATCGCCGTGAGAGTAAAGATCATCAGCTTGTAGCTCTCGACATCATAGCCCAGAAACCGCACCCGCGCCTCGTTGTCGCGGATGGCGCGGATGACCGAGCCGAACTTGCCGGAAACGAGCCAGGCAAAGAGCAGATAGCCAAGGCCAAGCGCCAGCGCCGAGGCCCAGAAGAACCACATCGACAGGGTGGATTGCGGCAGATGGTCGAGACCGGGAATGTTCTGCAAGCCCGAGAGACCGTTGTTGCCACGCAGCCCGGTATCGTTCTGAAAGAGGTAGAGCGACAGCGCGAGCGTCATCGCCTGCGTCAGGATCGACAGATAAACCCCCGTCACCCGACTGCGGAACGCGAGCCAGCCAAAGATCAGCGCCAAAAGCCCCGGCACCAGCACGACGAGCAGGAGTTGCAGGGTCAAACTATGCGCAAAGCCCCAGATCAGGGGAAGTTCGTTGCTTCCGACCACCCCAAAGATCTGCGTGGCGATGGCGTTGTCAATCTCGGTGCGTGTCGGGGGTATCGCCGCATTGGCCAAGGATCCGATGATGATGCCTTCGGTGCGGGCATACATCAGCCACATGCCGATGGCATATCCGCCAAGACCAAAAAACGCGAAATGTCCGAGACTGAGGATACCGCAATATCCCCAGACCACATCCATCGCCACGGCAATCAGGCACAGGCAGAGCGTCATACCCAAAACCTTGACCATCGAGGTCGAGAGAAGCGCCAGACCGAATCCCTCGGCCAGCACCGTAACCCCGAGCGTAAAGAGCGCGAGGCAGACAAGAAACCACATCACCGAAGGGTTCTCGGCAAGAAAGAGCCGACGCTTGGGGCTGACGGGTCTGCGCATCCCTCAATCCCCCGCCGCGCGGCCCTTGAGGGCGACGATGCCCTTGGGCCGGAATTGAATGAACAGGATGATGAAGAGGATCATGTAAGTCTGCGCTGCCAGCGTGTTGGAGGGATTGAACCATTCGATCCCCTTTTGCAGAAAGCCGATGAGCGAGGCCCCGGCGAGCGTCCCCCAGACATTGCCGACGCCGCCCACAACCACGGTCATGAAGCTCTGCACGATGTAGTTGGCACCCATCTCTGATGTCACCTGCGCATAAAGCCCGATGGCGACGCCCGCGATGCCCGCGATGCCAGAGCCAAGCCCGAAGGTCAGCATGTTGATGCGATCGGGGTTGATGCCCATCGAGGCGGCCATGCCGGGGTTCTGCGTCACCGCCCGCACCTCGAGCCCCAGCCTCGTGCGTTTGAGGATGAAAAGCAGCAGCGCCAGAAAAAGAAGCGCCAGAACAAAGATTGCGACACGGATATTGCTGATACTGACAATATCGTTGAGCGAGAGTGCCCCGCTCAGCCAGTCCGGCGAGGTCAGCGGGCGGACCTGAGTGCCAAAGATGTTCTTGGCCAGTTGTTGCAACGCAATCGACAGCCCGAACGTGGCCAGAAGAGTTTCCAGTGGCCGGGTATACAGATGCCGGATCACCAGCCGCTCCATCGCGACACCCGCGCCGAACGTGACCGCAAAAGCAAGCGGCAGGGCAATGAGCAGGCTCAGCGTGTAGTCGGGAATGAAAAGCTGCACCACATAGCCGGTATAGGCGCCCATCATGATGAACTCACCATGGGCCATGTTGATCACCCCCATCACGCCAAAGGTGATGGCAAGACCGATGGCGGCAAGAAAGAAGATCGAGGCAAGCGACAGACCATCGAGGATGAGATCAAGCACCTGATAGAGACCGAGAGCCTGAGCGGTCGCGGCAAGCGCGGCCTCGGCGGCGGCGGTGATCTCGGGGTCGGACTCGATGTAGGTCTCATAGAACACATGCCCCGCAATCGCGTCCGCCACCTCGCTTCCGGTGGCACGTTGCGGCACTGTTCCTGCCTTTTCCAACGCCTCATAGGCGCGTTCACGGGCGGATTCGGTGTTCAGCTGATGCACTGGAACGCCCGCCACGCTGCCAGCAACGATATTGGCCGCCAGCACGTCGCGCAGATCGCTGGCGCTCTGGCGCGGCGCGGCAAGACCCGCCGCCACCAGCCGATCATAGGCCTCGGCCTCGGTGATGTCACGGCCGGGCTCAAGCTCGCGGGCGATATTGACGCCCGCCGGAAGGACCGCGGCCACCCCCGCCTGACGGGCGGCCAATTGATTGAGGACGCTGCGCGCCTCCAGACTGATATCGCCAGCAAGATCATCGATGGCGGCAAGTCGCGCCGACCGGGGCGTGCCAAACTGCGCGATGAGCAGCGCCAGCAGGCGTTGCTTGCGCATCTTGAGCGTGGCGTCGGTTTCGGTCTCGATCGCGGCAGCAAGCGGCGCGATCTGGCTTGGATCCGCGCTGCGGGCAATCGCTGCGAGCGCAGCGGCGCGCCGTTCAGGGTCCGCTGCGGTCAGTTCATAGGGCACGAGTGCTGAGGCAATGACGCCTCGCACGCCGGAATTGGGGCGGATCTGTTTCACTTCGCGGCTGGAGACCGCGCCGATCACAGCCCCGCTGTCGATATCGATCAGGCGCAGGCCGTCACCCGCCTCTTCGGCGTAAAAGAACAGGCCGTCGCTTGACCGCTCATAAACGCCACGATCCTGCCAGCGGCGCAGGAATTCGGCAGTTCCGGGACGGTCGGTGGCGATCAGGGCCTGAACCACCGCCTCTGTCGAACGACGCGCGGGATTGGCAATCTCGCTCTGAAAGTCCTGAAGCAGCGACTGCAAGCCGTCCTGCGCCACAGCCACGTCCGGACGCGCGAGCAGACCGCACGCAACGACCGTCAGAAATGCCGTGACACGGCCAAGATAGGCGAGAAAATGCATCGGATGAGCACCTTGCTGCGGGCAGACGACGCGGGGCCACAAAGCCCCGCGCGCTCGCCAGCTCAGTAGTTCGAGGTCATCTGCACACAGGTCTTGGTCTCGGTATTGAACATGCCGCAGCCGAGGTCTTTCCAGTCGCTCGTGAGCACGGCGCTCTCGGGCAGGTAGTCGGTCCAGGCGTCACCCGGCACTTCCTTGGTCTGGCTGATGATGTCGAACTGACCATCGGCACGGATCTCGCCGATCAGAACCGGCTTGGTCAGGTGGTGGTTGGGCAGCATCTCGGCCATGCCGCCGGTCAGGTTCGGAAATTTCTGACCCCACATCTTTTCGCGCACCGCGTCCACATCCGTGGTGCCCGCTTGCGTGACTGCGTTCACCCACATGTTGAAGCCGATGTAATGCGCCTCCATCGGGTCGTTGGTCACGCGGTTCTCGCCGGCATAGGCCTTCCACGCCTTGACAAACTCGGCATTGATCGGCGTATCGGCGGATTGGAAATAGTTCCACGCCGCGAGATGGCCCACGAGTTCGGTCGTATCGAGGCCCGACAATTCCTCCTCGCCCACCGAAAAGGCGACGACTGGAATGTCGTCGGCGCTGACACCGGCGGCGGCGAGTTCCTTGTAAAACCCGATATTGGCGTCGCCATTGATGGTCGAGATCACGCCCACCTTCTTGCCGCCCGCCCCCAGCGCCACGACATCGGCCACGATCGTCGCCCAGTCGGAATGGCCGAAAGGCGTGTAATTGACAAAGATATCCTCGGCCGCGATGCCCTTGGATTTCAGATAGGCGTCAAGGATATTGTTGGTGGTGCGGGGATAGACATAGTCGGTGCCCAAAAGCGCGAATTTCTCGACGCCCAGTTCCTCCAGGAAGTAATCCACCGCCGGAATCGCCTGCTGATTGGGCGCGGCCCCGGTGTAGAAGACGTTCTTCGAGGATTCCTCGCCCTCATACTGGACCGGATAGAACATCAGGCCGTTGAGTTCCTCCAGCACCGGCAGCGCCGATTTGCGGCTGACGCTGGTCCACGAGCCAAAGATCACATCGACCTTGCTTACAGTCAGCAATTCGCGTGCCTTTTCGGCAAAGAGCGGCCAGTCAGAGGCGGGATCGACCA
>PFEY01000110.1:14420-21171 GCA_002783205.1 Rhodobacteraceae bacterium CG17_big_fil_post_rev_8_21_14_2_50_63_15 | reverse complement strand
AGCACGGTATCCTTGAGCGTGGTTTCCGAGATCGCCATCGTGCCCGAAAGCGAATGCAGCACACCCACCTTGATCGGGCAATCCTGCGCCAGCGCGGGGCTACCGACCAGCACAATCGTGGTGGCCAGAGCGGCCAGAATGGAATTGGTATTCATTGTCCTCAGCACTCCCATATTCGGGCCGCGCGCATGACCTGCCAGAGGCTTTTCAACCTCAAGTCCGGCTGTTAGGCTCAATGCCGCAGCATCACGATGTTGTTGCCGTCCAGCGGTGTCTGTCTGCCAGGATCAGGGCCGCTGGACGGTATCTGTCGCCTTCATCAGGCAGGGCCATCCAACACCGCGCCGGGAACCGCGACCACAAGGCAATGCCATTGATGGGGGTTTGCGTCGGCAAGTGGCGCTTTTTTAAACGCGCAGAGAACGTCTTGCCCGATTATTTTGCACCTGCAAACCCCGGATCATGCCGCATTGCAGCGACACGCCGGTTGACCAACCGCTCAAGGCGCGGGACGGGCGCTCAGATCTGAGGATTCGGCAGGCTGTCAAAGGCGCTTTTCAGCGCGTCACCCCAGCCGTCGGAAATCGTCAGGAAATAGGGATCATCAGCCTCGATGCGCCGGACCGGATCAAGCTTCAGGCTGTTGCTGTCGTAAAAACAGACATCGAGCGGCATTCCGACAGACAGGTTGGCCTTGATGGTGGAATCGAAACTGACCAGCAACAGTTTCATCGCATCAGCAAAGCTCATCGCCGGATCGTAGGCCCGCAGCAGGATCGGGCGACCGTATTTGGTTTCGCCAATCTGGAAAAACGGCGTCTCGGTGCTGGCCTCGATGAAGTTACCCTCGGGATAAATCAGAAACAGCCGGGGCGGGCCGCCCTTGATCTGACCACCGAAAATCATCGTGGCCTTGAAGCTGTCGGCACGTTGGCCGGTGCTGGAATGGGTCTCGATCACGTCACGCAAGGTCGTTGCCACCAGACGTGCGGCCTGAAACATCGACGGGACCGACAGGATCGTGGGATCGCGTTCGTCATGTGCCTTGGTGCGCTCTTCCAGCAGGCTGACGACCGATTGCGTGGTCGCCAGATTGCCCGCCGTGAGCAGGACCATGGCGCGCTCGCCGGGGATCTGCCAGCGGTGCATTTTCCGAAAAGTCGAGATATTGTCCAAGCCCGCATTGGTGCGGGTGTCGGACATGAAAACCACGCCACGATCAAGACATAACCCAACGCAGTAGGTCATTGGTCGATTCCTGTCACTGTTGTTGCATTACACGCAGCGTCACATCCATGGTTTCCTCGGCCGACCCATAGCGATGCCCCACCACCGGCGCGGCTTCGGTATAATCAAGCCCGGTTGCAACCCGCACATAGCGTGTGTCGGGGGCAATCGCGTTCGATATATCGAAACCGACCCAGCCCAGCCCCTCGACATGGGCCTCTGCCCAGGCGTGAGTGGCACTTTGCTCGTCCTGCCCGTCCATCCGGAGATAGCCCGAAACATAGCGCGCCGGAAGCCCCATCGCACGCACGCAGGCGATGAACACATGAGCGTGATCCTGACAGACCCCATGCCCGGCGGCGACAGCATCCTCGGCGGTCCAGGCAATCTCTGATTTGCCGGTCTCATAAGCAATCGCGCTATGCACACGCGCCGAGAGATCATGCAAGCGCACCAGATCACTATCGCCCTCAATGGCGCGCAGTATCTCGCGACAGCCCTTGCCGGCGCGGGTATGGTTAGTGGCGCGCTGAAACAGCCAGAGCGGAGTCAGTCCCTCATGGGGTCCGACGATCCCGGCGGTATCGGCCATGTCAACCACGCCCTGCGAACGGATCACCAATTCGGTGACACCGGCATCAAAGCTGAACATCATCACGTGGTTGCGGTGGTGATCGTCGAACTCGACCTGCTTGGTCGCCCCTTCGACGCTGATCGACCAGTCAACCACGCTCTGCCCGCGCGTCAATTTCGGAGTGAGCCGGATCTGCTGAACGCCATACGGCACCGGCGAAGAATAGGAGTAGCGTGTGGTGTGGCTGATCGCGAGACGCATGCGTTATCCGTAAAACCTGTAATCGATTTCGATCTGGGCGCTGAGCCGCGCAAGATGATCCAGAACCTCCTGCACATATTCATGCAGGCCATAGTCGAAGATCGCGTTGATATCATGGCTCATGAAGCGGCGACAGAGCGTATCGGCCTGAGCATGGCATGGCAGGCGCATGTCATAGTCCTTGGCCAGGTAATTGAGATTGTCCCCCAGCTTGTCACAACAGAAATTCAGACTGCGCGGCATCCGCTTGTCGAGAATGAGAAACTGCGCGATGCCACGCGGCGTGACATCGGGGCCGATCGCCATGCGATAGCCGCCTTCGGCGCTGACCGAGCGCAGGATCGTGTCCCATTGCACATTGTCGAGCCGCGAGCCGACCGCCGCTGCCGAGGGCAGCAGCACGTAATATTTGACATCGAGGATCCGCGCGGTGTTGTCGGCACGCTCGATGAAGGTGCCGATGCGGATGAAATCGAAGATCTCGTTGCGCAGCATCGTGCCGAGGATGGCACCGCGCACCAGCGCGTTGCGCTCGCGGATGAGCGACAAAACCTTGGGCAGATCGCGCATCGGCACCTTGCGGGCGAGCGCGTCGCGGAGCCGCATCCAGCAGGAATTGACCGCCTCCCAGGCCTCGTGGGTCAGCGCCGTGCGCACCAGCCGCGCATTGGTGCGCGCCTGCGCCACCACCGCCATGACCGAAGAGGGATTGTCGGGATCGCGCAGCATCCAGTCGATCGCAAGATCGGGGGCGATCTCGCCATTCTTGTCGAGATAGCCCTGCGACATCGCCGCCGCCTGCAACACCGAGAGCCAGTCATCCGCGCCGCTGCCGGCGCGGGTGAGCGCGATGCGTTGCCCGGTCTCGATCATCCGAGCGGTATTTTCAGCGCGCTCGAGAAGCCGCGCCATCCAGAAGAGCCCGCCTGCGGTCTTGCCCAGCATTGCCTAATCCTCCAGCACCCAGGTGTCCTTGGTGCCGCCACCCTGCGACGAATTCACCACCAGAGAGCCCTTTTTCATCGCCACGCGGGTCAGACCGCCGGGGGTGACGTTGATCCCCTCGGGCGACATCAGGACAAAGGGGCGCAGATCGACATGCCGGGGCGCCAGACCCTTGCTGGTGAAGATCGGAACGGTTGACAGGCTGAGCGTTGGCTGGGCGATGTAATTGCCGGGGCGCGCGCGCAGCTTGCGCTCGAAGTCGCGCAGTTCCTTCTTGCTGGCGGCGGGGCCGATCAACATACCGTAGCCGCCCGAGCCATGCACCTCCTTGACCACCAGGTCCGTCAGATGCGCGAGCACATAGGCCAGGCTGTCCTTGTCGTTGCAGCGCCAGGTCGGAACGTTTTGCAGGATCGGCCGCTCGCCGGTGTAGAATTCGACGATCTCGGGCATGTAGCTGTAGATCGCCTTGTCATCCGAGATGCCAGTGCCCGGAGCATTGGCGATGGTGATGCCGCCCGCGCGGTAGACATCCATGATGCCGGGCACGCCCAGCGCGCTCTCGGGGTTGAAATTGAGCGGATCGAGGAAATCGTCATCGACCCGGCGATAGAGCACGTCGATGGGCCGGTAGCCGCGAGTGGTGCGCATCGCCACGCGCCCATCGACAACACGCAGGTCATGTCCCTCGACCAGTTCCACGCCCATCTTGTCAGCCAGAAAGGCGTGTTCGTAATAGGCCGAGTTGTAGATGCCCGGCGTCAGAACCGCCACCGTCGGGGCATCCTCGTGGGCCATCGGCGCGCAGGCGGCCAGCGAGCGGCGCAGATCGCGCGGATAATCCGAAACTGGCCGCACCCGCGTGCGGCTGAACAGCTCTGGAAACATCCGCAGCATGGTTTCGCGGTTCTCCAGCATGTAGCTGACACCAGACGGGGTGCGGGCATTATCCTCGAGCACAAAGAAATCATCCGGCCCGGTGCGCACCAGATCAACGCCGGTGATATGGGTATAGACGCCGCCGGGCGGAGCCACGCCGATCATCTGCGGCAAAAAGGCCTCGTTGCTCGAAATCATTTCTTGCGGCACACGACCGGCGCGCAGGATTTCCTGCCGATGATAGATGTCGTGCAGAAAGGCATTGATTGCGCGCACGCGCTGCTCGATCCCGCGTTCCAGCCGCTGCCATTCGCGCGCCGATATGATCCGGGGAATGATGTCGAACGGGATCAGTCGTTCCTCGGCCTCGACACGTCCATAGACGTTGAAGGTGATGCCGGTGAGGCGAAAGAGATCCTCTGCCTCGCGTTGTTTGGCGCGCAATCGGGCGGCATCTTCGTCACAAAGCCAGCCATCCAGCGTGGAATAGGCGCTGCGCACCTGCCCCCCATCCGCTTGCATTTCATCGAACATAGCCATGCGATGATGGTTTCCCTGTCGATGACCCGGCGCAATTGGAATCTTGCGACAAGGTCGGTTTTGCTGCGGGTTCATGCCCGCTTATCTCTCAACCATGCACAAAATTTCAGCATTGGCAAATCTATCCGATCGACGCCCCGCGCGGCATGAACCTGCTGCGGACGACGTTCGGGAAGGCGGGCGGATCGAGGTCCGAAGAAAGATATCAGAGAAAATAGATATTTTTACTTACAGAAAACTTTATTATTTATTCCTTTTTGTTAGCTGGCGTCATAATTATAACGGAGTCACCCGCAACCCGACCAGGCAAGGTGTGATGTGACCGAAAAGCGCGAAATGCTGGACGTGACCGTGCAACGCGGCGTGGCGGGGAGCATCCGTCATGAGCGTTTTGACGTGCCCGCCCGCGACAGCCAGACCGTTCTGGATGTGGTGACATGGATTCAGCAGATGTCGGATCCGACCCTCAGCTATCGGTTCGCCTGTCGCGTGGGCATGTGCGGATCCTGCGCGATGATGGTCAACGGCGTGCCGCGCTGGACCTGCCGGACGCATGTGCGCCGAGTGACCCAAGATGGCAGACTCGAGATTGCGCCGCTGCGCAATCTGCCGGTCATCAAGGATCTGGTCGCCGACATGGACCCGTTCTTTGACAAATGGGTGGCGGCGGAGGCGCGGCATCATCCCTCTGCCGGGCGCGGCGACGAGTTCGACCCTGTTACACCTGAAAACCCGCAACGGGCCGAGGCGGATCTGGGGATCGAATGCATCAATTGCGGCATCTGTTACGCCGCCTGCGATACGGTGGCGGGCAATGCCGACTATCTCGGCCCGGCCGCGCTGCAACGGGCCTGGACGCTGCTGAACGACCGTCGCGACGCGGATCGTCCGGGCATTCTGGCGGCGGTGTCGGGCAAGGGCGGCTGTCACAACTGTCATTCCATGGGCAGTTGCGCGCAGTATTGCCCCAATGAGCTGAACCCGATGCGCGCGATTGCCGGGTTGAAGCGCGAGACGGTTCGGGCCGCATGGCGGGGGAAGCGCGATGCTTGATCTGCGGCTTTACATGCTGCAACGGCTGAGCGCGCTGGTGATGGCGCCGCTGGTGCTTGGTCACATCGCGGTGATGATCTATGCCATTCGGGGCGGGCTGAGCACGGCGGAGATCCTTGGCCGCACGCAGGGCAGTCTCTTGTGGTTCCTGTTCTACGGGGTGTTTGTCGTGGCGGTCTCTGTCCATGCCGCCATTGGTTTGCGGGTGATCGCGCATGAATGGCTACGCCTGCGCGGCCTGGGTCTTGCGGTGCTCACCTGGGGGATCTGCGCTGCCCTGCTCTGGCTTGGCTTCGCGGCGGTTCTTGCGGTGACAGGGTCATGAGACAGCCGCCGCGTTCGCATCCGCTCTGGCTCGCCTTTGTGCTGCACCGGGTTTCGGGGCTGGCCCTTGCGCTGTTCCTGCCCGCGCATTTCTGGCTACTGTCACAGGCGATCACCGCGCCCACACGGCTTGACGGATTTCTCGCCTTTGCCGAGAACCCGCTGGTCAAGATCGCCGAATTCGGTCTGGTGTTCCTGCTGGCGGTTCATATGTTCGGCGGACTGCGGCTGATGGCGCTGGAATTCCTGCCGTGGTCCGACCGGCAGAAAACCCTGGCTGCGGGCGCGGTGGGTGTGGCGCTCTTTCTCTCGGGCACATTTTTCCTGAGGGCGATCTGATGACCCATATCGACCGGCACGACACCGACATCCTGATCATCGGCACCGGCGGTGCAGGGCTCTTTGCCGCGCTTCACGCCCAGCAATCGGCGCCCGAGGGCACGCGGATCACCCTCGCCGTCAAGGGGCTGATCGGCAAATGCGGCTGCACGCGGATGGTGCAGGGCGGCTATAACGTGGCGCTCGGCAATGGCGACACGGTCGAGCGGCATTTCATGGACACGATCCGCGGCGGCAAGTGGCTGCCCAATCAGGACATGGCCTGGAAACTCTGCCAGCAGGCGGTGGTGCGCATCCACGAACTCGAGAACGAAATCGGTTGCTTCTTTGACCGCAATCCCGATGGCAGCCTGCATCAGAAGGCCTTTGCCGGGCAAACCGCCGACCGCACGGTGCACAAGGGCGACCTGACCGGCATCGAGATCATCAGCCGCCTGATGGAGCAGGTTCTGGCGCGCCCGGTCGAGAAATTGCAGGAACACCGCGCCGTGGGCCTGATCCCGACGCGCGACGGCCATGCGCTGGCGGGCGTGCTGTTCATCGACATGCGCACGGGGGGATTCCGGCTGGTGCGCGCCAAGACGGTGCTGATGGCCACCGGCGGCGGAC
>PFEY01000110.1:0-14387 GCA_002783205.1 Rhodobacteraceae bacterium CG17_big_fil_post_rev_8_21_14_2_50_63_15 | reverse complement strand
TCTGCTGGCGGGGGATCACACGCGGATGACCGGCACAGTGCTGGAAGAGGGTCTGCGCGGCGCGGGCGGGCAGTTACTCAATGGCGCGCAGCACCGCTTCATGTTCGATTACGATCCCAAGGGCGAGCGCGCGACGCGCGATGTGGTCAGTCGCGGCATCTATGCCGAGATGCGCAAGAACAACACCAGCACGAACGGCGGCGTATTCATCTCCATGGCCCATCTTGGCCCCGACAACGTGCGGGCGAAATTCCCCGGCATGGTCAAGCGCTGCGCCGACAGCGGCTTCGATCTGGCGGGTGGACTGGTCGAGGTGGTGCCGACGGCGCATTATTTCATGGGCGGCGTAGTGGTGGATCCCGACACCCGCACCGCATTGGAGGGGCTCTATGTGGCGGGCGAGGACGCGGGCGGCGCGCATGGGGCGAACCGGCTGGGCGGCAATGGCGTCGCCAATTCCACCGTTTATGGCGGTGTTGCGGGCGATACGATGGGCGCGGATATCCGCCGCATGGCGGCGCTGCGTGAACCCTGCCTCGAGACCTTGAAGGCCGAGATCGACCGCGCGCGGCATCCGCTCCGCGTCAAGCCGGATCTGGTGCAACCGCTGCGCCATGCGCTGCAAGAGGCGATGTGGGAAGATGTCGGCGTGATGCGCACCGAAACGGGAATGAAACGCGGGCTGAGGCGCGTGGCCGAGATCTCGGAGGCGCTGATGACGGTGGGGGTTGCGGGCGATGACCTCGCCTACAACCTGACCTGGCATGACTGGCTCAACCTGCGCTCGCTCTGCGACATCTCCGAGGCGATCACGCTGGCCGCCGTCGCACGGGAAAACTCGCGCGGCGCGCATTACCGCGAGGATTTCCCCGAGGAGGGCGATCTTGACGCCTCCTATTTCACAGTGGTCACGGCGGGCGGATCGGGAACCGAAGTGCGCCGCGAGCCGGTGCGATTCAGCCTCGTGCGGCCGGGCGAGACAATCCTGCCCGAGGGCGAACCCGAGACATTAGTGGCTGCGCAATGATTTCCATCGACCTGATCCAGACCACCGCCGAGACGCTGATGGACAAGGCGGCCATCGAGATCCCCGAGGACTATCTCACGGGGTTGCAAAGGGCCGCCGAGACCGAGGACGGGGATCTGTCGTCCTTCGTGCTTCAGGCCATGCTCGAGAATTATCAGGCCGCCAAGGAGGATCGCCGCGCCATGTGCGGCGATACCGGCACGCCGCGCTGGTATGTCAAGATGGGCAATGCGGCGCAGATCGAGGGCGGGCCGGTGGCGCTCGAGGCCGCGTTGCGGCGGGCGACGGCCAATGCCACCCGCGCGGTGCCCTTGCGCCCCAACCGGGTGCATCCGCTCTGGCGCACGGATCACGACAACAATGTCGGCATCGGCGCACCCGAGATCGAATACGGGTTCGAGCCCGAGGGCGACTGGATCGACCTCATCACGGTGCACAAGGGCGGGCTCTTTGGCACCGATTACCGGATGCTCTTCCCAAGCGACGGAATCGAGGGCATCAAACGGTTCTATCTCGACAGCCTGATGGCCTTCGGCAAGCGCGGGCTGGCCTGTCAGCCGGCGATCATCGGCATCGGTCTGGGCGGCTGCAAGGATACCTGCATGGTGCTGGGCAAGCGCGCCGCCTGTCTGCGAGTGGTGGGCGATCGCAACCCCGACCCGAAGATCGCGGCGCTCGAGGACGAGTTCAAGGATCTCGGCAATTCCATCGGCATGGGAGCGATGGGCTTTGTCGGCAAGAACATGGTGATCGATTGCAACATCGAGGTGGGCTATTGCCATACCGGGGGCATGCAGATGTCGGTGCATGCCTTCTGTCTCTCGTCGCGCCGGGCCGTGGCGCGGATCTGGCCTGACGGGCGGGTGGAGCCGCGCACCGATCCCGACTGGTTCACCCCCTATCAGCGCCGGGACACGGTCGAATGGTCGGCGGCAGCGACGGAGGCCGCCGAATGAGCAAGCCGCGCGAGATCCGCCTCAGCACCACGCCCACGCCCGAGGCCATCGCAGCCCTGCGGTTGGGTGATATCGTCTATCTCGACGGGATCATCTACACCGCGCGCGAAGGCGTTTACATGCGCGCGCTGGAGCACAAGGCGAACATTCCGATGGAATTGCCGGCACAGAGCGCCGCGAACTTTCACTGCTCGCCCGCCGCCGCGATCCGCTCCGATGGCAGCTTTGACATGGGGGCGGTCACGGCCACGGCGTCGTTCCGCTTTGCCAAGTGGCTGCCGGAATGGATGGCCAAGACCGGCGCCCGGCTGATCATCGGCAAGGGCGGCATGTCGTCGAAGGATTACAGAGACTATTTCGTGCCAAACGGGGCGATTTACCTCTCGACGGTCGGCTATGGAACCGGCGCACTTCTGGGCCGCGGGATCGAGAAGGTCGAGGCGGTGCATTGGCACGAGGAACTGGGTCTTGCGCAGGCAATGTGGGTCATCCGCTGCAACCGGATGGGGCCGTTCATCGTCGCGTCGGATCTTGACGGCAACTGCCTTTTTGAGCGCGAGAATGCCAAGATCGCGGCGAATATCGCGCGCGTCTATGAGGGCACAAGGCCCGCCGTGCTCAAGCGCTATGGCGAGACCGATGACCGCTCGGACGAGGTGATCGGCTAGAGCAGTTCGCGCAGCATCAAAACCGTGCCGGAAACAAAGGTCAGCGCGATCAGCAGGCGCCGAAAGGCATCGTCCGACAGGCGCCTGAAGATCATGATGCCGCCCTGCGCCGAAACGATCGATACCGGAATGGCGAGGGCGAGATGGACCAGCGTCTCGCGGCCATAGACGCCTTGCAGCGCCAGAAGGCCGGCGGTCAGCCCCAGAACCGCGACGTTGAACGGTTGCAGCACCGCGCGCGTCTCGTGCCGGGGCCAGGGCCTGAGCGCGCACCACATCATCGGCAGCGCGCCCGAGAGCGAGGCGGCGCCGCCCAGAACCCCGCCGAGAAAGCCCACCAGCATGTCCCAGACCGGCGTCGGACGCTCAAAGCGGGGCAGGCGCGCGCGCAGAGAGAAATAGCCGCCATAGAGGATCAGAAAGGCGGCGATCACCAGCTTGAGACTGCGCGCCTCGATCACGCTGAGCACCAGAACCCCGAGCGGGATGCCGATCAGCGCCGGAACGAGAAACCGCGCCAGCCGCCGCTTGTTCGCGCCGATGGCATGGCGCACGATCCAGACGCCTTGCAGCCCGGTCAGCGCCGAGAGCACGACGACGACCGCCACCGCCTGCACCGGCGGCATGACGTTGAGAAAGAAGCCGAGCGCAAAGAGCGCGGTGCCGAATCCGGCAAGGCCGTTGATCAGACCGCCAGCCGCGGCCCCGGCGATCACATAGAGGGCGATTTCAGATGTCACGGGGTCGTCCCTGGGTCTTCGGGGGTAAAGAAGCCGATCCCCACCGCGCCCAGCAGCGCCTTGTGGATCTCCTGAATGACCGGAAGGCGGGGATTGTCGCGACGGAAGGCGAGCGTCAGTTGCCGCACCGGCGCACCTTCGGGCAGGGGCAGACGGCGCAGGGGCAGCGGATTGTAACCACGCACACAATGCGCCGGAACGATCGACACGCCCAAACCCGCCAGAACCATGCTCGAAATCGCCTCAAGTCCCTGCAATTCCATCGTCACCTGCACCTTGATGTCGTTCTCGCGCAGCCAGTCGTCGATCAGCCCGCCCACAACAGCATCGCGGCTGAAGCGGATGAAGGGATAGCGCGTCAACAAGTCGATGACATCCTCGCCCGCCATATACTCGGGCGCGAGCAGTTGCATCGGTTCCCGCGCCACATCAGAATAGGTAATCTCGACCGATAGCGGCCCCTGCCGCGACAGAATGGCGGCGTCGAGCGCGCCGCGTTCGACCTCGGCGATGAGTTGCGTGGTCATGCCGGGCACGATGCGCACATGCAGATCGGGATAGCTGTGCTTCAAGAGCCGCACCGCGAGCGGCGTCAGCCCGGTCAAGGTCATCGGCACCGCGCCAAGCGAGACCTCGCCCTCGAACCCCTCGTCGCCCAGAACCGAGGCGACGATCGTGTCATAGGCGCGCACGATCTCTCGGGCGCGCGCGGCCAGGGCGCGGCCCGCGGGGGTCAACAGCGGTGTGCGGCGGCTGCGGTCAAAGAGCGGGATCTGCCATTCCTCCTCCAGCAGGCGCATCTGCTGGCTGACGGCGGCATGGGTGACAAAGACCGCATCCGCCGCGGCGCTGAAGGTCTTGTGTTCGTCCACCGCGATCAGGGTGCGCAGGCGCCGAAGGGACATGCTCGTTCACTTTCGTCATTTTTATTGACATAAGCTGTAACAGAATATTGCTTATATAAAGGTTCTCTTAACGATACTACTGATCTCGACAGCGGTGCAATGCGCCAATGATACGATCCTGAGACCGACAGAGGAGGAGGAAAGAATGACATTGAGGAAACTGGGCGCGGCCTGCGCCCTGGGCCTGGGGCTGATCGCTACGACGGCGTTTGCCGAGTATCCCGAACGGCCGATCAACATGGTGATCCCCTATGGGCCGGGGGGCGCCACGGACATTTCGGCGCGCGCCATCGCCGAACCGCTGGGCCATGCGGTTGGCAAGCCGCTGGTCATGTCCAACATCACCGGCGCCGGCGGCGCGACGGGCTCGGTCGCGGTGCAGAACGCCAAGGGGGACGGCTACACGATGCTGTTCGCACGCGTCGGCTCGCATACCGTGAACCCGGCGATGAAGGCGACGCTGCCCTATACGCTGGACGATTTTCGTTTTGTCACGGTCTATGAGATCAACCCGGTGGCCTGTGCCGTGCGCCCGGATTCTGGCATCGAGACGATCGAGGATCTGGTGGCGCTGACCAACAAAGAGGGCAGCAGCTATAGCTCATCCGGCGTGGGCTCGATGCTGCATCTGGCGGCGGTCTTCGTGCTGGATGAATTCGGCGTCGAGAACCCGCTCGAAAAGGCCACCCATATACCGCAGAAGGGCGGCGGCGAGGCGGCGACGGCGGTGTTGAACGGCACGGTCACCTTCATCTGCACCAACACCTCGGCGCTGGCCGGCTTTGTCGCCAACGGTCAGCTGAAACCGATCCTCGTCACCACGGCAGAGCCGGTCGTAGGCTTTGACGCGCCAACAGCGGTGGATCTGGGCAAGCCCGCCCTCACCCAGCTGGTGGGCTGGACCGGGATTGCCGGGCCCGATGACCTGCCCGACGAGGTAGCGGCGAAATGGGGCGCCTGGATGGCCGAGGCGGCAAATGACCCGGGCTTTGTCGATCAGATGAACGCGCTTGGCTCAGTCATCCATGTGATGAGCCCGGAGGAAGCCAACACCTTTATCCAGAAGCAATACGAGACCTTCCGCGCGCTGGTGGACAAGCTGGGGATGCGCATCGAAGGCTGACGCGCGCCGACCACCGCCGGACGCGGCCCCCGCGTCCGGCCAACGCACCGCCAACGCACCGCAGGCAGACTGATCGGGGAGACTCAGGGGTGAACCAACAGGCGATTCAGCTACGGCTTGGCATCGTGGCGATGCTGGCGGCGGCGTTCTTGATCTTCTACGCGATCCCGAATTGGGTTTCATCGCCCAGCAATGTGCGCAATCTTGTCCTCTCGCCCCTGTTCTGGCCCTATATCCTGAGCGGCTTGACCGGGCTCGTGGGGCTGGGGCTGGTGATCGCCGGTCGGCGCATGTCCGCGACCACGGAACCCGTCAACGACGCCATCGAGGATCCGCGCGCGGGACTGGTCCGGCTCTGCGCGATGGCGGGGTTGATGGCTCTCGTCTTTTGGGCGATGCCGCGTCTTGGCATGGTCTGGACTTCGATGCTGGCCTTTGCCGCCATGGCGTTTCTGATCCGAACGCGCCACCCGGTGACCGCCGTCGTCTGTGCAGCGCTCACCCCGCTCGTGCTCTATGCGTTCTTTGCCCATGTCGCTGGTGTGGCGATCCCGCAGGGCATCCTTGTGAGACTGCCATGAGCCTCTTTGACAACGTCATGGCGGGTCTTGCCCTGGTGGGCAACATCAATGCGTTCCTGTCGCTTGCGATCGGCATCGTGATCGGCGTGATCGGCGGGGCCATTCCCGGCATTTCGGCCACGATGGCGGTGGCGTTGGCGCTGCCCTTCACCTTTCCGATGGAGGCGATCAACGGCATCCTGCTGCTGCTTGGAGTCTACAAGGGCGGCATCTTCGGCGGATCCATCCCAGCGATCCTGATCAAGACTCCGGGGACGCCCGCGTCCTCGGCGACGGTGCTTGACGGGCATCCGATGGCGGCGCGCGGCGAGGCGGGGCGGGCGCTTGGCATGGCGCTCTGGGCGTCCTGCACGGCGGATCTGATCTCCAACCTCTCGCTGATCCTGTTCGCGGGCTGGCTGGCCTCCTTTGCGCTGAGCTTTGGTCCGCCGGAATTCTTTGCGCTCATCCTCTTTTCGCTCACCATCATTGCGGGCGTCTCGGGCGACAGCCTGTTGCGAGGCGCGCTCTCGGCGCTTCTGGGGCTCCTGCTGGCGACCATCGGCCTCGATCTGATCTATGGCACCAACCGCTTTACCTTTGGCGATCCGAACCTGATGGGGGGATTGAATTTCATCGCCGTTCTGATCGGCCTCTTTGCCATTCCCGAGATCCTGAACACCGTCTGGCACCCGACCGGCCATCTCGGGAATGTGCAGAAATTGGGCAAGAATTGGGTCACATTCGCCGATTATCGCCGCTGTTTCAAAACCATCGTGCGCGGCAGCTTCATCGGGGTATTCCTGGGCTCGATTCCCGGCATCGGGGCCGCACCGGCGGCCTTTCTCAGCTATTCGGAGGCCCGGCGCAAATCGCCCAACAAGGCCAATTTCGGCAAGGGCGAGATCGAAGGCGTCGCCGCCTCGGAGGCCGGCAATAACGGCGTGGCAGGCGCCACGCTGATCCCGCTTCTGGCGCTTGGCGTGCCGGGGGATGTCATCACCGCGATCATCATCGGGGCCTTCATGGTTCATGGCTTGCAACCCGGACCAATGATGTTCGTGATGAATTCGGACATCATCTATGGTCTCTTCATCGGCCTGATCTTCAGTTCCGCGCTGCTCTTCGTGATCGGCGGATTAGCGATTCGCGGTTTCAAGCCGGTGGCCGACATTCCCCGGCGCATCCTGATGCCGATGGTTCTGGTGCTCTGCATCTACGGGGTTTTCGCGGTCAACAACAATCTGTTCGATGTGGGCGTGATGTTCGTGATGGGCTGGGTCGGCTTTGTCATGGGGCGCTGTCACATTCCCGCAGCGCCCTTTCTCATCGCCTTCATTCTCGGGCCGATGCTCGAGGATAATTTCCGTCAGGCGATGCTGATGTCGGGCGGCAGTCCGGTGATCCTGCTGCGCGGGCCGATCACCTGGTTCTTCTGGGGGGTGACGGCGCTGACCGTGATCGCCATCGCGCGCGGCTCGCTCGACAAAGCGCGCGAGACCGGGTGAGAGGGCCAGAGATCAAGCTGCCGGACAATCCCGGCCGAGACGGCAAGGATGTCAGCCAAGCACGCTCTTCAGCGCGGCGGACAGCTTGTCCGTAAGTTCCTCAATCTGTGCCTCGGTCAGAATGAAGGGCGGCGCAAGCAGCACATGATCGCCCTGCCGCCCGTCGATCGTGCCCCCCATCGGATAACAGATCAGCCCAGCCTCGAAAGCGGCCTTCTTGAGTGCCTTGTTGATCTCGCGTTCCGGGGAAAAGGGGGCCTTTGAGGCGCGGTCCTCGACAATTTCAAGGCCGCGAAACATGCCGCGCCCGCGGATGTCGCCGATATGCGGATGCTGCCCAAAGACCGTGTGCAAGGCCGCGTCGAGTTTCTCACCCATCTGCGCGGCGCGTCTGGTCATGCCGCCGGTGGTCAGCTTCTGCACCACCACATCGGCCGCAGCGCAGGCGATGGGATGCCCGATATAGGTATGCCCGTGCTGGAAAAACCCCGACCCCGCCGCGATCGCCTGATAGATCGTGTCAGAGCACAGCATCGCGCCGATCGGCTGATACCCCGCCCCCAACCCTTTGGCGATGGTCACGATATCGGGGCGCACCCGGTCCTGTTCACAGGCAAAGAGCGTGCCCGTGCGCCCCATGCCGCACATCACCTCATCAAGGATCAGCAGCACGCCGTAGGTGTCACAAATCTGGCGGATTCGGGGAAAATATCCCGGCACGGACGGCACCGCACCCAGCGTTGCACCCACCACCGGTTCGGCAACGAAGCCGATCACGTTCTCCGGCCCGAGACGCAGGATTTCCGCCTCAAGCTCATCAGCGACCCGCAGCCCATAGGCCTCGGGTGACTCGCCCTCCACGCATCCGCGATAGGCGTAACAGGGCGAAATATGCGAGGTCTCGACCATCAGCGGCGCAAAGGGTTCGCGCCGCCAGGTATTGCCCCCCGTGCCAAGCGCGCCAAGTGTGTTGCCGTGATAGCTCTGCCGCCGGGCGATAAAGCGATGCCGCGTCGGTTGACCGATTTCGAGGAAATACTGCCGCGCAAGTTTCAGTGCGGATTCCACGGCCTCGGAGCCGCCGGAAACAAAATAGACCCTGTTCAGGCCTTCCGGGGCGTGCGCGATCAACCGATCGGCAAGCGACTCGGCGGGTTCGGACGTAAAAAATCCAGTATGGGCAAAAGCGATGCGGTCCGCCTGCGCCTTGATCGTGGCGATGACATCAGCGTCGGAATGACCAAGACAGGACACCGCAGCCCCGCCCGAACCGTCGAGATAAACCTTGCCGGTGCTGTCGTGGATATAAGCCCCTTCGCCTCGGGTGGCGATCGGGGGATGGGCCTTGGTGTGGCGCGGAAAGACATGGGACATGCAAGGCTCCGGTTCAGCTTGACAGGAGTGAAACAGATGACAGGGGTGTTGAGAAGATGGCAATCTGACAAAGTTTGGCGAACTCAATTGGATGGTGTAGAATTTTCCGATTACCTTCATACATTCAAGAGTGACAATATCACAGACCCGGCCAGTTCCGGCCGGTAGAGACAGGCAAGCAGGAGAAAGTCCATGACGGGTCTCGAAACAGCCTTCACCCCCCTTCAATCCCTCGCAGGCGGGGTCTTGATCGGGGTATCGGCAGTGCTGCTGATGGCCTTGCAGGGGCGCATACTCGGGGCAACGGGCATCCTGTCCGGCCTCCTGACGGCCGGGAGTCCCGGCGACAGGAGTTGGCGCGCGATGATGATCGCAGGCATGATCGCCGGGCCGCTTCTGGTGCTGGCCGCAACCGGGCAGATGCCAGCCGTCGATGTGCCCGTGAGCCTGCCGATGATCCTTGTCGGCGGCTTCATCGTCGGGATCGGCGTGACGTTCGGCTCGGGCTGCACGTCGGGGCACGGGGTCTGCGGCATGGCACGTCTGTCAAGGCGGTCGTTCGCTGCAACCGCCACGTTCATGGCCGTTTGCTTTCTGACGGTCTATGTCATTCGTCACCTTCTGGGGGTATAAATCATGCGCCTGCTCTCTGCCTTCGTGGTCGGCCTGATATTTGGCGCGGGAATCGCCATATCCGGGATGATCAACCCGGCCAAGGTTCTCAACTTCTTTGACATCGCCGGAACATGGGATCCCAGCCTGATCTTCGTCATGGGGGGCGCGTTGATCACCACCTTTCTTGGCTATCGCGTGGTGCTGCACCGTCCTGCGCCACTGCTCGAGGACCGGTTTCAGTTGCCCACCAACACCCGCATCGACAGACGGCTGATCGGCGGCGCGGCGCTCTTCGGACTGGGCTGGGGGATTGCCGGCTTCTGTCCGGGCGCGGCCTTGCCGGCGCTTGGCTCTGGCAAGGGTGAGGTTTTCGCCTTTGTCGTGGCCCTGTTGGCCGGGATATCAGTGGCCCGGATGATCCTGGCATATCGCGCAAGAGTGGATGCGACCGCATGACCGCCTATCCCTTGAACATCGACATCAAGCCGCAAGTCGAGGCGTTTTTCGACCCGGAGACGAACACGATCAGCTATGTGGTCAGGGATCCCGGCTCGACCGCCTGCGCGGTGGTGGATAGCGTGATGGATATCGACATGGCCGCGGGCCGGATCACCCATACCAATGCCGATGCGCTGATTGAGTCCATCATGCGCAAGGGCCTGACGCTCGAATGGATCATCGAGACCCATGTCCATGCCGATCACCTGAGCGCCGCACCCTACATTCAGCAGAAACTCGGCGGAAGGATCGGCATTGGCGACAAGATCATGGTCGTGCAGGAGACCTTCGGCAAGATCTTCAACGAGGGCACCGCGTTTCAGCGCGACGGCAGTCAGTTCGATGCGCTGTTCAAGGATGGCGACACCTATCAGGTGGGCACCATGACGTGTTTTGCGATGCATACGCCGGGACACACGCCCGCCTGCATGGTGCATGTGATGGGCGATGCCGCCTTTGTCGGCGACACGCTCTTCATGCCCGATGGCGGTTCGGCACGGGCGGATTTCCCGGGCGGCGATGCCGGAGAACTCTATGACAGCATCCAGAAGGTTCTCGCGCTACCCGACGAGATGCGGCTGTTCATGTGTCACGATTATGGCCCGAATGGCCGCGAAATCCGTTGGGAAACCACCGTCGGCGAAGAGCGGGCGCATAACATCCACGTCGGCGGCGGCAAGACGCGGGAGGACTTCGTGACCTTCCGCACCGCCCGCGATGCGACGCTGGCCATGCCGCGCCTGATCCTGCCATCCTTGCAGGTCAACATGCGGGCGGGTGAAGTGCCCCGCGACCAGGATGGCAATCCGATGCTCAAGGTGCCCATCAACAGGCTCTGATCCGGCAACAACGCCATCCGCGAACGGATCGCAGCCCCGCACGCCGCCCTGTCACGGATAGGCTTGCGGTCCGGCACGCTACGCGCCTAGACTGATCCGGCCTACGGAGAGGGTTCGCATGACGGTTCCGGCTGTTGCAATAAAGAAGGGCCGCAAGTTCGATCAGGTGCTCGACGGCGCGCGGCGCGTGTTCATGCGCGACGGCTTCGAAGGCGCCAGCGTTGACGAGATCGCCCGCGAAGCGCAGGTCTCAAAGGCGACACTTTACAGCTATTTTCCCGACAAGCGCCTGCTCTTTTCCGAAGTGGCGCGCATCGAATGCAACCGCCAGGCCGAAGAAGCCATGGAAGTGATCAGCAGGGGCGCCCCGATAGAGCAGGTGCTGCATGAGGCCGCCAGCCGGATCCTGCGTTTCTTCCTGTCGGATTTCGGCCAGCAGGTGTTTCGCATCTGCATGGCGGAGTCGCATCGCTTCCCCGAACTCGGGCGCCGCTTCTACGCCTCCGGCCCGGCGCTTGTGCGCGAACGGATGAGCAAGGTCCTGGCACCTTATGTCGACTCCGGCATCCTCAGGATCGACGACATGGAACTCGCCGCCAACCAGTTCAGCGAATTGTGCAAGGGCGATCTCTTTGTGCGCGCGCTTTGTGGCCTCTGCGACAACCCGACCGAGGCCGATATCGAGCGTGTCGTGACCGGTGCGGTCGGAATGTTCCTCGCCCGCTATCGCGCCTGAACCTCCGGACCATTCCCCATCATCGCACCCGAGATCTTCTCGGCGATCATGATCGTGGGCGCATTGGTATTGCCACCAATGAGCCGCGGCATCACAGAGGCATCGACAACCCGCAGCCCCGCCACCCCATGCACCCGACAGTCCGGATCGACCACCGCCATCGTCCCCCGCCCCATCGCGCAGGTGCCGACCGGATGATAGATCGTATCGGCCCGCGCCCGGATATCGGCCTCGAGCGCAACCTCGCTTCCATCATGCGGATAGAGCCGCGCCTTGCGCCACGGATCAAGCGGCGCCGCGGCCATGATCCGCTCGATCAGCCGCCCCCCGCGTCTCATCAGCACCAGATCGCGCGCATCGCTCAGGAACGCGGGATCGATCACCGGCGCGTCCGCCGCGCGCACCGAGCCAAGCGTGACCCGCCCCCGGCTATGGGGGCGCAAGATGCAGACATGACAGGAATACCCCGGCCTGAAATGCAGCCGCCGCATGTGCTCATCGACGATACCGATCACGAAATGCAGTTGCAGATCCGGGCGCGACAGACCGGGCTCGGACCGCAGGAACGCCCCGGCCTCGGCATAGGGGGTGGCGAAATGCCCACGTCCCGTCCTGCGCCATTCCAGCGCCGCCTTGCCCAGTTGCCACAGCCCCCTCGGGCCAAGGCTGACCACATCCTCACGCCGCGAGGTGTCGGAGAGGATATAGTCCAGATGATCCTGAAGATTCTCGCCCACGCCTGGCAGATCGCGGATCAAGGCGATCCCCATGGTCTGCAATTCCTCGGCCGGTCCAATCCCCGACAGCTTGAGCAGATGCGGCGAACCAAAGGTGCCCGCACACAGGATCACCTCGCGCCGCGCCTTGATGTCCTGCACGCGGCCGCGATGGCGATACCGCAGCCCGGTCGCGCGCCCCGCCTCGATCAACACCCTTTCGACCATCGTCCCCGTCAGAACGGTCAGATTGCGCCGCCCCATCACGGGAAAGAGATAGGCGGCCGCGGCCGAACAGCGCTCGCCCCGCTTTGGCCCGTCGAAATACTGTGTGACCTGATAGAGCCCCGCGCCCTCCTGCCTTGCCCCGTTGAAATCCGGATTGCGCGGGATCTGCAGGCTCTCGCAGGCCTGCACGAAGGCCTCGGAAATGGCGCGTGGCGCGCTTTGGTCACAGACCTGCAAGGGCCCCGCCTGCCCATGCAGATCGCCGCCAAACCGCGCATTGCGCTCCGCCCGGCGAAACCACGGCAACACGCTCTGCCAGTCCCAGCCATCGCATCCCAGATCGGCCCAATCGTCATAGTCCGCCGGATGCCCGCGGACATAGAGCATGGCATTGATCGCGCTCGACCCGCCCAGGGCGCGCCCGCGCGGCTGAAACCCGCGCTGCCCGTTCAGTCCCGCCTGCGGGGCGGTGTGAAACGCCCAGTTGTTGATCCGGGGACGCCCCGAGACCATCGCCGCGACCAGCCCCGGCGCCCGCACAAAGATGTCGCGCCCGCTGCCGCCCGCCTCGATCAGACAAACCTTGGTCGCGGGATTCTCACTCAGCCGCGCCGCCATGACCGCGCCCGCCGATCCACCCCCCGCGATGATGTAATCGTAATCCATCCACCAGCCCCCGCCGCGCGAGCCTATGCCACGGGTCGCGACCGGCAAGAACCGACGCTGCGTCACATCCCGCCGCCGCTCCTTCTTCTTGGGTCAAATACCCAAGGGGGGTCCGGGGGCAGCGCCCCCGGCACCGCCTCCGGCGCACCGGGATCAGCCGGGACTCATCCCCCGCAGCCGCTCGGAGCGTCGCCGCAGCATCTCGAGCGTGCTCAGCAATCCGATCGAGATCACCACCAGGATCGTCGCCACCGCCAGGATCGTGGGACTGATCTGTTCGCGCAACCCGGTGAACATCCGCCAGGGCAGCGTCTGCTGATTGGCAGAGCCGACAAAGAGCACCACCACCACCTCGTCGAACGAGGTGATGAAGGCAAACAGCCCGCCCGAAATCACACCCGGCAGGATGAGCGGCATCTGCACCCGGAAAAAGGTCGTGACCGGGTCCGCCCCCATATTCGCCGCCGCGCGGGTGAGCGAGCGGTCGAACCCGACCAGAGTCGCAGTCACGGTGATGATGACAAAGGGAATGCCAAGCGCTGCATGGGCCAGCACCACGCCGAAATAGGTGCCTTGCAGGCCGATCCGGCTGTAAAAGAAATACATCCCCGCCGCCGAGATGATCAGCGGCACGATCATCGGCGAGATCAGGATCGCCATGATCGCCCGCCGAAACGGCACATGTTCCGAACTCAGCCCGATCGCCGCCAGAGTGCCGAAACTCACCGACAGAAGTGTCGCCACCGGCGCGATCGCCAGCGAATTGCGCAGCGCCTGCTGCCAGCCGCTCGAGGTGAAGAAATCCTTGTAATGCTTGAGACTATAGCCCGCCGGATCAAACCGCAGCATTTCCGGTGTAAAGGTAAAGAAATCCTGCGCGTTGAAGCTGAGCGGCATCACCACCAGAATGGGCGTGATCAGAAAGACAAAGACCGCGCCGCAAATCACGCGAAAGCTGTAATGCCAGAGCACCTGCCCGGAGGTGAGATAGGGGGCGAGGCTGGCGCGATAACGCCCCTCGCCGATCCAGAAGATGAACCACGAGAAGAACCAGCCAAAGAGCCCGCCCAGAATGACCCCCGGCAGGCGCGCGATCAGGACACCCGCAATCGCGAATAGCACGATGATGGCCCAGCGCGTCGGTCTTTCCATTCCAGAACCCGTCACCCTGAGCGCGACAAATCCCAGCGCCATCAGCAGCAGCGCCCCCACAATCACACCCATCATC
>PFEY01000101.1:14100-70159 GCA_002783205.1 Rhodobacteraceae bacterium CG17_big_fil_post_rev_8_21_14_2_50_63_15 | reverse complement strand
GCGATGGACGGGTTTGAAGTCGTCCTGCTGGAGGATGTGGTCGGCAGCGCCGATATCTTTGTCACCACCACCGGCAACCGAGACGTGATCCGCATCGAGCATATGCGCGCGATGAAGGACATGGCGATCGTCGGCAATATCGGTCATTTCGACAATGAAATTCAGGTGGCCGCCCTGAAAAACCACAAATGGACCAACATCAAGGAACAGGTTGACATGATCGAGATGCCCTCGGGCAACCGGATCATCCTGCTCAGCGAAGGCCGGCTCTTGAACCTTGGCAATGCCACGGGACACCCGTCTTTCGTGATGTCGGCGTCCTTTACCAATCAGGTTCTGGCGCAGATCGAGCTGTGGACCAAGGGCGATCACTACGGCAATCAGGTCTATGTTCTGCCCAAGCATCTGGATGAAAAGGTCGCACGCCTGCATCTTGAGCGGATCGGCGTCAAGCTGACGACGCTAAGGCAAGATCAGGCGGATTACATCGGCGTGGCGTCAGAGGGGCCGTTCAAGCCGGAGCATTACCGCTACTAAGCCGTTCAGGAGCGTGTGGATGCGCCCGTTGGCCCCGGTCGGCGGGCGTTCCTGTCTGTAACGCCGCCCGCGGGGAGCGCTTTGGCAATTTTCCCTTTGAGCGCGAATAATCTGTCGTTATCGTGCCCGCAGCACCGGTATCGGGGCTTGTTGAAACGATAATCCGGCCTCTGCGCCGCGTATTTGGGAGAGAATTGATGGGCAAACGTGACGACCTGATTGCACAATATGCCGATGACCTGCGCAAGAAATGCGGGATGGAGCCGGATATGGCCTTGCTGACCAAGGTCACGATCGGTTGCGGGCCGGCGATTTACAATGCCGATGCCTCGACCGTTGCGGGATCCCAACCCGCCGAACTGGAAACCGTCAAGAACAATTTTCTGATCAAGAAACTGGGCTTGCCTGATGGCCCCGCGCTCATGGATGCGATCAATCAGGTAATTGAAACCTATGGCAAATCCGAACGCAACAAGTATCGGGTGGTTGTCTATTACATGCTGACCAAGCATTTTGGTAAGGAAAAGGTCTTTGGCTGACTCAGTCAGCAACTCTGAAGGTGAACGCCCGCCGTCGTGGCGGGTGTTTTCGTTCCTGGCTCACGGCACGGAACCAAACTTGTCAGTGTCACGTCAGAGGGGCTGACCAACCCGAACGACCGCCCGCAGATCGAAAGCCCGGTCGCGCGAAAGCTGGCATGTATCCGTGCCATGGGTGACGCCGCCTCACAGAGGCAAGGCCTTGTGCTGCCTCTTGGCGCATCATCACCGTGTCATTGCCGAAGAATATCCTGCCGAGCGTGTCCTGTGAAAAATTTGAAACGAAAGATCGGGAGTCTTTGTTTGGCGTGGGCGCGAACTTGGCTTAGGGTGGTGTTGTTCGGGCCAGTATGGCCGAGACCTGATCTAGTCACACGTGTGGTGCGTTGGGAGCACGTGGGGTGACGGAGGGTGTCGGCACTATGACCGGCATCCTCCGTTTGGGGTATTGCTGTTCTGCTGCGCCGTGGCCCGGTCGCCCTACCCCGTCAACCCGGCCATGTCGCAGAGGATGCGCCATTCCTGCGCGGTGACAGGCTGCACCGACAGGCGCGCATTCCTTACCAGAACCATATCCGCGAGCCGTGGGTCAGCCTTGATCGCCGAGAGCGTCACGGGGGTCTTTGCGGTTTCAATCGCCTTGATGTCCACACAGTCCCAGCGGGGATCATCCGACGTGCTGTCGGGATGCGCCTTGGCAATAACCTCGACGATACCGACCACCGCCTTTTCGTTCTGGCTGTGATAGAAAAAACCGCGATCCCCAACGGCCATCTCGCGCATGAAGTTGCGCGCCTGATAGTTGCGCACACCGTCCCATTCCTCGCCCGTCTCGCCTTTGGCCAACTGGTCTTGCCAGCCCCAGGTCGAAGGCTCGGATTTGAACAGCCAATACTGCATCAGATGACCTTTTTCCACGGGATCAGTTCGACGTTCGCGAAGAGCCCGGCCAAGGCATAGGGATCACTGGCCGCCCAGTCCCGAGCAGCCTGCTCATCGGCGACATCGAGGATCACCAGCGAGCCTATCATCGCGCCCGCCGAATCGAGCAATGGCCCGGCCTGCGAGACCACACCGGTGGATTTCAGGTAGGCAACATGCGCCTCTCGGGTGTCGAGGCGCGTTTGGAGAGCACCGGGCTTGTCGCGGGCAATCAGGGCAATCAGCATCATTCTTCCTTCAATGGGCGTGAGAGCAGCATATCCATGGCCTCGTCCACGCGCAATTCGCCCGTGACAAGCGCGGTCACGGCCCGGGTGATCGGCATGTCAAGGCCAAGCGCGTCGGCGCGGGTCAGAACCGCGCGGGCGGTGGCTGTGCCCTCGACCGTAATGGCGCCATCAAATGTGGTGCCGCGCCCGATGCTCTGGCCAAAACGGTAGTTTCGCGATTGCTCCGACGTGCAGGTCAGCGCCAGATCGCCGAGACCTGACAGGCCCACCAGCGTCACCGACTGTGCCCCAAGTGCGAGGGCAAAGCGGCTCATCTCTGAAAATCCGCGCGTCATAAGCGCCGCGCGCGCGCTCTCTCCCAGACCTGCGCCAATGACTGCGCCGCAGGCGATGGCGATCACGTTCTTGAGCGCACCACCCAGTTCAGCGCCGGTCGTGTCGGTGGTGCGGTAGAGACGCAGGTTTCGGGTTGTGAGCTGTGTTTGCAGCTTGTGGCCTCTGGTGTCATCTGCGCAGGCGAGCGTCAGCGCAGTGGGCAGGCCAATCGCAATGTCATGGGCAAAGCCCGGGCCGGTGAGCATTGCTGGCATTGCGGTTGGGCAGGTATCGGCAATGAGACCGGTTGGACCAAGGCCGCTGGCAAGGTCAACGCCCTTGCAGCAGGCGACAAGCGGACGATGGACCAGAGTCGTCGCGTGGTCTCTGAGAAACCCGCCCAGAGTCTGCATCGGCATGGCGAGCAGACAGGGCGACGTGTCTGCAGGCTCTGGGCCGGAGATGACGGTGACATTGGTTGGCAGGGAAATTCCGGGCAGGCGGCGGCCGTTCTGACGGGTGGTCCGCATTTCTGCGGCATGGATGGGGTCACGCGCCCAGAGCGTGACCGGGCCATTCTGTGCCAGAGAGATTGCAAGTGCCGTGCCAAAAGCGCCTGCTCCACAGATCAGAATCATGCCTTGGCTCCCTTCTTGCCGCTGCCCAACATGACCGGGCTCGTTTGATCGAGCGGCCAGCGAGGGCGCGCGGCGAGTGTCATGTCATCACGATGGCCAAGCGCAAGGCGCTCTGCTCCGGCATAGGCGATCATTGCCGCATTGTCGGTGCAAAGCGCCAGAGGCGGGGCAACAAAGCGCCCCCCCATATCGGCCACAACAGTCTCTAATCCGGCGCGAATGACCGCGTTGGCAGCGACGCCTCCTGCGACGGCCAATACCGGGCACGCCGGGTTTCTGGCCAGATAGGCGATCAAGGCCCGGCGGGTTTTCTCGGTCAGCACATCGCACACCGCAGATTGAAATCCGGCACAGAGATCGGCCCGGTCCTGCCGCGTGAGGCCGGACTTTTCTCTGATGATCGCGTCGCGACTGCGCAAGAGTGCGGTCTTGAGGCCCGAGAAGGAGAGATCGCAGCCGGGCCGGTCGAGAAGCGGACGCGGAAAACGAAAGCGCGCTGCGTCTCCTCCACGGGCCGCTTGCTCCACTTGCGGCCCTCCAGGTTGCGGCAGACCGAGAAGCCGGGCAACCTTGTCAAACGCCTCGCCGGGCGCGTCGTCGATGGTGCCGCCAAGACGCAAGAAGTCGTCTGCCCCGTTGACGATCAGGAACTGGCAATGTCCGCCAGACACAAGCAGCATCAGATAGGGGTACTCCACCTGATCCGTGAGACGAGGTGTCAGCGCGTGACCGGCCAGATGATTGACGCCGATCAGAGGCAGTCCAGCGCCTGCCGCGATCCCTTTGGCACACATCACGCCCGCGATCACCCCGCCGATCAGTCCTGGTCCGGCGGTCACGGCGACCGCATCCAAACGCGCAAGTGGAATACCCGCTTGCTCAAGGGCCTCGCGCACGCAGAGATCCAGCTTTTCGGCGTGCGCGCGCGCCGCGATCTCAGGCACTACGCCGCCAAACCGGGCATGAAGTGCTGTTTGGCCCTGCACAACAGACGACAGAATTTCGGCCTTGCCAGCCCGTTCAAGGCTCACAACGGCAGCGGCAGTATCGTCGCAACTGCTTTCGAGGCCAAGGATGATCAGTGGCCGTGACATCTTTCCTCGCCTGTTGCCTGATCGCTGTTGGGCAGGTAACACCGATTGCATCAGGCAACAACTCTGGACAGTGGATGAACATCACCATCCTCATCACCAGGCCCGACCCCGAGGCCAGCCGGTTTGCGGCGCAGTTACGGGTTGAGTTTGGCACGTCGGTGAGCCTGCTCAGCGCGCCCTTGATGACGATTGTCTATGGCGGCAGTTTGCCCGATCTGACCGGGCAGGAGATCTTGATCTTTACGTCGCGTCAGGGCGTGACGGGCTTTTGCCGTCTGAGCGCGCGCCGCGATTTTTCCTGTTATGCCGTGGGCGACGCGACGGCAGCGGCAGCGCGGGCGGCAGGCTTGGCTGTGGTGTCGGCCGGGGGCGATGCCGACACGTTGTTGTCGCGTATCGCCGAGGATGGCAAACCGGGACCGTTCCTTCATCTGCGGGGGGCGCATGTGGCGGCCGATGTTGCCGGGGCGCTGCGCGCAATGGATTGCACAGCGGACGAGGTGGTTGTCTATGAACAGGTCGAAGTGGAAATGGGCCGTGCGGCACAGGACCGTCTTGCCGAAAGCGGTCCGGTTATCGTGCCGATGATGTCACCGCGCAGCGCGAGGCTGTTTTTTGAACAGGCCCAGGCAATCAAAGCCCCTCTGCTGGTCGCGGCGATCAGCCGCAAGGTCGCCCAAATGGTCCCCGAAGGCGCGACATTTGCCTTGCAGATTGCAGAAACGCCTGATGTCGCCGGCCTTATCAAGGCCCTGCATGATCTGGTGACAGAGGCCAAGCGGCTTGAGAGATATAACACTCCACAGTAAGGTCAAATTGACACTCGGGAGTGGCGAGATTCGAAAAGGTGGTTGGGCGTGGCGAACAGAAAGAAACCTGTGAAGAGTGACGCAGAGGCTGAAGCAACGTCCAAGTCCGGATTCCGATTGGACGAGGATACGGCGGAGACGGAAACGGAGACGCGTCCTGCACCGCCATCCGGGGAACACACAGGGGGTATTGACACAAGTTCACCAAGCGAGGCGGCCCCGGAGACTCTGGAGACATTGAACGCTTCTGAGGATACCGGAGATGAGGTTGCGGCCTCGGCCGAGCCTCTTGACGCAGGAGATGAGCAATTTGATGCAAGGCCCGCCGAGGCAGAGCATCCGCAGATCGAAAAGCCCACGTCGGTCGTGACCACCGAACAGGTGATCGTGCGTCAGGGCGGCTTTTGGTCGATGCTGTTTGGTGGCGCCTTGGCGGCCGGGATCGGGGTGATCGCAGCGCCCTACCTTCTGCCGCCACAGTGGTTGGGGACCGATGATAGCGAAGTCGCGGCGCGGCTTGAACAGGGGCTGGCGGCGCAGGATCAGAGATTGACGGATCTGAGCACCACGATCGAGAGGTTGGATGTGCCGTCCGATGTGAGCGGCGAAATTGGCGGACTGAGCGAAACCCTCACCGCCCTGACGGGACAGCTTTCGGCACTGGAGGGGCGCATCACGGACCTGGAAAGCCGCCCATCGCCCGAGACGGGCGGGACTGAGCCTTCTGCCGCCATCGAAGAGCTTCGCGCGATGCTGGCGGCGCAGCGCGCAGACCTTGATGCGCTTCAAAGCGATGCAAAGGCCGCCGATGCGGCGGCGCGCGACAGCGCGTTGGCAACCCTGCGCCGCGCCGCGTTGACCCGCATTCTGACTGCGCTCGACAGTGGCAGCGATTTCTCCGCCGCGCTTGCCGATCTGCGCGAAACGGGGGTGAATGTCTCTCCTGCGCTTGCGGACATGGCCGAGACCGGGGTGCCGACGCAAGCTGTTCTCGTCGAGCGTTTTCCAGATGCCGCGCGGGCTGCTCTGGCCATGGCCCGCAAGGAAAGCGGGGCGGAAATGGCTGGCGTGAGTGGATTTCTCAAGAGCCAGCTTGGTCTGCGCTCGTTGACACCACGCGACGGGGACGACCCCGATGCGGTATTGTCGCGGGTCGAGGCCGCGCTGAGCGATGGCCGGTTGGGCGATGCCCTTGCCGAAATCGACTCGCTGCCCGAGGGTGCGCGTGCCGCGCTTTCCGATTGGACCGACCTTGCCACGCGTCGAAAGGCGGCGCTTGCCGCTGCCGAGGATTTGGCGGGAACATTGAATTGAGCAGGAAAAGGCGTGCGTTATGCTTTGGTCGATCATCAAGATAGCCGTTTTCATAGCCCTTGTGGCCGCCGCGACCTATGGAGCGAGCTATCTGCTCGCACTTGATGGCGGTGTGCGCATTGTCATGGCGGGCCTCGAGATCAACCTTACGCCGCTCAAGGGCGTGGTGGCTCTGGCGGTTCTGATCTTCCTGATCTGGGTGCTGCTGAAACTTGCGGGTATGCTGGTCGCGACGCTGAAATTCATCAACGGCGATGATACAGCGCTGTCGCGCTATTTTGACCGTAGCCGTCAGGAGAAAGGGTATCGCGCGCTGAGCGAGGGGATGCTGGCGCTTGCCTCGGGAGAGGGGGACGTGGCCATGGCCAAAGCTGCCAAGGCCGAGAAGTTTCTGCGCAAACCCGCACTCACCAATTTGATTGCCGCGCAGGCGGCGGAGATGTCTGGCGACCGACAAAAGGCAGAGGAGGTCTACAAGCGACTTCTTCAGAACGACAAGACGCGCTTTGTCGGCGTCAGCGGCATCTTGCGGCAAAAGCTGGCGGCGGGCGACACCAATACAGCGCTCAAGCTTGCGCAGACCGCCTTTGCGCTCAAACCACGTCATGTCGCGGTGCAGGATACGCTGTTGCAATTGCAGGCCGAGAAACACGACTGGAAGGGTGCACGTGCAACTCTGGGGGCAAAGTTGAAATACGGCAGCCTGCCACGAGACGTGCACAAACGCCGCGACGCCGTTCTGGCACTGTCAGAGGCGCGCGATGTGCTGGACGAGGGCAAGACCATCGAGGCGCGTGAGGCCGCGATCGAGGCGAACCGCTTGTCTCCGGATCTCATTCCGGCGGCCGTGCTGGCGGCGCGCAGTTATGTCGAACAGGGCAACAAGCGCAACGCACTGCGTGTCATCAACAAGGCTTGGCTGATGCAGCCACATCCCGATCTGGCCGCTGCCTTTGCCGCGATCGAGCCTGACGAGACACCCGCGCAGCGCCTCAAGCGGTTTGCCAAATTGCTCAAGGTGCATCCGGAAAACCGTGAAACGCGTTTGCTGGAAGCTGAACTCCATCTGGCGGCCGAGGATTTTCCTGGCGCCCGCCGTGCGCTTGGAACATTGGCAGAGGTCGAGCCGGATGCCCGCGCGCTGACCATCATGGCCGCCATCGAGCGCGGTGAGGGGGCTTCGGATGCGGTGGTCAAAGGCTGGCTGGCGCGGGCGCTGAACGCGCCGCGCGGGCCGCAATGGGTATGCGACAACTGTCAGCACATCCATGCCTCCTGGGCACCCGCCTGCGAGAATTGCCATTCCTTCGATACGCTGAGTTGGCGCTCTCCGCCGAGTTCACCGATATCGGCGCCGACCGGGCTGGAGATGTTGCCGCTGATCGTCGGAGCTCTCGAGGATCGGACCGAGGCGGAGGGCTCTCGGAACGGTGACGAAGAGCGCGCGATCATTGATGCCGAGATTGTCACGGACGAGATTGTCACGGACGAGGTTGAGACGGACCCCTCCAAACAAGGCGCTTCCCAAACTTGAGCGCCCCCGACCAATGTCAGGGGCGCCGTTCTTGTATGAAATCGTCTTTCTCAGGCGTTGGGAAGGATCACGATTTCAACACGGCGGTTCTGAGTCCGGCCTTCGGGGGTAAGATTCGAGGCTATCGGTTGATCCTCACCGCGACCAAAGGCGCGGATTCGGCTGAAAGGCACACCGCCGTCGATCAGCACATCTGCAACCGCATTGGCGCGGCGCTCTGACAGGGTCTGATTGTAGCTGGCCGATCCGGTGCTGTCGGTATGTCCGACCACTTGCACCGTGGTGTCCGGGTATTTCTGAAGGCTGTCGGCGACACTGCGCAGATCGCCGCGCAGACTGGAGGTGACGGTAAAGCTGTTCACATCAAACAGGATGTCCTGTGGCATGGTCAGGATCAGCCGATCACCGGTGTTGACGATCTGCACATCATTGCCAAGCTCTTGACGCAGTTCGGCGGCTTGTCGATCGAGTGCATTGCCAACGACAGCGCCGCCCGCAGCCCCGATGATTCCACCAACCAATGCACCCCGGCCCCGGTTGCCATCGCTGACCGCGGCCCCCACGCCCGCCCCGAGCAACCCGCCGATCAGCGCGCCCTGTTGTGTGTTTTGCCTGGGGTTGGTGCCGCCCACGGCATTCGGATCCGTGCAAGCGGTGGCCAGAAGAAGCGCTGCGCCAGAGATCAGGAGAACGGAGTTACGGACTGCAATCATGGATCTTTGCCTCATGGTTTGATGTGCCCCGATGGATCGGATCTCGGGTGATGATATGCAATAACACGCCCCGCCCCAAGGCCAAAGCGCGGGGAAAGGTTGACGAATGGACGCAGATTTCCGCCTATCCTTCGGCCCGCGCGCTTTCCCAGGCGAGCATGGCGCGTTTCACCGGCAGACCCCAGTGATAACCCCCGAGCGCGCCGGATTTGCGCAAGGCCCGGTGACAGGGGATCAGGAAACTGACGGGATTGCGGCCCACCGCTGTGCCCACGGCACGCACGGCGCGCGGTGTGCCGATGGATTGCGCGATCTCGGAATAGGTGGTGACATGGCCCGAGGGCACCCGCAAGAGCGCCTCCCAGACCTTGATCTGAAACGGCGCGCCGATCATGTGCAGCGCCGCCTCGCCCCGCCCGGCAAAGGCGGCCTCGGTCCAGGGGGCGATCCTGTCCGGGGTCTCGCGATAGGCGGCGCGGGGCCAGCGGGAACGCATGTCAGTCATGGCCGCGATGCGGCCGCAGTCCGCGACAAAGGCGAGACCACAGAGCCCGCGATCCGTGCCCATGGCAAGCACCTCGCCGAAGGGGCTGTCGAACCAGCCGAAATGGATGATGAGACCCGCACCCTGACGGGCAAATTCGCCGGGGCTCATCGCCTCCCACCGCAGAAAGAGATCGTGCAGCCGCCCGCTGCCGGTCAGACCCGCCGCATCCGCCGCCTCGAGCGTGGTGAAGCGCTGCGCCAGCAGGGACTTGGCATGTCCGAGCGTCAGATACTGCTGATAGCGCTTGGGCGAGACCCCGACCCAGGCCGAAAAGAGGCGCTGGAAATGCGCCGCACTCATGCCCATCTCGGTCGCCAGCCGATCCAGCGGCAGCGCCTCGCCGCCTGCATCTATGAGGTCGATGGCACGGCGCATGACATTGTAGTGATAGCTGCGTTCGAGGGGCATGTTCATCTTCGCGGTCTCCGTGCTGCGACCCTAAGATAGAGCGCCACTACGCGCGGCGCGACCCGAATGTTGCGCATCTCGGCGTTTCCCGGCATAGAGCAATCATGGCACAGCAACTCGATTATCACACGATCCGCGCGATCTTTGGCCGCTTTCAGGCGGCAGAGCCCGACCCCAAGGGAGAGTTGGAGCATGTCAACGCCTATACGCTGCTCGTCGCGGTCGCCCTTTCGGCGCAGGCAACGGACGTTGGCGTGAACCGCGCCACGCGGGCGCTCTTTCAGATCGTCGATACGCCGCAAAGGATGCTTGATCTGGGCGAGGAGGGGCTGATCGAGCATATCCGCACCATCGGGCTCTATCGCAACAAGGCGAAGAACGTGATGGCGCTCAGCCGTATTCTGGTCGAGGCCTATGACGGCGAGGTGCCCAATTCCCGCGCCGCGCTGCAATCGCTGCCCGGCGTGGGGCGCAAGACCGCCAATGTGGTGCTCAACATGTGGTGGCATCACCCGGCGCAGGCGGTCGATACCCATATTTTCCGCGTCGGCAACCGCACCGGCATCTGTCCGGGTCGTGACGTGGTGGCGGTCGAGCGCGCCATCGAGGACCATGTGCCGGTGGATTTCCAGCGCCATGCGCATCACTGGCTGATCCTGCATGGCCGCCATACCTGCAAGGCTCGCAAGCCGCTCTGCGGCACCTGCCTGATCCGTGATCTCTGCAGCTTCGAGGACAAGACCTTATGACCAAGTATCAGGCTATCGGCATCGGCAATGCCATCGTGGACGTGATCAGCCAGTGTGATGACGCCTTTCTGGCCGACATGGGCATCGAGAAGGGCGTCATGCAGTTGATCGAGCAGGAGCGTGGCGAATATCTCTACGCCCGGATGAAGGCGCGGCGGCAGATGCCCGGCGGTTCGGTCGCAAATACGATCGCTGGCCTCGGCGCGCTCGGCCTCTCGACCGGGTTCATCGGACGGGTCAGTGATGACGAACTGGGCCGGTTCTATGCGCAGGCCATGACCGATGTCGGCACCGATTTCGTCAATCCGCCGCGTGCCGACGGTACCCTGCCCACGTCGCGCTCGATGATCTTTGTCTCGCCTGATGGCGAGCGGTCGATGAACACCTATCTCGGCATTTCAACCGAACTCGACGAGGGCGACGTGCCCGAAGCGGTGGCGGGTCAGGCGGGGATATTGTTGCTCGAAGGCTACCTCTTTGACAAACCCAAGGGGAAGGCGGCCTTTCTTGCCGCCGCCCGTGGCGCCCGTCGAGGCGGCGGCAAGGCGGGCATCACGCTGTCGGATCCTTTCTGCGTCGATCGCCACCGCGACGATTTCCGGCATCTGGTGCAAGATCTCGACTACGTGATCGGCAACGAGCATGAATGGAAATCGCTCTACCAGACCGAGGACCTGGGCGCGGCGCTGGAACAGGCGGCCACCGAGAGCGGCCTCATCGTCTGCACCCGCTCGGGACATGATGTGGTGCTGGTCGAAGGCGAGGATACGGTGACCGTGCCGGTGCAGGAGATCACACCTGTGGACGCCACCGGGGCGGGTGATCAGTTCGCCGCTGGCTTCCTTTATGGTGTTTTCAAGGGTGTGCCTCTTGCAGTCGCCGGGCGCATGGGATGCATCGCGGCTGCCGAGGTCATCGGCCATTACGGGGCCCGTCCCGAGGTGGATGTGAAGACGCTCTTTGCTGCAGCAGGCCTGACCTGATCTGGCGATCCCGGCGAACGGGTCGGATTCGGGTATTTGAACCAAGAAGAAACAGCGGTTGCGCGCCCGGGTCCAGCGTCGGTCGGACCCTCGCCGATGCAGGCCGGAGCCGGGCGCGGCTTCTCCTTGGGCGGTCATCGGCTCCCCAGCCTGTACCGCCCATTCAGTCTCGCGCAGGAAGGTTAAGAAAACCTTGCTTCTTCTTGGCAGCAAATACCCTGGGGTGAATTGGCCGAAGGCCAAGAGGGGCAACGCCCCTCCTGAACCCGCGCCCTCCCCCGTTTACTTGTCGCGGAACTGCGCCTCGCGCTTTTCGGCAAAGGCCGCCATGCCTTCTTTCTGGTCCTCGGTCGCAAAGAGCGAGTGAAAGACGCGGCGTTCGAACAAGAGGCCCTCGCGCAATGTCGTCTCGTAAGAGCGGTTGACCGCTTCTTTTGCCGCCATCACCGAAATCATCGATTTCTCCGCAATCTTCTGCGCGGCGTTCATCGCCTCCTCCATCAGCTTTTTGGCGGGGACGACACGGCTGACGAGTCCCGCGCGCTCGGCCTCTTCCGCATCCATGAAACGTCCGGTGAGGTTCATGTCCATGGCCTTGGATTTGCCCACGAATCGCGTCAGGCGCTGGGTGCCGCCAAGGCCGGCGATGACCCCGAGGTTGATCTCGGGCTGACCGAATTTTGCGGTATCCGAGCAGATGATGAAATCGCACATCATCGCCAGTTCGCAGCCCCCCCCCAGCGCATAGCCGGACACGGCGGCGATGATCGGCTTGCGGATGCGGCAGATCGCATCACTGTCCGCAGTGAAGAGATCTTCGCTGAACACATCGACGAAGCTCTTTTCCCTCATCATCATGATGTCCGCGCCCGCAGCGAAAGCCTTGTCTGATCCGGTGAGGACGATGCAACGCACCTTGTCGTTGGTCTGCGCCTCGGAAAGCGCCTCTGCCAGTTCTGACATCAGCCGCGCATTGAGCGCGTTGAGCGCATCGGGACGATTGAGTTTGATCAGGGCGACGTGGTCTTCTATTTCGACGATGATCGTCTCATAGGCCATGAAATCTGCTTTCAGTTGTTTCCATCGGATGATTCATTACCATTCTTTGCGGTGCATTCAACCTATCTTTGGCAGAGAGGACAGTAGAAGCTGGAACGTCCGGATTGCACGATGCGGACAATTCTGCTCGGGCATCCGGGCGAGTGACAAGGCTCCCCCTCGCGACCATAGACCGCGAAACTGTGCTGGAAATAGCCCAGTTCGCCGTCCGCATGCCGGAAATCCCGAAGCGAGGATCCGCCAGCCTCGATCGCGTCGGTCAGGACCTCCCGGATGATCGCTACCAGAGCGGCGGCACGGGCGGCGGAAATGTTCCGGGCACGGCGGCGGGGCGAAATGCGCGCACGATAGAGGGTCTCACAGACATAAATATTGCCGAGACCGGCGAGGATATGCTGATCGAGAAGGGCGGATTTGATGGGCGTGTTCCGGCTCCTGAGCGCGGCTGTCAGATAGGGGCCGTCAAAGCTGTTTCCCAAGGGTTCAGGCCCCAGTCGCGCCAGAAGCGGATGCGCCTCCGCGTCCTGCGTCGGCATCAGGTCCATCGCGCCAAAGCGGCGTGGATCATTGAAGGTGATGCGGGCGCCGTTCGCCATGTCGAGGACGACATGATCATGTCTTTCAGAGCTGGCGTGGGCATGAGCAAATTGTCCAAGCGGATCGTCGGAGACCAGAATCCTCCCTGACATGCCCAAGTGAATGAGCAATGTCTCTCCCGAGGCGAGATCGGCCAGGATGTATTTCGACCGTCGCCGCAGCACCAGCACCCGTTGCCCGGCCAGTCGCGCCGCCATGTCGTGGGGGAAGGGCCGGCGCAGATCGGGGCGGTTGATCGTGGCATGCACGATCACCTGCCCCTCCATCACTGGCGCGAGTCCGCGGCGGACAGTCTCAACCTCGGGCAATTCGGGCATGAGGATCGGGCTCCTGCGAAATGGGCGCATTGTATCCCGCCCGGTCAGCCCTATAAGGAAAGCGAGAGGTTGGAAACGGCAAGGCCAATGAACGAGAAAACGACGCATTTCGGATTCCAGGATGTGCCCGAGTCGGAAAAGGCGGGGCGTGTGCGGGGCGTCTTTGGCAGCGTCGCGAGCAAATACGACGTGATGAACGACGCGATGAGCCTGGGGATTCATCGCATCTGGAAGGATGCGATGATGGATTGGCTTGCCCCGCGCGCCGGGCAGAGGCTTCTTGATGTGGCGGGTGGCACCGGCGACATCGCTTATCGATTTCTCAGGCGCGCCGGTCGGGGGCACGCCACCGTGCTCGATCTGACCGAGCCGATGCTGATCGAAGGGCGCAAGCGCGCCGAGGCCGATCAGATGGCCGCGAGCCTTGATTGGGTCGTGGGCGATGCGATGGCGCTGCCGTTCGAGGACAGCACATTTGACGTCTACACCATCAGCTTTGGCATCAGGAACGTGACCCGCCCCGAGGCCGCGCTGGCGGAGGCGTTTCGGGTGCTACGGCCCGGCGGGCGGCTGATGGTGCTGGAATTCAGCCAGATCCCGAGCCCGCTGATGCAAAAGGTCTATGATCTTTACTCCTTCAACATCATCCCGCGTCTGGGTCAGATGATCGCAAATGACCGCGACAGCTATCAGTATCTGGTCGAGTCGATCCGTCGCTTTCCCGATCAGGAGAGGTTCCTGCAGATGGTCCGCGATGCCGGGTTTGAAAATGTCGGATATCGCAATCTGAGCATGGGGATCGCCTGTCTGCATTCGGGCTGGAAGATCTGAATGCGGGGACCGCACAATATCCTGCGGCTGATCCAGACGGGGGCAACTCTGGAACGCACCGGTGCCATGGGCGTGATCATGGACGCTTTAGAGGCCCCGCCGCTGGTGCGCGCGACGATGCGCTGTCTGGCCTGGCCGTTTCAGTGGCTGGGATACAAGGGCGACCCAGCGAGCCCGCCCGCGCCGCGCGCGCTGACCGCGCTTGGCCCGGCCTATATCAAGTTCGGTCAGATCCTCAGCACCCGTCCCGATCTGGTGGGCGAGGATCTGGCGACGCAGCTGCGGGTGTTGCAGGACAAGCTGCCGCCATTTCCGGTGGATGTGGCCAAGCAGTCGATCGAACAGGAACTGGGTCAGCCGGTCGAGGCGCTGTTTGACGTCTTCAGCCCGCCCGTGGCTGCCGCGTCGATTGCACAGGTTCACAAGGCGCGGCTGCGCGCGGATGGCACGGACGTGGCCGTCAAGGTGCTGCGTCCCGGTATCGAACGGGCGTTTCAACGCGATATCGACGCCTTCTATTTTGCCGCAAGGATGATCGAAGTGCTTGCCCCCGGTGCGCGGCGGTTACGCCCCACGGATGTGATTGCACATTTCGAAGGGGTGGTGATGGGCGAGCTCGATCTGCGGCTCGAGGCGGCCTCGGCTTCGGAATTTGCTGCAAATACAAGTGGCGATGCAGGGTTTATGCTGCCGCAGGTGAAATGGGAGCTGTCGTCGCGCCGGGTGATGACGTTGGGCTGGGCCGATGGCGTGCCGCTGGGGGACAATGCCGCACTGGATGCGGCCGGGCATGATCGCGCGGAATTGGCGATGCGCGTGTTGCAGCTGTTCCTGAGCCACGCACTGCGCGACGGTTACTTTCACGCCGATATGCATCAGGGCAACCTCAAGGTGGCGTCCAACGGAGATATCATCGCCTATGATTTCGGGATCATGGGCCATATCGACGAATATACGCGGCGGGTCTATGCCGAGATTCTCTATGGATTCATCAAGCGCAATTACCGGCGCGTCGCCGAAGTGCATTTCGAGGCGGGCTATGTGCCCGCCGACCGCGATGTCGATGCCTTTGCCCGCGCTCTGCGCGCCGTGGGCGAGCCGATCTTCGGGATGGATGCCAGCAAGATCTCGATGGGCAGTCTGCTGAGCTATCTCTTTGAAGTGACAGAGCGTTTCGGGATGGAAACGCGCATGGAACTGATTTTGTTGCAACGCACCATGGTGGTGGTCGAAGGCGTGGCGCGCAGTCTTGACCCACAGATCAACATCTGGCAGGTGGCGCGGCCTGTGGTCGAGAATTACATCAAGGGGTCGATCGGTCCGCGCGCATTGCTGCGCGATCTGGGGCGGATGGCCACCGTCCTGTCGCGGTTCGGCCCGCGCTTGCCGGGATTGCTGGAGGAGGCAATCATCAGACAGTCCGAGCCGCAACAGCCCCCGCCGCGCCCGGATTGGGCCACACGTCTGGCATGGGTCGGGTTTGGGGCCGGTGCGGGCGTGGTTGCAATGCTTCTTCTGATCCTCAATCTGTAATGCGAGCTAGAGCCTTAGATCTTTCGTTGAAACACTGACTGGCCTTACCATTCTGGACGTGGAGCCGGGTTGCGGCCCATCAGCTGCCAGCAGGTCGCAGACCAAGGATCTGGTTGGCGCGAACGATCTCGCCATTCTCCAGCACCACCACCGTCTCGCCGGCCTCGAGGCGGGCCTCGGTTATGCGACCGTGGACCTCGACGTCTTGCCGTGCGAAGATGTCACCCTGCGCAAGGGACTGGGCGGAAATCTGGTAGATGCCCTCGGGCAGAGGCAGGCCGGTCGCATCAAGACCGGTCCATTCGACACGTCCGGATCTTGGCGGAATAGGCTGGGTTTGAACGATGTCACCTTGCGCGTTGGTAATCACCAACTGCGCCGCATCGGCCAGCGGGTCAATGGTCGCGGTCAAGGTCACGGGCTGGCCGTGAAAGGCGACCGGGGTCTGGGCGCGCGCCTCTAGGCCGATCCAGCCCGAGAGTTGCCCCAGTCCAAGCGTCGTGATCCGCGTGCCGAGATCACTCAGCAGGTCGTTGGTGCGCACCTGCTGCTCAACGGTGGAAAAGGTCGCAAGCTGAACCGCGAAATCGGACGATTCAACCGGATTCAGCGGATCCTGATTGCGCATCTGGGTGGTCAACATCTTGAGGAATGTTTCAAAGTCGGAGTTGAGCACGCCGGTTTTTCGAGGCAAAACCGTGTTTGAGGGTGCGGCCTGAGTTGTGCCGGTGACAGGCCGTTGCGGGGCGATTGAAGATTCCATCATGTAATCCTTACTAGAGCCGGAGATCGAGCCGATCCGAGATCACTTGCCCGGCGAGGTTCGGCGACGGGACGGACGCAACATGGAAGGGCGTGTCTCCCTTCTCTCGTGGCTCTGGACGGGAAGCTGGGGCGTTGTCGGACGAAGATTGCCCGCCGCCAAACGAAAACTCGGCATGATGATAGCCGATCTTCTGAAACTCCTGAGCGAGGGTTTCGATATGTCTGCGCATGAGATCAAGGGTTTCGGGACGTTCGGCGACGACTGACATGTTGACCATCCCCTCGGTCGAGGTGATGTGGATGCGCACATGACCAAGCTCTTCCGGGTTGAGCAGAAGCAGAACCGGTCTGTCTGGCTGTCCGTTCTGGGCGGCGGTGGCAAGCTGAATCGCCATATGGCGCGGCATGTCAGGGTGGAGCACCGCAGGGTTGCGCATCTGGCGGCTGGCAAGGGTGTCATCCCCCCGAAGGTCAAAGCGAACGGTGGCGGTATCTGTTTCAAGGCGTGCATCAAGCGTGTTCGCCGCCGCTTTGTCGAGGGGTCGAAGCAAAGGGTCAGATGACGATAACGGGGCAACGGATGGCAAAACCGGGGCCACCGCTTGCGCCGGGCCAGTGGCATTCACGCCCGATGTCTGGACAGCCGGCGGGGTTCCCCCGTCTTGACGCTTGCGCATGCTGTCACTGGTTGGTGCTCCTGCGGGTGATGGCTGTGCTGGGCTGATTCCGAGAATTTCGGCTTGACTGTCTGTCAAGGCACCGTCGCCGGAGGGGACCGCCTGTGCCTCTGATGCCGTCGATAGGTTCGTTGCGGCTCTCTCACTTTCAGGAATGGCGCCCGGAGCGAAGGCGAACCTTCCCAAGCCTGCATGGTCTGTCTCGATTCCCTTGGCTCGGTCGCCGCCGAATTGATCTGCCGAGCGCGCAGAGGTGGCCTGCCGAGGTGAAAGCAGATGGTCTGCGACAGGCATTGCGATGTCCTGATCGCTGGCCTCATGCGTCTTGCTCGCGGTTTGACCGTCTGGCCGCAAAATTTCTTCGCGCGCAGTGGTTGCGCCAAGGTCGGGTGGAAAAACCGTTTCGGGTGATCGCTCGGAAGGCTCGGCGGAGTGCTCCGGGAGTCTGACGCCAGGGAAAGGAAGCGTATCATTGCTCTCCGAGAGAGCCAGATCGCCGTCTTTCTCTATGGTCGGATCGTCGGGCGATCTCGGCTCGTCCCTGTGCACCTGCCCGAGTCCGTCGCGTTCCGTCGAGGATCGGGTGTCACCCTGCATGATTTCGACGAAATCCGATGCCATCCCAGCATCGGGTCCACGATCAGGACGTCGCGAAGAGTCACCGACCGCGTTCTCACGGCTGGAGATGAAGGGCCGGGCAATCAATGACGTGCTTGCGGAAACAGGGGCTGACAACATTCACAGGCTCCAACCTTTTTGCTGAGTCCATATTGCTGGAATCTAGTTACCGCTTCTTTACCGCTTTCAGGTTTCATGATGCTCAGTTCTTTCAATTCGAGGTAATGCGGTGACCGATTCTTTACCTATTCTCCCAAAACCGGGCCCGCAGACCCTGAGCCCACGCCAGGTGGCGCTGCGAGAGGCTGCCCAAGGTCTTGAGATCAGCTTTCTGTCCGAGATGCTTAAATCCGCCCGCTTTGGTGAGCAGGACAATTCCTTTAGCGGCAGTAGCGGCGAGGACCAGTTCGCGTCATTCCAGCGCGATGCCCTGGCCCGAGACATGGTGCGTGCCGGCGGGATTGGGCTGACCGAGATCATCCTGAAATCACTCATGGAGAAGAGCAATGACGCCTGACGCCGGGAAGCAGATCATCCATCGCCTCGACACCCTTCTGGAAAGCGAGCGCGAGGCTCTCTTGCAGGGGGATCTGCGCCAGATCGCGACGCTGGTCGCATCGAAGGAGGCGCTGATTGATGATCTCAATGGTAGAGCCGATGCCTCGACCGGCGATCTTGCCGCCATTCAAGCAAAGGTCCTGCGCAATCAGGCGCTTCTCGACGGCGCGCTTCAGGGTATCCGGAATGTTGCGGCGCGCTTGGCGGCGTTTCGGCAGGTGCGTCGTGCAATGGAAACCTATGATCGGGAGGGCCAAAAGCGCACCATCCCGGGCGTGGTCGAACGCAGGGTCGAGAAGCGGGCGTGAGTGCATTTAGCTCAAATACCAGGCTTTTTCGGAGATGTGCTTAGCATTCCATTAGGAGTTGGCGGTTCATGGTCTGCAAGCGTCCGGGTCGGATGGCGCAGCGGCAAAGGCATCGCTTGCTGCATAGGTCAGAAGGACTGTTGATGCCGCTTTCGAAGGTAGGGAAGCGGTGTGTGTAACCGGCGGAAACCGCCAAACCAAAAGGAAAATGCCATGTCCAGCATTCTGACAAACAACAGCGCCATGGTGGCCCTGCAAACACTCAAATCCGTCAACTCAAATCTCGCCAAGACTCAGGATATGATCTCGACCGGCAAATCCGTCGCGACGGCAAAGGATAACTCGGCCATTTTTGCCATCTCCAAGATCATGGAATCAGATGTCGCCGGCTTCAAGGCGGTCTCCGACTCTCTCTCTCTGGGTGAATCTACGGTCGCCGTCGCATCCGCAGGAGCGGAGCAGATCACCAACCTCCTGAACCAAGTGAAGCAGAAGGTCGTGGCCGCGACCGGCGGCAATGTGGACCACACGAAGCTGACAGATGATGTCAATTCTCTCAAAGAGCAAATCGGCTCGATCATTCGAGGATCGCAGTTCAACGGAAGCAACCTGCTTGACACCGCTGGCAGCGATCTCGCTGTTTTGTCCTCGATTGACCGGGATTCGTCGAATGCCGTGACTTCCTCGACGATTACTGTGAAGTCGGTGGACCTGGAAGCTGGGCTGCTGGGGGGGGCAACGGCTGTTGCTGCCAATGCGCCGATCACGGCAGCAGACATCCTTGGTGATGTTGACGTCTCCAGTGCAGCTGCTGCTGCCACCTCGGTGGCGGCGCTCGAGGTTCACATCCAGACCGCTGTTGATGCTGCTGCTCAACTGGGCGCATCGGGAAAGCGGCTCTCTGATCAGAGCGGATTTGTTGGCAAGGTCACTGATGCGATCAAATCCGGCATCGGTGCCTTGGTTGATACCGATCTGGAAGAAGCATCGGCTCGGTTGCAGGCTCTTCAGGTCCAGCAGCAATTGGCTACACAGTCGTTGTCGATCGCAAACCAGGCACCGCAATCGATCCTGGCGCTGTTCAGGTAAGCCGATCCGGATCCGGGGGCGTCAGGATGGCGCCCCCAATCGTCGGTTTCCAGCCCCTGAGCAAGAATATCGAACACCGAGAGAAGGATATGCTGTGAATGCCATTCAACGGGCACAAGATGCCTATCGCCAACAGACACAGGCTATCCGCACCGAACGCGGCATCGAATATGATGCCTTCGCAAGGATCACGCACAGGTTGAAGGTTGCAGGATCGTTCGGGCCGGGTGGCTTTCGTGAAATGGTGGCGGCGCTTCACGCCAATCGTCGCCTCTGGACGGTCCTCGCGACCGATGTGGCAGACAAGAACAATTCCTTGCCGCCAGATGTGAGGGCACGGATCATTTACCTGGCCGAGTTCACGCGCCTTCAGAGCAGCAAAGTGCTTCGGGGTGAGGCGACGGTCAATGTATTGGTCGAAATCAACAGTGCCATCATGCGCGGCCTGGGTGGCCAGAGGAACATCGCATGACCGGGCTGGTTCTGAAACTGAGCCCGCGGGAGCGTGTCTTGATCAATGGTGCGGTGGTCGAGAATGGTGACCGGCGCTCACGCTTGTCGATTATGACGCCCAACGCGAAGATTCTGCGGCTGCGAGACGCCATCCACCCCGAGGAGGCCGATACGCCTGTGCGGAGCGTCTGCTACGCAACGCAACTCGTTCTGTCCGGGGATCGCAGTCCGGATGAGCTTCGCCAGCATCTTCTGCGCCGGATCGAAGAGCTGAGTCAGGTGCTGCGGGATCCTGACAGCCGGGCACATCTTGCACAAGCAACAGCAGCGCTGCTGGCCAATGATCACTACAGATGTCTCAAGTCCCTGCGCGCGCTGCTGCCGCGCGAGGATCGGCTTCTGGCGCACCGCAAGTCATGAACTTTCAGCCGGTTGTCCCTGTTGGTGGCCTTGCGGGCTGGGTGTTGTTGAACAAAACGATCGAACGTCAGACGGTGCTGTTCGACAGCTCCCCCTCGATTCTGCGCGATACGGACTATTTCGAGAGTAATATCCAAAAGGTCAGGACAGCCGAGGAACTGGTATCTGATCGTCGCTTGTTGCGTGTGGCGCTCGGTGCGTTCGGGCTGGCGGAAGATATCAACAGCAGAGCCCTGATCCGCAAGGTTCTTGAAGATGGGGTTGACCGCGACTCTGCCTTGGCAAACCGGCTGACGGATCGTCGATACCGGCAATTGGCAGAAACGTTTGGCTTTGCGGAAACGTCAACACCACGCACGCAACGCGCGGGATTCGGCAAGGAGATTGCCCAGAAATATCGTCGCCAGGAATTTGAAGTGGCCGTCGGCCAAACCAATCAGGCGCTGCGGCTCGCAATGAATGCACAACGGGATCTGAGTGAAATCGGCGCTGAGGATGTTGGTCCCAACACGAAATGGCTTCGGATTCTTGGGACACCACCTTTGCGCCGCGTCTTTGAGACGGCGCTTGGGCTGCCGCAAAGTTTTGCACAACTCGATCTCGATCGTCAGTTCGAGACCCTGAAAACACGTGCCGCGCGTCACCTTGAAGTTTCCGACCCGGCGCAGCTTGCCGACCCGATCATACAGGACAAACTGGTTCGCAGATTTCTGTTGCAGGACCAGATTAACAGCTTTGCAATCCAGTCTTCGCAGGCTATCGCCTTGAGCCTTTTGCAAGCGGCTCCGCGCGCCTTTTGAGGGATCTGCTTGGCCGTGAAATGGATTTGACGTGGGATCAGGATGTGAACGTTCATTCTCCTCCCCTGTCCTGTCGAGGTCAACATATGCAGCCCGCTGAAGGCCAGAGAGCCTTAGAGCGCGCGGGCGAGCGGATGTCCGTTTGGGGAACCGGCCCCCCCCGCGCGCCGCAAAATGACGCCCAAACGTGCGAAACTGTTTTGGGTCGATATGGATTCGATTGTCGCAAGAAACCCGTCAAGCTCTGGCCATATCCGGATTGCCTGATCCAGTTCGGCATCGCTTCCATCGGTGTAAAGCCCTGCCTTGATCATCGTCTCGGATCTGGCATAGAGCGCAAGCAGCCTGCGGACGTTGGCGATCAACTGGTTTTCCGAGTCGGTTGCCGCGCCAGGCAGGCTTCGCGAGACCGAACGCAACAGGTCGATGGCTGGATAACGCCCGCGCTCGGCAATCTGGCGATCGAGCACCACATGCCCATCGAGCACGCCGCGCAGTATGTCTGCTACAGGTTCGTCCATGTCAGATCCCGCGACCAGAACGGTGAGAATCGCGGTGATGTCGCCGGCATTGCCTTCACCAGGCCCGGCGCGTTCACAAAGTGACATTATCATTTGTGCGGTCGAAGCGGGAAATCCTCGCAGGACCGGCATCTCTCCGATAGCAGTTGCCACTTCGCGATGCGCTTCGGCAAACCGAGTAATCGAATCGGCCAGGAACAAAACCTGAAGCCCCTGATCGCGAAAGTATTCTGCCACCACCATAGCCGTCCAGGCGCAGCGGCGCCTGATCATTGGGGAGCGATCCGAGGTTGCCGTGACGATCACCGCGCGTTTCATCCCATCTGGCCCAAGCACGTTCTCGACGAAGTCGCGCAATTCACGTCCACGTTCTCCGATCAGCGCAATCACAACGACATCTGCCGCCATGTGTCGGGCGAGATGACCGAGCAACATGGATTTGCCAACGCCGGACCCCGCGAACAGGCCCAGACGTTGACCGCGAACGATTGGCAGCACTGTGTTGAACGCCGCCATTCCCGTCTCAAGTCGCGGCCCCAGAGCGCGTCTGCGGGCCGGAGCCGGCGGGTCTGCTTGCAATGGACGCGTCGTCGCGCCGCGCAGCAGAGGACGGCCATCGAGCGGTGCGCCAAAGGGATCGATCACCCGTCCGATCCAATTCTGCGACGGTGCGATCTGCGAGGCATCAAACAACAAGACGCGATCCCCGAGCGCCAGGCCCTCCGGGCTGTGATCCAGCATGACCAGAATCGATGCGAGGTCCATTTGCAGGACCTCTCCGGTCACGTCTTCCTTGGCCCGAGTCCGGACCCTTACGCGATCCCCCAGTCGTGCGACGGCTGACAGGCCAATGACCCGAAGCGTGTTGCCAAGAACGGCCGAGACCCGCCCGACAGGCCGTAGCGCGTGCAGCGACGAGATCTCGGCTTTCAAGCCACCCAAGCCATTTCTTTCCATCGCAGCCTCCAATCATCTCCTGACAACAATTTCTAAAGGAATCAGAGTTAAGCCTTGATTGAAGCTGATCGAGGGAGAAGCCCCGATGTTTGAAAAACTGGAAATTTTTCGCATGGCGCAGGCCATGGCCATGCATGCAGGTGCACGTCAATCCGTTGTGGCTCAGAACATGGCAAACGCGGATACGCCGGGATACCGGGCGCAAGACATCGAGTCGTTCCAAACTTTCTATCAGACTCACTCTGCATCCCATAGCACGCATACCACACGGACCGGACATCTCTTGGATGACAGGACGCAGCCCGGCCTTGTCTTGATCGATGATCCGATTGCGGTTGCTGATCCCAACGGGAATTCCGTGTCGCTCGAATCAGAGATGCTCAAGGCGGTCGATATCAAAAACCAACATGATCGTGCTCTGGCGATCTACAAATCGTCTCTTGACGTTTTGCGCCTTGTCGTCAGCCGTCGGTAGGAGGCACCAGAAATGAACGAATTTTCAAACGCCCTTTCCGTTTCCGCCAGTGGACTTCGGGCGCAGGCGCAGCGTTTGCGGCATCTGTCCGAGAATATCGCGAATGTCGACACACCAGGCTATCGCCGCAAAACGGTATCCTTCGAAACCGATATCGGAGGTGCAGAGCATAACGGCGAAGTAAGCACCGGGCGGGTCAGTCTGGACCCACGTGCACCAGAGCGAATCTATGATCCGAGTCATCCCCTCGCTGATCAAACCGGATATCATGATGGATCAAATGTCGATCTGATGATCGAGATCGCGGACGCGCGCGAAGCGCAACGCAGCTATGAGGCAAATCTGAAAATGTTCGATCAGGCGCGGCAAATGTCGGCGAGCCTGATGGATCTGTTACGTCGATAAGGAGTTCCAGAATGGATATCACCTCTTTTCACGCTGCACAGAAATATGCAGCATCCCGCCCTGCGACCGAACCTGCCCCCGGTCCGGGCGGGGCGTTTCAAAACCTTGCCCGTGACTTTGCCGCCACTCTGAGGGAGGGCGAGAAGGTTGCAAAGGCTGCCATGACCGGTTCTGCGGATCCGCACGCTCTGGTTCAGGCATTGGCACAAACCGAGTTGGCCGTCGAGACCGCCGTTACCGTTCGTGACCGGGTAGTTGAGGCCTACCAGGAAATCCTGCGCATGCCGGTCTGACCCGATGCTGGATGAAGTCATATTCTTTGACACGCTGCGCGAAGGGCTTTGGATTTCGGTGATCATTGCCTTTCCGATCCTGACCGTCGCGCTGCTGGCCGGGCTTGTGGTGGGGCTCTTTCAGGCACTCACTTCAATCCAGGAAATGACCCTGACCTTTGTGCCAAAACTGGGGGCGATTGTTGTCGTGTTCTGGTTGAGCATGGGCTTCATGACCGAGACATTGGTGACATTCTTTCAGAACCGGCTGGTGCCGTTGATAACAGGAGGCTGAGATGGAAGCCGCAGGTTACACAACCCTGAGTCGCCAATCGGGACTCTTGAGAGAAATGCAGATGGTGGCCAACAACATCGCCAACGCTGCCACCACAGGCTATCGGCAGGAAGGCTTGATCTTTTCCGAATTTGTCAAGACTCTGGAGGCTGGTGAATCGCTCTCCATGGCACGGGCCAACACACGCAATACCTCGATGATGCAGGGGCCGCTGACCCAAACCGGTGGCGCGCTCGACATGGCGATCGAAGGCGAGGGGTTTTTTCTGATCGAGACGCCTGCAGGAGAGCGATTGACCCGGGCCGGCAGTTTTTCACTTTCCGCCGAGGGCGATCTTGTCACCAATGATGGATTTCGAGTGCTCGATTCCGGCGGCGCGCCGATTTTCGTACCGCCTGATTCCAGCGATCTTGGCCTCTCAGCCGATGGGACGCTGAGCAGTCAGGGGCGCCCGCTGGCGCAGATCGGGTTGGTCCAGCCCGCTGCGCGGACCGATCTGTTGCGTGAGGACGGGGTGATGTTTCGTGCCCCGGGCGGTGTCGAGCCCGTTGAGAACCCGCGTATTCTTCAGGGCTTCCTCGAGGGTGCAAATGTCGATCCGATCAGCGAGATCGCCCGCATGATCGAGGTGCAGCGCGCCTATGAACTGGGTCAGAGATTTCTCGATGCCGAGAATGAGCGCGTGATGACCGCGCTTGATACCTTCACCCGATAACGCAGAGGAGAGCGCAATGCGAGCCCTTCAGATTGCCGCCACCGGAATGGCGGCCCAACAGATGCGAGTAGAGACAATTTCGAACAACCTCGCAAATATGTCGACCACCGGCTACAATGCCCGGCGTGCCGAGTTTGCCGATCTGCATTACCAGCAACTGACCCGGGCTGGAACGATCACCTCGGCTGATGGCACGGTGCTGCCGACCGGCGTGCAACTTGGTCTTGGGGTGCGGCCTGCGGCAGTTTCTGTCCATCTGGCACAAGGGTCGCTGACCGAAACCAACGGTGATCTCGACCTTGCAATCGAGGGAAACGGCTATCTCGAAGTGACGCTGCCCTCGGGTCAGTCCGCCTATACCCGTGACGGCGCACTGAAACGATCCTCCGAGGGGCTGATCGTGACCTCGGACGGCTTTCCGGTCGCTCCCGAGATCACCATTCCCGAAGATGCCCGAAGTCTCAGCATCAATGCCGAGGGTGAGATCTTTGTCTTCTTTCAGGACACCGCCGAGGCGCAATCCATCGGACAGCTGAACCTTGCCGGGTTTACCAACCCCAAGGGGCTGGAGGCCATTGGAAGCAATCTGTTTGCTGAGACAGAAGCGTCTGGCCCGGCCAATGTGACCACGGCAGGGCAGGACGGCCTCGGAAGGTTACGGCAAGGTTATCTCGAGAACAGTTCAGTCGACCCGGTGCGTGAGATCACCGAACTGATCGAGGCGCAACGCGGGTATGAGCTCAATGCCAAGGTCATCACCGCAGCAGATCAAATGCTCAGTGCGACCACACAGGTTCGCTGATGAAATGGCCCGCCTTCATCCTTGTGTTCCTCGCGCCGCTTCCCGCTTGGGCGGACATGATCGTCGCGGCTCGCAAGATCCGCGCGCAGGAGATCCTGACCGCCGAGGATCTCCTGCTCAAACCCGACAGCGGTCCCGGTGATGTGTCTTTGCAAGATCTCATCGGCAAGGAGGCATTGATCGCTCTTTATCCGGGTCGTCCGGTCAGCGATGCAGATGTCGGACCACCTGCTCTGGTCGACCGAAATCAGATCGTGCCGCTGGTCTATGCGCGTGATGGGCTTTTGATCGTGACCGAGGGCCGGGCTCTCGTTCGGGCCGGGGCGGGCGAGTATGTCCGGGTCATGAATCTGGCGTCCCGCGCGACCATAACGGGCCGGGTGACATCCGACGGTCAAATACTTGTATCGCAATGACGGGAGGGATGGGCATGAGATCGGCGCATATGACAGTCGGTCTGATCCTGGCGCTTTGTGCATGTGGCAGGATGGATCATATCGGGAGGCCACCGTCCTTCACGCCGACGGTGAACTCAACCGAACAACTTGCCATGCTCGATCCTGGCTTGCCGCTGACCACGCAGTTGAATACGCCGCTGACCCGAGCGTCGCTCTGGAGCGGTGGTCAACACTCGCTTTTGGGGGATCGGCGCGCGGCGCGGCGCGGCGATATCCTGACTGTTGTGATCGAGATTGATGAAGGGGCGCAGATTTCAAACTCCACGTCTCGTTCGCGTACGGGATCCGAGAATCTGTCAATTCCGGATCTGTTTGGCCTGCCGCAGCGGCTCAACCAGAAACTGCCGGATGGGGCCAGTCTGGATCCTGCTGTCGATCTCAATTCCAGCAGCCGGTCCGGGGGCGACGGATCGGTCAGCCGCAGCGAGGTGCTGACCCTGCGTGTCGCCGCAACCGTTTTGCAGGTATTGCCCAACGGGGTGCTGGAAATCGAGGGCTCACAAGAGGTGCGGGTGAACTTTGAATTGCGTGAATTGCTGGTCAACGGCTTCGTTCGGCCCGAGGATATCTCGCGACAGAACGAGATTACCTATGACAAGATTGCGGCGGCGCGGATCTCCTATGGTGGTCGCGGTCAGATCACGGATGTCCAGCAGCCCCGAATAGGCCAGCAAGTGCTCGATGCTATCCTGCCCTTCTGACTTTGATCAAGAGCGAGAAACCGATGATCAGAATTCTGCTTCCGGTTCTTTTGTTGATTTTGGGTATTGCCGGAGGGGTAGGTGCCGGCCTGATGCAGAGACCCGAAGCTGAGACACAGATCAAAGAACCGTCTGATGGTGCAGCGGAGGCAGATCTCACCGCAGGCCAGCACAGCGTGTCCCATGACAGCCATGCCACCGCGGAGGCTCCGGAATATGTCAAATTTAACAATCAATTCGTCGTCCCGGTTGTCACCCGGGATCTGATCAGTGCCATGATCGTGTTGTCGTTGTCCGTCGAAATTGTGCCGGGCACGTCCCAGACGATTTATGACCGAGAGCCGAAATTGCGCGATGCCTTCCTGCAGGTGCTCTTTGATCATGCAAACATGGGTGGCTTCGAGGGGGCGTTTACGAATGCCGGTAACATGGACGTGTTGCGCAAGTCATTGACCGATGTGGCGCGCAGGGTGGTGGGTGACATGGCCTTAAGTGTTCTGATCACGGACATCGCCCGTCAGGATGTCTGAGGCGCAGCGCACCTGTGAGGGGCCGTTTGTTCGGCGCAGAATCGCAAGTTCTGCGAGATCACGCTCCTGCCGGGATCGCGTATTGAGCCGGTCTTGGTCCATGTCCAAGGCCCTTAGCTTCAAAGCCGCCTGGTGCTTGCCAAAGGCCCGACGAAGCCCTTGCATCATGTGACCTTTGCGGGCCAAGACCCGCGCCAACTGCATTTGCAGATCTGCCCTGTTGCGACCGAGCCATGCAAGCCAGAGCAGATCCGCCCCGATTTCACGCACCCCGTGCATTTCGGTTTCGGAGAGGTGTTGACTGGCCTGTCGTTGCGCGTCGAGTGCGGTCAGATTGGCGCGTAGATGGGCTTCTTGCTGGAGCACGTTCCGCAGTTTCATGCGCTCTCTCTGATACAGGGCATCAGTCAACGCGGTGAGATCGGGTGAGGAATTTCGACTCATCCAAAATGCCTTGCCTTGCGACGCAGGGCATCGGCAAACCGGATAGCGGCGGCAACGGCGCGGTACTGTGCCGTGTCGATCTCTTGGCCGATTTCGGTGCCGGCATGAAGTGCGCGTGCCGTTGGCGGATCGCGGTGCACTGGAACGCCATGCTCAAAGGCCAGATCGCGGATGGCGAGCGCCATGTGGTCCATGCCCTTGGCCACGCAAATCGGGGCGGAACCCGGCTTGCGGCTCCATTTCAGGGCGACTGCATAATGGGTCGGGTTCACAATCACCACGTCAGCCCCCGGAACTGCTGCCATCATTTGTTGTGCGGCAATCTGCATGCCACGCTGACGGCGTTGTTGCTTCATATGCGGATCGCCCTCGTTCTGCTTGTGCTCGTCGCGGATTTCCTTGTGCGACATGCGATGACGTCGCAGATGGTCGAGACGCTGCCAGAGAAAATCAACCGCGCCGACACTCAGGGCGATCATCAGCACCACGAACAGGAACTCGACGAGCATCTCGGCCATAAGGGCCGCGATGGCACGCGGTTCCGAATGCAGAGCGCCGGCCATATCGGACAGGCGATAATTCAGGAATCCACCCAGCAGAAAGCCATAGAGCAAGAGCTTGACCAAGCTCTTGGCAAACTCGAAGAGACCCGAAGGGCCGTATTTGTTCTTGGCGTTCTGAACCAGACTGAGGCGAGAGAATTTTGGTGCGAGCTTTTCTGGAGCAACCACAAGACTTTGTTGAGCAATCACCGACAGCAAGGCGCCGACCGCGGGGATCAGAAACCACGTTGCCAGCCCAAGCATCATCGCAGCCAAGAATCCGCCAAGCGCGGGTCCGCTGGCGCCGTCGTCAAAGATCAGATCGGCGAGGCGTTCAGGTTGGTCGATCAGTTCCATCATGGCCGAGCCGATCTGGTCGAGAGATCCGGCGCCGGTGGCGAGCGCGGCCAGCAGCAATCCGGCGTAAGAACCTGCCGTATTGAGATCTGCAGATCGCGCCAACTCTCCTTTCTTGCGGGCCTCATCGAGCTTGTGTTGTGTGGCCTCGTGGGATTTTTCGCCATCGTCATCCGTGTCAGCCATCAGCGTCCTCCGAACGGGTTGAGAAGGAAGGTCTGTAGGGCCTCGACCCAGATGCCGATCATCGTCGGTGCGAGCAGCATCAACAGGAAGAGCGCGGCGCCGGTAATGGCCGGGGCGCCAACAAAGACGACCATCAATTGCGGCATGGCGCGATTGATAATCCCGAGCGTCAGATTGTAGAGGATCGAAACGATGACAAACGGCGCGGCGAGCGTGTAAGCAAACCCGAAGCTCTCGGCAACCTGTGCAACGCCCCATTGTGTGATGATTGCCGCTTCGGGCATGCGCGCAACCGGAAAGACCCGGTAGCTCAGCACCGCCATCTCCACCAGGCGAACATGCAGACCCAACATCATCGCGAACGCCACCGCGCCGAAAACCAGAAGATGGCCCATGGCGGGCAGAGGGGTTGCACCTGCGCTGCCAAGGATCTGCGACAATGAGGTAGATTGAGCGGCAATCGAACCGGCGGTTTGCAGCGCCAGAAGAAAGAGCCGCGTGGCGATGCCCAGAATGATGCCAATCGTCGATTCTGTGAAGATAAGCCAGACGAGGGTTACAGGCGCCCCCATTGCGCCGTGAATGTCGGGTGCAATGGCCGGCGCAATGATCGCGGTCATGGCAAGGGCCAGTGCCAGCTTGATGCGCACTGGCACGGATTGTTCGCCGAAGCCCGGGAACAGTGCGATCACAGGACCAACTCGCAGGAAAACGGCAAGGTGCAGCCACAAGATGCCCGACGAAAGATCGAAAGCCTCTGCTAGATCGGTCACGCCGGTACGACCCCGACAAGCGACGGCCGGGCGTCTATGCCGATTTCCTCAAAGGACAGAACCGGCGCGGTGATGTTTCTGGCCGACAGGACCGTTCGGAGAAATCTGCGACGCAACGTAGAGGTGATGATCGCGGGTGAAAGGCCCTGTTCGCTGGCGCGCCGGACCTGCTCGGCCACAGCACTGGTGAGCGTATTGAAGAGCTCGGGGGGCAAGGCCACGTCGATGCGCCCGCGGTCGCCATCGATCTGATGCGTCGCAAACGTTTCCTCCCAGTCGGGTGCCAGTTGAATGAGTGGCAGCGTGCCGTCCGCGCGCTGCAACGCGGCAACGAGTTGAAAACCCAACCTCTGGCGGACATGCTCGCAGATCACTTCAGGGTGGCTTTGGCCGTGACGGCCTTCGGCGGTGGCTTCGAGGATCAGCGGAAGGTTGCGGATCGAAACCTGTTCGGCCAGCAGCAGGCGCAGGATTGCGTGCAGAAGATCCGGAGGAACGCGATCCGGAATCATTTCGTCCAAGAGCTTGCGGTTAGCTTCGGCTCTGGCCTTGTCGGACAGATTGACCATCTCGTCAAGCAAGCGGCGCATGGCTTTCATGGTCAGGAGGCGGCTCAGGTTGCGGCGTATCACCTCGAGCAGATGCGTCGCGAGCACCTCCGTCGGGGCCACGAGGGTCGTCCCGGACAACGCCGCCCGCTCCTGATCGGAGACAGAAATCCATCGCGCCGGCGCGCCATAGACCGGCTCTTTGACCGGCTCGCCGGGGGGAAGGTCAGAATTATGGCCCGGATCAAGCGCCAGTATGCGGTCGGGACGCAGCACGGCGCGCGCCTGTTCGACGCCTTGGATGCGGATCGAATAGGCCCCTTGTGGCATGCCGGGATCGTCCGTGAGGCGGATTTCCGGCAGAATCAGGCCGAACTGTGTGGCGACATAAGTGCGCATGTTTGCGATCCGGGCATCCAGACCAAGGCCGGGATCAAGGATCATGTTCACCAGATCTGGTGCAAATTCGATATGGATGTCGTCCAGTTCGAGAATGTCGCCAAGCGATTTTTCGGGCATTGCCAGCGGGTGATCGATGGGCTTTGCCGCGTCCGAAACCGATGGTTGCCGGGTGAAGCTTAGCCATGCAAGCCCCCCCAGGGCGAGACCGCCCAAAATGAAGGGCAAGAACGGCAAGCCGGGGACAATTGCGAAGAGGACCATCAATACGGCTACTGTGGACAGCGCCGCCGGGTGCCGCCCGAGTTGTGTCGAGATGGCCAGATCGGTTGCCCCCCGCGCCCCGCCCCGCGCCAGCAGCAAGGCCGAAGCAATCGAGATGATGACCGCCGGAATCTGCGTGACCAGGCCATCGCCCACCGTGAGAATCGTATAAGTTTCAAAGGCTTTGGCAACCGGCATGTCGTGGACGACAACCCCCATTATGAGACCCATCACTAGGTTGAGCAGGGTGATCAGGAGGCCCGCGATCGCATCGCCTTTGACAAATTTCGAGGCCCCGTCCAGCGAGCCAAAGAAGGTGGTTTCCTGTTGTTCCCGCTCGCGGCGATCCTTCGCCTCCTGATGCGTGATCGCCCCGGCTGACATGTCACTGTCAATGGCCATTTGCTTGCCAGGCATTCCGTCCAGAGCGAATCGCGCACCAACTTCGGCCATCCGGGCGGCACCTTTGTTGATCACGATGAAATTCACGATCAGGAGGACGCCAAATACGACCAGCCCGAGAAACACACTTCCGCCCATGATGAAATTGGCAAAGCCCTCTATCACGTCGCCCGCCGCATCGGTCCCGGTGTGACCTTGGCCGATAATCAGCTTGGTGGAGGAGACATTGAGCGACAGCCGCAGCATCAGCGAGGCCAGCAGGATTGTCGGAAAGGCCGAAAAATCCAGGGGCCGTTCGATGAACAGCGTGATCGTAAAGATCAGGATGGCAAGCGCGAAAGACGCCGCGAGCCCGATATCAAGGATCCAGGACGGGACGGGGAGGATCATCATGACGATGATCGCCATCAAGGCTAGCGCGAGAAGCACCGTGGGTTGATAGAAGTCACCGATCGAAAGGGATTTCATGACTCAGGATCCGTTCATTGTCGATCCAAGCGAGATCAGAGCGCCGCGTGATAGGCGATCAAGCGGGACCAGTGAACCATTGCTGCGTTTGGCGTCGCTCTGATGCAGGAACGGAAACCCGTTGGGTTTGTCCCGTTGCGGTAGCGGGGCCCGGAGGTTTGCGAGTTCGGCGAGGGGGCCGGGCTGTTCGTTCAGGCTTTGCCGGATCCGGTCAAAACGCGCACGATACTTCTCGGCATTCTGGGGCGTGCGCGAATGATAGGCCCCTGCCGCCTTGGACCAATCACCGCTTTCCGCAAAGAGATCGGCCAGATATGTTGCGGCGTAGAGCGCATTTTCAGTGGGATCGAACATCTGGTCTATCGACCGAAATGCATGGCCGTGCCATTTGTAATTGATCTGAAAGCAGCCCACGTCGAAGCTGCGGGCCCCACGTCTAAGTTCTTTTTCAACAAAGGCTTTCGCAGCACTTTCAGTCTCGAACCAATGGCCCTTACCCTCCATGTTTACGGTCCAGGGCCAGGGCTCAAGCTTGTCACCGCGCGCGCGGCCCGTTTCCGTTCGTGTGATAGAGCGAAGAATGGATGGCGGCAGGTCAAGTTGTGCCGCAGCTAGGCGAGCTGCTGCGTCACACATCAGGGCGGGCGATGCAGTGACCGCGCACGGCAAAAAGACGGAACATGACAGCAGAAACACGATACCGATCCTGATCAGCCCGCGTGTCGCGGCGGCGGTTCTTACAGATCGTACCCTGGCAGGGCGGATGCTGACATCGTGACAATCCAGATGGCGTGTCAAACGGAACGAGAGGATCCGCGTCAAGGTTGTCTCCTGTGTTACTCGGCTTTCGGCCGATACGTCACCATGATGGCGGAAAGGTTTTTCAGATTTGATAGCTGCGGTCTCGAAGATGCTAGCCTTCGGGTATCTCTGGCATCTGCATTTCGTCCAATAACCGCCCGAATGTCTGTCGCGCGTGCATGCTCTCATCCAGCAGGAGTCGCGTTGCGGTGAGCATCCCGGGTTCCGACTGGCTTGAGGATGGGTCCGTTGAAAGCATGAGGTCGGCAACCTCGCGCAGCACCTGATCCTCTGCTTCCTGCATCTTGGACCAGTCGGCGGCCATCCAGGCGGCGTCATGCATTGCTGTCGAATCGCCGGCGGCGGCAAAGTGTTCAAAAGCCGAATCATACTCACCTGAGAGGCTTTGCGCCTTGCCACGCCGTGATTCGGCATCGGCGCCCTCGATGTTCTGCACCGCGACTGTGGCCTGTCGCGGGCGGTTCAACGCCAGCGCTATATCTGCGCGCAACAGACGTTGTTTCCGCCCATCCGGGCCAGATTCCGGTTCTTTTAGATAGGTCTCTGCCGCCTCTGCAAACCCGGCTTCCAGTAATCTTTGACTGACAGAGAGGGCGACCTCTGGTGCGAGATTCTGGGATCTTCCAGCGCGGGCCGAGAGCGTGTAACGCAGAAAATCCAGATCACTTGCGGTCGCGGTCAAATGCTTGACCAGGCGATTTCCAAGGATGACTTCATCCTCTTTTGGGAGATCCGGTCGTATCCGGTCATACTCGGAAAATGCCTGTTCAAAAGCGCCCGAAGCTGCGAGGGCTTCGACATAGGTCAGCGCCATGCGACGGCCGAGCGAAGTGCCGCGATGTTCCTGGGCAAAGGCGCCTGCAAGTTCTGCGCGATCGAAGGGGACCGGTTGACCAGTTGCGAGCCACTGCTCGATGAGTTCGATCGTAGCCTCCGCAGAGGTCGCTGTGTTGCTGTCGATCGCTGCCTGGAAACCGGCTTCGGCGATTTCTGTCTGTCCCTTGTTCTGCGCCAACTCAGCCAGAGCCAGTGTTGTGGCGGGTGGTGTCGCTTGATTGCTCCGATCGATTGCGCGCAAAATTCCGTCAGCCGTCACCCTGTGACCCGCCGCAATGAGCCTTCGCGCCAGAATCGGGCCGAGGTGTTTGCGAAGGTGGTCCGGCAGAGCGACGAAACTGCGCTGGATCAGCTGATGATCGAAGATGAGGTCATCGGGCAACCTGTCATGGCTCAGCAGGCTCCAGAGCGCGGCCGGCGTATCGCAGTCGATCTGGGTTCTCAAGAGTGATCCGTTCTCCGCCTGCCCCTCGTCGAGGATCTGGGCAAGTTCGTTCATGACCTCCGCCTGCCTGTTATCCTGGTTGACCAGGCTCAGTATTTGACGAGCCTCAAGACCGAGCCCGAAATAGAGATACAGTTGGGCGAGTCGAATAGCCTTGTTTTGGCTGATCACGTCGAACTCACCTAGCAAGTCGCCAATGAGCGGGCCGACCTGGGTCTCGAATGGCGTCTCTTGTCCCCAGGCGACAATGTCGATCCAGTTATCAGGAACGCAGACCTCGTCCTTGTTCGATTCCAGAACGGTCCTGATTTGCGAAGCGTTTTCGTCGAGAAATGCCGACCGCACACGGATGTTGTGATGTCTCGGACGGTTCGGTGCAGGAGGCATTTCTGTGCGCGCACGCTGCGTTTCGGATGGAGACGTCGTGGCAACACCTTTCGGTCTGTCGGGGCCTGGCCGTCTTCTGGGATTGGGTGTCAGGAAGCCACGACTGGCCGCATCGCCGAGTTGGCGGGTCAGAGTCGACTGCATTTCCGCAAGATCGATGTCTTTGGGCGCAAAGGGTCTGTAAGGATCACCGGGGCGCGATGGTTTCCCGAATGGGTCTGGCGCATGCAGGAAACCCGCGTCCAACGGCGGCGCCAGGAGTTTTGACGCGGGCGAGGCGTGATTTCTCACATCGGCATGTTCGATTCCACTCCCAGAGAGAGACAGAGGCCGCGGTCGTGGTCGTTGTGTCCCGGTGCGGTTCTGCTCCGGATCTGCCATGATGTCGATCACCAGCATGTTGCGGTCATTCCAGAACGTGTTGAGGCCACAATCGCAGGCAAAACTGAGGTCAAGACGGGCCTCTCCCGTGGAAGATGTGATATCGGAAAGGCGGGTGCGGGTAATCCGCTCAAAGACCTGAGTGGTGTCGAACACAAGACCGGGTGCCGCGAAAATCAAGGATACACCATGCGCTCTTGGCTCGGACCGCACTTGCGTGCGAGCAGGCAGCGTCATCACCAGCCGTGTGAAGCTATCGTGCTCGCCCGATCGAATTTGGACCGTCTGGGCGGCCGCAATCTGGGCAAGCAGACAAAGGAACGGGGCCACTACAACGCGTTTGATCATGCTGCATCCTGTCTCAAGCTCTTGAGTGCGGTTTCGAGATCGTTGAAACTCGGGCGATTGTGCAGCGGAGCGTTTTGCCGTCCTACTTCGATGCAGATGTTGGCGGTATGGTTGTGCAGATTTGCGACCAGCACCTCACGGATCAGCGTGTAGAAATGGGCATCCTCATCGACCACATCCTTGACCTTGGCGGCAAAAGGTCCGACCAACCCGTAGGATAGAAAAACCCCGAGAAAGGTTCCGACAAGGGCCCCACCGATCATCTTGCCAAGGATCTCGGGAGGCTGGTCAATCGACGCCATGGTCTTGATCACCCCCAGAACGGCAGCGACAATCCCGAGCGCGGGCAGACCGTCAGCCATGGTTTGCAAGGCGTGGCTAGAATGAAGCGCATGATGCTGGCTCGCTTCCATCCGTTTTTCGAGCACTTCCTCGACCTGATGGGGATCGTCATAGTTCATCGAAGCGGCCCGCAATGTGTCGCTGATCAGCGCAATTGCTTCCTTGTCGGCGAGGATCTTCGGGTATTTTCCAAAGATCGAGGACGCCTCAGGTTCCTCGATATGTTCTTCGATCGCAACCGGGTTCTGGCGACCAAGGCGGATGAGCTCGAACAGCAGGCATAGAAGATCGCGGTAATCGTCAGGTTTCCATTTCGCACCTTTGAAGACCTTGCCGACATCCCTTATCGTATGCTTGATCGCGGGACCGTCATTACCGATCAGGAATGCCCCGATTGCGGCACCGCCGATCATCATCAGTTCGAATGGAAGGGAATGCAGAATGATCCCGATCTTGCCGCCAGCCGCCAGATAACCGCCGAACACCATGATGAAAATGACCGCAATGCCAAGAATGCCAAACATCGTGTTCTCCGCACGAGAGTATGATTTTCACTCTGTCAGCGCCGGGTTAAGAAAGCCTGATGACGCGCGCTTTATTCGACAGGTGCATTTGCATTTCGCCCGGCCAGAATGACGCTGAACGTATGAGCTGCCTGCGGGCTCAGACCTGCCATGAGCGCAGCGGCGGACTCGGGTCGCATACGAGCCAGAAACCCGGCGGCAAAGCTGGGGTCCATTTCCTCGAAGAGGGCAGCGGCCTGTTTCGGTTTCATGTTTTCATAGACCTTGGTCAGGCGGCTCAGGTCATCTTCGGAGGCGGTCTCGGCGAGTGCGATCATCTGGCGCAACGCGTCCTCTGCGCGCGTCAGGGCCTCGAGTTTGCGGCTGACCTCCTGATCGGTGATCCGCAATGCCTGCATTCGGTCTCGTAGCGCCTTTTCCTGCACCATGAGCCGGGAATCGCGTTCCTGAAATTCCGTCAGCATGGTCTGGAAATCCTCAGGCGTCGTGCAAGTTTTGTTGGTGGTTTCATCCGGCGCGGTTGTTGTGCCGTCACCCATGGCAAGCGCAAACGCCTGCCCTGCCCCATCGCCAAACCTGATCAGCGCCGAGGCCAGCAGAAGCCCGGAGATCATGAACAAGGTTCCCCGTCTTGCCCCACGCGGTTTGGGTTTTGAGCGAACCGTGGGGATGCTCATCCTGCTGATCCTCCAAGCATGTCCTGATGTCGCTTGAACATCGGCGTCATGGTGATGTCCTGCATCCTGTCATGCTGCTCTGGCTTGTGATCACAGGTTGCTTCCGGCAGATCATGCATCGACGCCACAAGCAATTCGAGCCGTCGGGCAACATGCTCGGCGCGTTCCGTCAGGTGATCGAGTGAGACCGTCGATTCGCTCGCCGTCGTCTGTGCGGCGCGCAGGGTTTGCGTCAGATCGTCCACCTGCGCGGACAGGACCGCAACTGCTCCGCCGACACCGCTTTCCAGATCGTTGAACCGCCCCAGCCGCCGGGCGAGTATGAAACAGTAGAACCCGGCACCGATCGCTCCGGCCACAAGCAGGATATCTGCAATCATTTCCATCAAGCTCTTCCTTCAGTTTATAACGAATTCCATGATCAGCAGATCGTTGATGCGGTCTGCGCCCGTCACGATCTGCACTCTGCGCAACATCTGAGCGCGAAGACGCATGAGACCTGAGCTGTCCTCGATATCCTCGATTCTGAGGGCCCGCAGATAGGTGTTGAGCACATCGACAACACGCGGCAGCAGCCTTTCGACTTCTGCCTTGTGGCGCGGGATCACTTCGAGTTCGCCACGGAATCGGAGGTGACGCATCTGACTTCCTTGGCCCATTGATACAATCAGCGGTTCGAGGGGAACAAACGCCAGATCCGGCAGGGTTCCGACAGAGTTCCCCGCGGTGGCCGGGGGCGCGCCAGACTCATCTGATTTATATTTATTTCCAATGGGTAAAAGGTCAGACTGGACGCCATAGAAGCCTCCGGCTGCACCCAGGAGAGCCAGCACAAGACCGAGAATCAAGGATCGACCAAAGGTCTTTTTTGTAGGTGGCTCGACGGTGACATCTGTCCCTGACATGGCGTTTCTCCCAGCGGATGGCAAATGCAGCAATACCTGTGAGGAACTAACCGATTGTTAAGCCTGATCAGCGAAGGATGGGCCATCCAAGGGCAGAAGGCCACGGATCAGGAGGCAGAGACTTGCAGCAGATCTTTCAGCTCTGGCGAGCGTTCGACACCCGCCGTCGCCTTCTTGTACTGGGCGCGACGGCAGCCATGTTCTGGGCGGTTCTGGCCCTTGCCCGGATGGCTTCAGAGCCCAGCATGGCGCTGCTCTTTTCCGGTCTCGAAAGCGGTGCGGCAGGCGAAGTGGTCACTGCGCTGGAGCAGATCGGCGCACCTTATGAAGTGCGTGGGACCGCAATCTTTGTCGATGCAGCGCAACGCGATGAATTGCGTTTGACCCTCGCAGGCGAGGGACTGCCTAGCGCATCGATCAAGGGCTATGAACTGCTCGATGGGCTCTCCGGTTTCGGCACCACGTCACAGATGTTCAATGCTGCCTACTGGCGCGCAAAGGAAGGCGAACTGGCGCGAACAATCGTCTCTCACCCTGCCATCAGCGCCGCCAGAGTTCATATCTCGTCGACCGGGTCAAATCCGTTTCAGCGGAACGTGCAACAGTCTGCGTCAGTTTCGATCACTGCGGCTCGTGGCAGCATTACCCCAAAACATGCGCGCGCGTTGCAGTTTCTCGTGGCCTCCGCTGTTGCCGGTCTGGCACCGGAGAATGTCTCCGTCATTGATGCCGAGGGGGGGCTGATCGGCGCGGCAGATGAGGCTCCGAGCAACACCTCCGATGATCGGGCAGAGATGTTGCGGTCCCGAGCAGAGCGGCTCTTGTCCGCCCGTGTTGGTCCGGGCAACGCCGTTGTGGAGGTGGCTGTGGATACCGTGATGCAGACCGAATCCATCCGTGAAAGGCGCCTCGACCCCGAAGGTCGCGTCGCGATAAGCACAGACACCGAGGAACGCATCAAATCGTCGTCTGGCACAGCGGGGCCCAATGTCACCGTGGCGTCAAACCTTCCGGAAGGTGATGCAGCGCAGGGAGGCAACTCCGCGAGCAATGCAAATGAGACCCGCGAGCGCGTCAATTTCGAGGTCTCCGAGACCGAGCGCGAAATCACCCATGCCCCTGGGGCGATCAAGCGCCTGACTGTGGCCGTGTTGGTCAATGGGACGACGACGAAAAATGCCAACGGCACCACCATCTTTGAGCCTCGCTCTGATGAAGAACTTTCAGCTTTGCGGGATCTCGTTGCGTCCGCGGTCGGATTTGATGAGACACGCGGGGATGTCATCACGGTCAGAACCATGCAGTTCGAGACCCAGGCGCCCGAGGGCACACTGGCGGAAAGCAGCCTTCTTGATCGCTTGGCGTTTGATTTGATGTCTCTGATCCAGGTTGGCGTGCTCGCTCTCGTCTCGCTCATCCTTGGTCTCTTTGTAATTCGTCCGTTGATCATGCGTCCGGCTGATCCGCCCCCGGCACGCCTTGTGGCGCTCGCCCGACCTGGTGTTCAGGGTGCCCCGGCTCCGGCCTCCAACGCGCTGACCGGCGAGATCGACGATGGCGATTTTGATGCGACAGGGCTTTCTGTGATCCCCGATGAAGTGGCGGTGCACAAGCCCGAGCGAGACTCGCCGGCGCTGGAGCGCAGCACCGAGGACCCGGTCGCCCGCTTGCGCACCATGATCGGCCAAAGGCAGGAAGAAACCGTTGAAATCCTTCGCAGCTGGCTTGAAGGCGAAGAGGAGAAGGTCTGATGTCGATTGCCCATTTGCTTGATGATTTTGGGGCCTATGCGCGCGGTGATTTTCTGGCGATATCCGATGTTGCGCTCGAGGATGCGCGGCTTGAGGCCTTCGAAAAGGGATATCAGGCCGGTTGGGACGATTCGATGAAATCCCAGACTGAGGATGCGCGGCGGATCACAGCAGATCTTGCTCAGAATTTGCAGGATCTGCACTTTACCTATGAAGAGGCTTTCGCCTCCGTCCTGGCAGCGCTGAGACCGCTCTTTGAGCAGGTGACGGCCACAGTTTTGCCCCGGCTCAGCGCCGCGACACTGGGACAACGCCTGATCGAAATTCTGCATGACCTCGCCCGCAAGCATGGCCGTCAGCCAATACAGATCGTGGGCGCACCTGCCGATATCTTGGCTCTTGAGAGCATCCTGACGGATCTCGGGGACCCTTCTGTCGATTTGACGGAGGATGACACGCTGGTCAGTGGCCAGATCTATCTGCGCTTCGGTGAAGCTGAACAGCAAATTGACATGCAGGATGTGTTGCAGGGGATCGACGATGCGATCTCCGGATTCTTTGAGCAGAACAGGAGGGTCTCTGCATGACGGAAAATGTGCCGGATCAAACCCACAGTCTGGGAAGTGCTCCTAACAATCCGTTTTCATCCGTTCCGATCGAGATCACGATTTCCGTGGGCAAAGCGCGGCCCCTGATCCGTGATCTGCTGAAACTGGGCAAGGATGCAGTCTTGCCGCTCGATCGGAGAGTCGACGATGCCGTAGAGCTTTACGTTGGCGACAAGTTGATTGCCCGGGGTCAACTTGAGGAACTGGATGGGGATCAGAAAGGTCAACTTTCGGTACGGCTGACCGAAGTGGCCAATTTGCAAGACGGTCTGGAATGAGGTCGATCTTCCTTGTGGCCACGGCCGCTTTGCTCTGGGGGTGCCTTGGTGGCACGCCTGCACTGGCGCAGGAGATATCGATTTCATTCGGCGACGGAGGATCCTTGGCGGAACGCACCCTGCATCTTATCGCCCTTGTTACCTTGCTCAGTCTCGCGCCTGGACTTGCGATCATGGTTACGTGCTTTCCGTTCATCGTGACGGTTCTTTCCATCCTGCGTCAGGGGATTGGCCTGCAACAATCGCCCCCCAATATGCTGATTGTCAGTCTCTCTCTCTTTCTCACCTATTTCGTGATGGCGCCGGTCTTTGATCAGGCCTGGGCCGATGGTATCGAGCCGTTGTTGAAGGAGCAGTTGCCGCTCGACCTGGCAATGGAGCGTGCCCTTGTACCGTTCCGGGCTTTCATGGCCGGGCGAATTGACGCGGAAACATTTGCCGCCATGGCAGCGCTGCGGCCAGATTCTGCGCTGGTCCCATCCGGGCCTGATGCGCCACTTTCGGTACTGCTTCCCAGTTTCATGCTGTCCGAGATAGCCCGTGCCTTTCAAATCGGATTTCTGATCTTTCTCCCGTTTCTGATCATCGATCTCGTCGTCGCAGCGATCCTCATGTCGATGGGCATGATGATGGTGCCGCCCGCAACTGTATCTTTGCCGTTCAAGCTGGCCTTCTTTGTGATTGCCGATGGCTGGACCCTGCTTGCTGACAGTCTGGTGCGTGGTTATCTCTGATGCATGTGTTGCTGTGTCGATCGGTCTCTGAGGAGGGAACGGGCTATGGCGGTGCCTGATTGGGCACCGCCTTCAGGCTTATCCCGAATCTGTCCATGCTGCCCTTCGCGCGCAAACTTGCGCCCTGTCAGGATTAGCAGCTTTGCCCATCGAAATCTTGAGGGCGCGACACGGACCAACCGCCGTTGCTTGGGCGTCCCTTCTTGCCGTGCTTCTGCTCAACGCACCACAAATTCAGCATGCAGCGCACCCGCAGCTTTGATGCTCTTGAGGATGTCAATCATGTCGCGCGGCGCGACACCCAGCGCATTCAGTCCTGAAATGACCTCTGACAGCGAAGCGCCCGACGGAACTTCTGCAAGGGCAATTCCAGGCTCTTTGGTAATCTGGGTATTCGAACGCGGCACAACAACAGTTTCGCCGCGCGCAAACGGGTTGGGTTGCACCACGAGCGGTGCTTCCTCGATCCGGAGCGTTAGATTGCCCTGCGATACAGCAACGCGCGATATGCGCACATCTTGCCCAATCACGATCGTGCCAGACCTTTGGTCGACCACCACTCTCGCCCTTTGCTCGGGTTCGACCAGCAGGTTCTCGATTTGGCCAAGAACGTGAGCAGGTGACGTGGTGCGCATTTCCGAAACACTGAGTCGCACTGTCCCGGAGTCGAGCATGACGGCCACGCCTCCGCCGACGGCATCGTTGATCGCGTTCTCGATGCGGGATGCGGTCGTGAAATCGGGCTCGCGAAGAGCCAGACGCACGGTTTCAAGGCTGGCAAGCTCGAAATCGGCTTCACGCTCGATCCGGGCCCCAGCCGGGATGGTTCCGGCTGTGGGAACGCCCTGTACCACGCCGCCCGCTTCCCCCTTGGCGGCAACCCCGCCGGCGAGGATCGCTCCCTGCGCAACAGCGTAGATCTGACCATCCGCCGCATTGAGCGGCGTCATGATCAAGGTGCCACCCAACAGGCTTTTGGCGTCGCCAATCGCAGAAACGGTTACGTCGATCTGGCCGCCTGCGCGTGCAAAGGGCGGCAATTCAGCGGTGACGAACACAGCTGCAACATTCTTTGGTCGAAACTGCTCTCCGGACACATTGATGCCCAGGCGTTCAAGGATGTTCGACATGATCTCTTCTGTAAAGGGCGCGTTGCGGAGCCCGTCGCCCGTGCCATTGAGGCCTACGACAAGGCCGTAGCCGACAAGATCATTGCCTCGCACCCCGTCGAACTCAACCAGATCCTTGATCCGGATCGGGCTGGCATGAACAGGGACAACCGTCAGGACGAGGCTGAGAAAGCAACCTGCGAGGGCGAACTGCGCTCTCATTGCAGGAAATTCACCAGACTAAGGCGCGCGGATCGTGCGGTCAGTGTATAGAGCGTCTCGATCTGGATCTGCACCTTTTCCAGATTTGCAGCGGTTTCGAAGGGGTCAACCGACACCAGATCGTTGCGGGTTATCTGCACTGCCGTGATCTCTGCGGAAACGCGGCTTGTGGCATGATCGATTCGCGCCTCTGCAAATCCCAGATTGGAGCGCAACGCAGCAAGACCCTGCTGCCCAGCCAACAGCGATTCACCGGCACCACGCGCAAGATCGCGGCGATCCTCATCTGAAAGCAGTGCGCCCAGGTCGTCTGAAAGAGCCACCAGAGCCACGTGTTTCAATTGATTGCGCAGAACCGGATCGTCCCCTCGGATCGTCAGGGCAACAGACTCGCCAGCCCCAAGATCATAGGCCGAGAGATTCTCCGTACCACCCAGATAGATTGTAGTTTCAAAGCCACCGCCCGGGGTGTCAAAGAAGTCGTCCACCGCTGTGCGCACCGCGGCAGGGCCGTGCGCGCCATGGATTGCCACACGAAGATCACCCAACAGAGTCTCTACTGATGCGAGCGGAGCACGGTCGGTCTGTGTTCCCGAGAACAGGGCCCGCCCCGCGGCCTGGGTGTTGAGAGCCCCGATGATGGATCCCAAGGTGCCGCGTGCCTCAACCGCAAGGTTGTCCATCTGTGCGCCACCCGGAGCCGATCCGATGGTGATCGCCGTTCCTGCTAGGCCAGTCGAAAGGGTTTGAACCTGTCCAAGTGCAACCTGCATGGCGGCCGCATCCAGAGCGGCCTCTCTGGCTGCAATCTGATGGCTTCTGAGCGTGACGGAGTCATGTTCGATCTGAGAAAGCCGCAAAAGATTGCCGGACAGGTGGTCAGTGAGATTGCTGGCCTGACCGCTTGACAGTTCCTGTGTGAGACGGCCCAATTGCTGCTTGAGGTTGGTGCTTTGGCGAACCAGCGCAAAGCTCCGCGTCATGTCACCGATGGTTTGCAAGGTCATTGTCCGATCCTCAACAGGGTTTGCATCATGTCATCAATCGTCTGGATCATGCGTGCATTTGCACCAAAGGCCTGCTCGATCACGAGGAGACGCTGAAGTTCGGCATCGCTGTCCACACCGTTGGTCAGTTCCAGACTGCGCAGCTCTTGAGCCCGGCTTGATTGAAAGCCAAGCCTTTGATCTTCTGCCAATTGGGTCTGGGCGGTGATTGAGAGGACACTCGCGATATGCCCCGAAAATGCGCGCGCGGTGCCACTCGATGGGCCGGTGCCGAGACTGCGTGGTGTTTTCAAGATATCGCTCATGGCCAACAGCAACCCAGCATTTCCCACGGCGCCAGGTCCGACCGCGCCAAGACCGTCGCGCAAACGATACGGGGCACCGCCCCGGTCAGGATCAACGGCGGTGTTCAAGGCAATGCGTCCTGAAATCCCGATTTCATTTGTTGGATCAAAGAAAGTCCCTGAATCGGTAAAGAGGCCCGGATCGCCGACCCCGAGGCTGGGATCGAGGCCGGGCAACTGAAATCGCTCGATCAAGTCGCGCGCCAGGGCATCGAAGTTCGATTGTGCCTCGATTGCCAGGTCGTCGCGAATGTCGAAAAGCGCTGCTAGTTGCCCTCCTGACAGTGGACCCTTGTCCTCGCCGATACTGATGGTCTGGCCATTGATGTTCAGGCCGGACAAGAGGCCGTTGGCGGTCGTCATGTGAGGCGCAACGACTGCTGAGGTCGTAAACTCGATGCGGCTTGCACGCCCATCCAGAAGCATGGCGCCACCAGTAGTGACAAGCGCCACGGCGCCATTGGCGCGCGGCACCTCACGGAGCGGTAAAAGCGCGGATAGACCGTCGATCACTTTCTGGCGTTGATCTTCCAGCGCTGCCGACTCGCGACCGTTGATCTGTGCAGCGGTTATCTGCTTGTTGAGCGCACCGACATTCACCAGACCCCGATTGAGGCTCTCGACGGTGCGGGCAATATCACCATCAGCTTGTGTGCGCAGCTTGCTGATCTGAGCAGAGATGCCGTTTAACCCCTCTGCGAGATCCGACGCGGCGAAGGCGACAGCTTGCAGGCGGTTCGGTTCTTCTGGACGGGCGGCCGCGGTGATGAGACTGGCCTCGAAAGTAGCGAGCCGTGCCGAGAGCGATCCGGAGGTCTCGGGGGAGCCGATCACGCGTTGCAACGACGCGGCGAAGCCTGCGCGCGTCTCTGCTGCTGCACGACCGCTCTCGGCGAGGCGCCGATCGGCCAGGAGGCCCGCATCGACCTGACGTGTCACGCCTTGAACAGACACTCCCCCACCGTCGCTCCGGGCCACAAGCGTCACGTCGCGCAGCGCATAACCATCGGTCAGTACATTGGCGAGGTTGCTTGACACGATGTCGGCAAGGCGAGACGTGGCGGTCAACCCGCTCAACGCATTCGAGAGCGCTCCTGATATGGTCATTCCATGCCCCTTCTCTCACATGCGGGTGTAGCGCTCTCAGCGTTTTATGTTGGTGGTTTCCTGCAACATCTCGTCGACGGTCTGGATGACCTTGGCATTAGAGGAATAGGCCCGCTGGGTCTGGATCATCGCGGTCAGTTCACCGGCCACATCGGTCGCCGATTCCTCGCGTGCAAAGGCCACGATGTCACCGGTCGGCCCGTCACCCGCATTCCAGAGAAAGAACGATCCGCTCTCGGGCGATGGTCTGTAGGTCTGCTGGTCCAGAGCGACCAAACCGTTGGGATTGGGCAGATCGACCAGCGGCACCTGATAGATGGTGCGTGTCACCCCGGTGTCGAACAGGGCCCTGACGAAGCCATTCTCATCCACCTGCGCAGACACCATGTTGCCAACCGGCGAGCCATCCTTGGTGATGGAAAGTGGCGCGAAGCTGTTGGACAGTTGGGTAAGACCTTCCGACGTCCCGATCCGGCCAATGCCGACCTCGATCGGTCCGCCATCGACCGAGACAATCACCTGACCGGTGGCGGGATCATAGGCGCCACCCGAGAGGGCATTGACCGACAGCAAAGTGCCACCGGTGGTCCGAGCATCGTCGAAGGTCAATTGGTATTCACCGATCACCGCGCCAGCCTGAGCCGAATCCGCGAGCGTCAAGGTCCATGCGTTAGACGATCCGATGGCGGGAACCGTTGGGGTGAAGGTCACCTGAATTGTTTCGGATCGGCCAAGATTGTCAAAATACTCGACTGACAAGGATTGTGGCGCACCGCTCGCTTGGGCATCGGTTTCCGTGGCCGGAAGGTTCACCCCAAGGCTGACCGACGTCGTCGGTTCGCCTGTCAATTGATTGACGTTAATCTGGACCGGCATCAATCCTGAACTCGTGTCACGCGGAAAGGCGGGTACCGTGCCGTCGGGAGCAGCGGGCCAACCCAGCAGCACAAGACCGGATTCAGTGACCAGGCGCCCGAGGGAATCGGTACGGAAAGAGCCGGTCGAAGTCAGCAGCATTTGCGGATTACCGTTGCTGACCGCGACTTCACTCGTCTGCGCGACCGGTAGGAAGCCGCGTCCGCGCACCGCCAGATCCGTAGGGTTCGACGTGCTGACCAACGAGCCGCCCTGATCTATCAGGCGTTGGGTGGTGGCGCGTACCCCACCGGCGGAATAGCTCCCACCATTCGTTGAAAGGACCATGGACTCAAAGTCGGCTTCGACCCGGCGATAGCCAAAGGTGGCGGAGTTTGCGATGTTGTCTGAGATCGCTGCCAGACGACTTGCATTCGCGCTCAGACCCGCGACGCCTGCATTGAGAGAGGAGGAAATCGTCATGGATACACCCTTTGCTGCATCAACCAAGTCGAGGACCAGCCATAGGCGCATGGCTTTAACGGACGACTAACAGTTAGAATTTGATCTATTTCCTGCGGGAATCTGATCGCAGCAAGATCACTTCCAGACGGTTGTTTCGCAGCGCCATCGGATCGCGCGTCACGGGTGATTTGTCAGCGTGCCCCGTGACGCGGCGCATCCTCTTTCGATTCACACCGGCGTTTTCCAGCAAAAGACGTATCTGATTGGCGCGCGCCATAGAGAGATCCCAGACCGGGTTGCGCGCAAGTGTTATCGGTTGGGCGCGGATATGCCCGGCCAGAGCGATGTCGTTCTCAACGAGATCGCTGACATTTGCGATCAATGCCGCGATGTCCTGAAGCAGAGGTGTTGCTTCTGACGTCTGCGCGGCGAACATTTCTGCGCCCTCGAGATCGGAAATCTCGATCACCAATCCTTCATCGGTTACTTTGGTGAGGATATGGCGGAGCATTTCATCTGCCACCATACTGTCACCCTTCAAGGCCAGCAGGGCGTCCTCGATGGTGGCAAAGCTGTTGGCATCTTTCTGCGTCGTGGCGGTTTGAGTGTCGTCGAGCGTGAGGCCCATCTCGCCCCGTGCCTGTCTGCTTTCTGTCGTGTACAGGTCCGTGGCTCCGGTGCCATTCTGCGGTAGGGCATCCTCTGAAAACATGGTGTCGCCGCCGAAGGCTCCATCGCCGCCGCCAGAAATCCGGCTGATAGGCAAAGTCGGGCTGAAATAATCGGCGATCCCCTTGCGTTGTTGTTCTGTTGTCGCACCCAAGAGCCACATCAGCAGGAAAAATGCCATCATGGCGGTAACGAAGTCGGCGTATGCCACTTTCCAGGCACCGCCATGATGACCGCCGCCGCCAGTGACCTTTTTCCGTTTGATGATGACCGGCGTCGTATTGCTACGCGCGTCCATTTTCACCACCTTCAATCTCACCCAGTTTCACGGCTATCATGGCGGGGATTACCCGGCTCTTAACGTCTCGAATTTTAGAGACTAATCGCCATCAAGCCTGCGAAGGAAGCCACAGAATGATCGCCGGAAAGGCGACCAGCAAGGCAATCGTGACAGCATCGGCAAAGAAGAACGGCATAACGCCCCGGAACACGTCCTGCACACTGAGATCTTCTCGCACGCCGGCCACAACAAAGCAGTTGAGCCCAATGGGTGGCGTAATCAGACAGAACTCCGCCATCTTGACGACCAGAATTCCGAACCAGATCGCACACATCTGGCCATTCATGCCAAATGCACTTTCTGCGGCGCTGACCCCGATCCCGCCATTGAGCGCCATGACCGCCGGGTAAACCACCGGTAGGGTCAGAAGCAGCATTCCGATGGCATCCATGAACATGCCCAACACGGCATAGGCCAGCAGGATGCAGATCAGGATCAGCATCGGCGACATGGTGAGCGATGTTATCCAGTTGGCAAACGCATGAGGCAGATCGGCAAAACCCAGAAAGCGCACATAGATCAGCACGCCCCAGATGATGGTAAAGATCATCACGCTCAGCTTCGCGGTTTCCAAGAGCGCGTCCTTCAGATCGGGCCAGCGCATGCCGCGCCAGAGCGCCATCAGGAACACCACGAAGGCTCCGATCGCGCCGCCCTCGGTGGGTGTGCCCCAGGCGTCGCCTCCAAACGGGTTGTAGATAAAGAAAATGATGGTCACGACGACAAACACGATGGGTAATGCTGGCGGCAGGGAAACGAAACGTTCGCGCCAGCTGAAGCCCCTAACCGGTGGCCCAAAGCCCTTGATTGTCATTGCCATACCAACAATCAGCAGAGCATAGACAATGGCCGAGAAAACACCTGGAACGAACCCTGCGAGCAATAGCTTGCCGACATCCTGCTCGACGATGATCGCATAAATCACCAAGAGGGCGGAAGGTGGTATGAGGCTGGCCAGTGTGCCTGCCGCCGCCACGACTCCTGCGGCAAACCGTTTGTCATAGCCGATAGCCAACATTTCAGGGATCGCGATCCGCGCAAAAACTGCCGCGGTGGCCACGCTTGCCCCGGACACGGCGGCAAACCCTGCGGTGGCGAAAACGGTTGACACGGCCAAGCCGCCTGGCACCCATGCGATCCAGCGTTTTGCCGCCTCGAAAAGCGCCTGCGTCAGACCGGCATAATAGGCCAGATACCCGATCAGGATGAACGTTGGAATCAGGCTGAGCGCTTGTGAGCTGACCTTGGAATGCGGCACCTGTCCGGCGGTCTTGACGGCGACGGTCAAGGCCCAGAAAAACTGATCGCCATCATAGCCCTTCTTGGACCAGAAGATCCAGATCAGTCCGACCATCCCCGCCAGTGCGGCGGCAAAGGCCACCCGCATCCCCAGAAGGACAACCACCAGCATGAGGCCGGTGACGATTATTCCGATCTCGATCGGTTCCATCAGACCCGCATTTCAGTCATCGTGACCCGCCACATGCATTGCTTCGCGCGCGGCCTGGGTTGCCACATCCTCGATCAAAGGCACCGCCACCGGATTTTCGACACCGCTGGTGAACGCGCGGCCGTAGGCCCAGAGTTGCAGCATCAACCGCAGCGAAAGAACGGCAAAAGCAATCGGGGCGAGGATCTTGGCCGGCCAGATCGGAAGACTGATGTCGATCGTGCTGTCGCGGCTCCAGAAGGGTGCCGTCCAGTCGAAACTGCGCTGAAAATGCGCCCAACTGCCCCAGACCATCAGCAGCATCAACAACAGAGCGATCAGCGTGATGATGAATTCGACCAGCCACAATCCACGGCCCTTGAGGAGCCCCACGACGATGTCCATCCGAATATGCCCGCCATCGCGCTGTGCATAGGACACGCCCATGAATGCAATCAGCGGCATGATCTGCTGGATCCAGTCCACATAACCGGGCAGGGGTTGGTTGAAGAAATTGCGCCCGCCGACCGAGACGACCGCAAGAATCATGAGTGAAAACACTGCAAGCCCGCTCAGCAGGGCAAACATTCGCTCCAACTGGTAAAGCCTGCGGTCGAGATGGCTGAGAATACTTTCGTCAGTCAAGACTGACGCTGCGCCGGCCATCGGGTATCCCCCTGCACGTCTTTGGAATGAAGTGGCCCGTCACCGCTGGTGTGCAACGGGCCAGACTGAGATCAGGAACCGCCTTTGATCTCGGCCAGCTTGCTGGTCACGAAGTCATAGAGTTCCTGCGCAGGAAGGCCGCGCGCGGCGTTGGATTCGATCCAGCTTGCTGCGGCGGGACCGGCAGCGACGTCCTTGAAGGCTTTGAGCGAGGCGTCGTCAAAGGTGATCACCTCTATTCCACGTTCCTCAAGCGCCGGACCCCAGGCCTTCATCGTTTCGTTTTCGTAATAGTCGATATAATATGCGAGCGCCTCGTCGATCGAGCCAATCAGCGCCTCGCGCTCAGTGTCTGACAGGGCGTTCAAAGCGTCGGTGTTTGCCACCACCGGGCAATTCACCGTGCCGGGGTTCAGGTTGCTGGTCCACCATTTCGCGCTCTCTATCGTGCCATACGACATATGCGCATGCGGCGCAAAGCTGACGGCCCTCACCACGCCACTGTCCATTGCTTGCCGCACTTCGGTGGCGGACATGGATGTGGGAACCGCCCCAACCGCTTTCATGGCGTCACCGATCCCGCCAAGGGCGCGCACACTCATGCCCTTGAACGCCTCGGGTGTGGTGGGTGCGTCGCCCGATCCCACGAAATTGTACTGCGGCATTGGCGAGGGCATCAGAAGTGTGGCGTTCCAGCGCCCGAGGTCGGCCTTGACTGCCGGCTGAGCATAAAGCGCCATCGACAGTGCGGTTTCTTCTTCCAGGGTCTCTACCCCGAGGAAGGGCAGTTCGAGAACGGTGAGCGACGGATTCTTGTCGGCATGATATCCTGCGCAGAACTGCGCCATTTCAAACGCCCCGATAGAGATCCCGTCAAGGTTTTCCTTTTCGTTCGACAGCCCGCCATAACTAATATTGAGGGTGAATGCGCCTCCAGTCTTTTCGCTCACCAGTTCGGCCAGTTTCTCGACATGTTCGGTAAAGGCCCGGCGCTTGCCCCAGAGTGACACGTTCCACTCCGTCGCCATCGCTTCGCTGGCAAAGGCAAGGCTCAACGCAGCCACGGCCGTATAATTCAGATACTTCTGCATGTTTCTTCCTCCCGGTTTTGTTCATTGGGGAAACTTTTCCCGCATTTCTGACCAGAAGGACACTACAGCCGTTAATTTGTCCAGCCCTACCTTTTCGGATCTTGTATGAATGAGGGCCGCTGCCATGGCTGGTCTGATAGAGGGCGGGTTGTGCCTTCTGTTCGCGGTCCTTGCAGCGATGTCCCGACGAAAGGGGTCACAGTGAGCGATGTGGCGAAGGCGCCTTGCCGGGAGAACGCCCTGAACGCGCGGACATGGACGTTCACCCCAAGGTTTCCCATCTGTCCGCGTTGTTCGGTGCCTTCGTGATCCGCTGTCGAGGCTTGACAGGACGCTCGGAATGGCATCGAAGCGTCACTTTTTTCGGCGTCTCTGACGGCCATCAGGACGCCAGAGCGCGGCTGGTCCAGCCTATCCCTTGAGGGGTATTTACCGCAGGTGCTGCAAAGGCTTAGGCTTTCATGAAAAATCAACGGGGTGGCCAGACATGGCAGATGCAGCTTTGTCACCGATGAAGGGCACAGGTCTAGACGAGGCCGAACAGGGGCGCGACATGGTCCTTGTTGATCGGGTGACCAAGGAATTCGGCCGTGGAGAACAAGCGGTCACAGCGCTGGATGCGGTATCTGTCAGGATTCTGGAGAACGAGTTTTTCACGCTACTGGGACCTTCAGGTTGCGGAAAGACGACACTTTTGCGGTTGATTGCAGGATTCGAGTTGCCGACGCGCGGGCAGATTCTGCTTGATGGGCAAGAGATCGGTCATTTGCCGCCTTACAAGCGACCTGTGAACACCGTGTTTCAGAGCTATGCGCTCTTTCCCCATATGACTGTTTCGCAGAATATCCGCTTTGGTCTTGAAATGTTGCGCAAGCCTGATGCTGAAATCGAGCAGACGACCAGAGCCATGTTGTCGCTGGTGCGCATGGAGGCTTTGGCCAACCGTCGGACCGATCAACTTTCAGGTGGGCAGCAGCAGCGCGTCGCTCTGGCTCGGGCCCTGGCGCCGCGCCCCAAGGTGCTTCTTCTGGACGAACCGTTATCGGCGCTCGATCTGAAGTTGCGTAAAGACATGCAGATCGAATTGAAGCGCCTACAAAATGAAACCGGCATAACCTTTGTATTCGTGACACATGATCAGGAAGAGGCGCTGACCATGTCGGACCGGGTCGCGGTGATGCAGGCAGGAAACATTCTTCAGATTGGAGCGCCGAAAGAGATCTACAACCGGCCCGCCAAGCGGTTCGTGGCGGACTTCATCGGGGATATCAACATCATTGATGCGACTCTCGGCAATGTCACAGGCGCAAAGGGGCAGGTGACTTTGCCCGGTGGCGCTAGCCTGACCGCTTACCTTTCCGACAGCAGCATTTCCCAAGGGGCGGTGAGCATCGCCTTTCGACCCGAGAACCTGCGACTCGTCGCTCCCGATGACGCCGCGGCTTCGGTCATCGGACAGATCGAGAACGTGGTCTATTTCGGATCGGGCAGCAATGTGCATGTGCGCTTGGAAAATGGCACCACAGTCGTTGTGCGGACCTCTGACAGCATAGGTGCGCTGGACGCACGAACCGGGGTGGAAATCCCCGAAGAGCATGTTCAGGTCCTGGTGGACTGATGTTGGCGCCGGTTCAAGATACGAGCAATGAGACCCGGTTGGCGCGGGCGCGCCGATTGAGGGATGTTGAAGAACGCCGCACCCGGCGCTTTCTTTTGGCGCCTGCACTTTTGGTGATCGGGATCTTTGGGCTGTTTCCCCTGACAATCAGCATGCTCTATTCCATCCTGACTCCGGGCACTTATGGCGGTGTCACCTGGAAACTGTCGGGCGAGGCGTATCTCCAGTTCCTGTTCGAGCGTGACATTTTTGATGGCTCGCTCAGCCTTTCGAGCACTTACCTGCAGATTTACGGCCGCTCGATCGGGCTTGCGCTGGTCGCGACGATCGGGGCGCTCATCCTTGGCTTTCCGACCGCGTATTTCATCGCGTCCAAACCCCGCGAGCAACGGAACATATGGCTGTTTCTGATTACTTTGCCATTCTGGACCAACTTGCTCATCCGCACCTATGCGATTCTGCTCATCATTCGCGACGAGGGGATCATCAATCTGGGGCTGATGTCGGTCGGGGTGATCGAGACTCCGCTCAATATTCTTTATACCGACGGCGCCGTGTTCATAGGGCTCATCTACAGTTATCTGCCCTTCATGGTGTTGCCGCTCTATGCCTCTCTCGAAAAGCTTGATTTCAAACTGGTCGAGGCGGCGTATGATCTTTATGCAAACCGCTTTCAGGTGTTGCGACGGATCATTATTCCGATGGCCAAGCCCGGAATAGTGGCAGGCTGCATCCTGGTGTTCATTCCTGGGCTTGGTGCCTACATCACGCCCGAACTCTTGGGCGGCGGCAAGAAGCTGATGATCGGCAACATGATCGCATTGCAGTTCGGCTCTTCAAGAAACTGGCCCTTCGGGTCGGCGGCGGCGCTGATCCTGATGGTGGTCGTGATGGCGGCGTTGCTCATTTACGTCCGTAACGCTGGCAAGCAAGGCGCGCACCATGGTTGATCTGTCCTTTCGCCGCCGCCGAATGCAGGATCTGCGCAAGCAGCCCGGCTTTGATCAGATCGCCATCGCGTGCATGTTCGTGCTCTATGCGCCGATCGTGGTGCTGGTCGTTTTTTCCTTCAACGACAACCGCTCGGTCGTGCGGTGGACAGAGTTCAGCTTCCGTTGGTATGCGGCGGCCTTCGGCAATGACGGTATCCGCAATGCAACACTCGTATCGTTTCAGGTCGCTGCGTTCGCAACCTTCTTTTCCGTGATATTTGCGACGATGGCTGCGCTTGCCACCACACGCACACCAGCATTTCGTGGTCAGACTGCGGCCTATGCCATCATCAACCAGCCGCTGATGGTGCCAGAGATCGTGACGGCGGTGGCGACGCTGTCGTTCTTTGCGATCCTCAAGCGGCTGACCGGGGTCACAGGGATCGGCTATCTGATGGTGGCACATACGGTCTTTTGCATTCCCTTTGCCTACATGCCGATCCGGGCGCGTCTGGAGGACATGAATCTCTCCTTGGAGCAAGCGGCAGCCGACCTCTACGCGACGCCTCTGAGGGTCTTTTGGAGGGTCACGCTGCCGTTGCTGCTGCCAGGTATATTCGCCGGGGCGATGCTGGCATTCGTGGTTTCGCTTGATGACGTGATCATCACTCTTTTGGTGGCGGGGCCCGGCGAAACGACACTTCCGATCTACATTCTCGGCCAGATCCGTCGGGGCATTACGCCCGAGATCAACGCCGTTTCGACCCTTTTGCTGGGTCTGACCCTGATTTTCGTCACGCTGTTCTTCTTTTTGGGAAGAAAGCGCACCTGAGAGCGGGCGTTTGTGCGCGCCCGCTCCACAACAACAGAGGAGGCACAAATGACAAGAAAGAGACATCGACTGACACCTGTGGTGGTTGCCATGGGTCTTCTTGCTGGCTCGCCTGTATTGGCCGAAGGCAAGCTGAACATCTACAACTGGGGAAACTACACCAGTCCCGAATTGATCGAGAAGTTCAAAGCGGAATACGATGTGGACGTTACCCTTGACGGCTATGATTCCAATGAAACCATGCTGGCCAAGGTCAAGGAGGGCGGCACCGGATATGATATCGTCGTCCCCGGTGACTACATGATCAAGGTCATGATCGGTGAGGGTCTTCTGGCGGAGATCAAGCCAAACGAGATGGAAAACTTCAAGAACCTCGATCCCAAATGGGTCGATGTCTGGTGGGATCCGGGCCGTAGCTATTCGGTTCCATGGCAATGGGGCACGACATCCTTTACGGTCGATACCGCCGTCTACAAGGGTGATATCAATACACTCGCACTGCTCTTTGAGCCGCCTGACGAATTGAAGGGCCGGATCAACATGCTCAATGACATGAACGATGTGATCAATGCCGGGCTGCGCTATCTCGGTTACGAAAGGTGCAACGGAAATGTCGAAGAGCTGAAGCAAGTGACCGAACTGCTTTTGAACGCAAAGCAGCACTGGCGCACGATGGACTACTCCACCATCGAAAAGCTGACATCGGGCGACGTTGATCTGTCTCAGAACTGGAACGGTGCCGCGATGCGCGCGCGCGAGCAGCGTCCGACGCTTCAGTATGCCTATCCCAAGGAAGGCTTTACCGGCTGGATGGATAACGTGGCGGTGCTATCGGACGCACCGAACATGGAAAACGCAAAGCTCTTCGTGAATTTCATCATGGCACCGGAAAATGCCGCGATGATCTCGAACTTTGCCCGCTACGCCAATGGCATCAAGGGGAGCGAGGCCTTCATGGATGAGGCAATGCTTTCGGCACCGGAAATCGTCATGCCAGCAGATGCGCCAACCCCCGACTTCGTTCAACCCTGTCCGCAGGAGACGGTGGATCTCTACAACAAGATCTGGACGCGGCTGAAGCAGTAAGTGAAATCAAAAAGAGTGGCGCGCCCTGGCTCGCCACTCCGCTTAGAGGGTCTCACATGGCGATCATCACTCAGTCGGGACATCCAAAGCAGCCTCTGACGGCCCGCGAAATGGGTATAATGCAGGGTTTTCCTCCACCGCCAGAGAAGCGGCCGACGCTTGAGAATTGGGATCTTGCGCCATTCAACAGATGGTCTTTTCAGAACATTCGCTCGCTTTTCCCAACGAGCGATGTGCGTCGGGCCGGACAGATCATCGAATTGCCGAAAAATACCGGCGATTTAGGTGGACTCGTCTACACCGGGGCCGACGGTGAAAAGCGGACGGTGGACCAAGGGCTGACCCACACCTACGTAGACGGGTTTCTGGTCTGTCATCGCGGAGAGGTGATCGAGGAACGCTATTTCAATGATATGCAACCCCACACGCCGCATCTGTCCCAATCCGTGGCCAAATCCATCGTCGGGACACTAGCAGGCGTTCTGCATCACGAAGGGTTGCTGGATTTAGAGATGCCCCTCGTCGATATCGTGCCGGAACTGGCTGCCTGTGGCTATGCCCGGGCGTCACTGAATCAGGTTCTCGACATGCAGAGCGGTGTCCGCTTTACGGAAGATTACGGTGTGCCGCATTCAGACATGACGCGCATCGACATCGCAAGCGGCTGGCGTCCCCAAAGACCGGGAGAAGAAGTTTCTACCATCCGCGACGTTATCCTGACTCTGAGTCAGGAACGGCCGCATGGAAAGAGTTTCTCGTATCGTTCCATCGAGTCGGACGTGATTGCATGGGCGATCGAGCGGTCTCTGGGCGCTCCACTTGCACAACTGCTGTCGGACCGTATCTGGTCAAAACTCGGGGCCGAACGCGACGCGTTTTTCACCGTCGATCGGGCTGGCACGGCGCTTGCCGATGGTGGATTCAACGCCACCCTCAGGGATTACGGGCGATTTGGGCTGATGATGGCGCAGGGTGGGCGCTTGGGTAAGACTCAGGTCGTGCCCGAGGCTTGGGTTCAAAGCTGTCGCGTGGGAGAGCCCGACAAGTTCGGCGCTCCCTATACGGATCGCGCGCCGAACGGGGCCTATCGTCGGCAATGGTGGATCCACGATGCCAGACGCGGTGACTTGATGGCGCGTGGCGTCTTTGGGCAATTGATCTATATCGACTACGAAACCGATCTTCTGGTCGTCGTTCTGTCAACTTGGCCGGACTATCTGATCTTCAACTTTGCCATCGAAGTTCAGAACGCCGTCATGGCGATCAGGCGAGAGCTTGCCGGATCATGACATGTGACAGACCAACAGCGCTATCCTGAACCAGCTGGATCGGGCACGACGTTTTGGTTGAAAGGGGT
>PFEY01000101.1:0-14055 GCA_002783205.1 Rhodobacteraceae bacterium CG17_big_fil_post_rev_8_21_14_2_50_63_15 | reverse complement strand
AGCCATTGCGTGGCGTGGTTCTGTGCCTCCTCGATGCTTTCGATGATGGATTGGTCGAGCCATTCATGCCGGACGGTGCGGTTGTAGCGCTCGATGTAAGCGTTCTGCTGGGGCATGAAACACGTCTTCAGGCAAATGTATCCGGCTCACTGGAGCAAGGTCTAATGGACGAAATCGCTGCTATCCATTGAGGCCGATAAGTGGTCAGCAACCCCGAGGTCTGTTCAGCTCTCTCTTACGTTGCAATTTGACTGTTGCAAAGTCATGCTGGAGAGGGTCCCTCGAAAACGAAAGGTCACGGCATGACACTGGCCAAGCGATACAATCTGTTCGACGAACGGATCGAAGGAACGGATGGACCCGATACCACGCAGATCGACTTGATCTTTAATGAAGATGGCAGTCTGCGAGTCTATGGGGTCTATGCCGGACCAAAGGCCGAAGCATTCTGGGGCGATTGGGACCATGAATTCTGGATGGATATCCCCGTCATGCACGCCGAGGCGTTCCTGTCACTCGTCGCCCGTGACGCATTCACCCGAGACGGTCGGTTGACCTACAGTACCAAAGACGCGTGTTATACTGCTGCCCGTAAGACCACGTTCGATCAAGGCGCCCCTAAATCTTGTTGCATCCGCTTTCCTGTAAGCCAGTAAGTCTTTGTCTGCGCAGACATCGATGATATAGCCACAAGCTCGCTCTGCGGCGCGACTAAAAGTAACTGGACGGTTCTCTCCCTTGAGCCTCAGGTAGATCGCGACAGCCTCAGAGAGTTTAACTGAGGAACTCTCAGAATCGTCTGAGGCGCTGGGCCAAGTTGTTGGGCCTGATACCGTTTGTAGCATTCTCAGACGATGCCTGCCGGGTATATCACAGTTTTTGATCCGCAGATGATACCAGTATTCATCCAGTTGCTGCCCAGCGCGGATAGCTCTTGAAGCAGCCAAATGGGCCGACCGAGTTCTCAGCGAATACGATATCTTAGATGCTTGGTAGTGCCCGCGAAGGTCACTTGGGATCCTCCGTTCGAAGTAATAGATACCGTTTTTGGTAAAAGAAAAGGGCACCGATTTGTCATACGCCATGTCCTACGACCTCGCAGTTTCCACAAGAAAACTGAGGGTATTCAACGGGTTGACTTGGGGATTGGTGCCCAGGAGAGGACTCGAACCTCCACAGCCTTGCGGCCACTGGCACCTGAAGCCAGCGCGTCTACCATTCCGCCACCTGGGCAGGTGACACAGACGAGCCATCTATCGTCCGGTCCGGACCATGTCAACGTTGATTTTGGTCAAATCAGCGCGGGGGCCTTAGCGTCTTGTCCCGACAGCGACAGAGCGTTAGAACACATTGGAAAATGCACTGCCCGGAGGCCACCATGTCCAAACTTGTCACCATTTTCGGCGGATCTGGATTTGTTGGCCGCTACATAGCGCGGCGTCTGGCCAAGGCAGGATGGCGGGTCCGCGTGGCAGTGCGTCGCCCGAATGAGGCTTTGCATGTCAAACCCTACGGCGTTGTGGGTCAGGTCGAGCCGGTCTTTTGCAATATCCGGGATGATGCTAGCGTGCGCAGCGCCTTGCAGGGCGCCGATGCTGTCGTCAATTGCGTAGGTACCTTTGACCGCAAGGGGCGCAACAGTTTTCAGGAAATTCAGAACGCAGGCGCTGCGCGAATCGCGCGAATTGCGGCCGAGCAGGGCGTTGAACGGCTGGTTCATCTGTCGGCGATCGGGGCGGACCCCAAATCTGCGAGCGCTTATGGGCGCTCCAAGGCCGAAGGTGAGGCTGGCATCTTGACGCATTTCCCGACGGCCGTGATCCTCCGGCCTTCGGTGATTTTCGGACCCGAGGATCAGTTCTTTAATCGTTTTGCCGGGATGGCACGTCTTGGTCCGATCCTGCCTGTGGTCGGAAGTGAAACGCGGTTTCAACCAGTCTATGTGGAAGACGTGGCACGGGCCGCGGTCATGGGAGTAGTGGGGCAGGCGGTGCCGGGCATCTATGAATTGGGCGGTCCCGAAGTGGCGACCTTCCGCGAATTGATGCAGATGATGCTGCGCGAGATTCGCAGGCGGCGCATGATCGTGAACATTCCCTTTGGGATTGCCGCCATGATGGGTTGGGCCTTGGATCTGGTTCAGACCCTCAGTCTCGGCCTCATTCCGGCACAGATCACCGCCGATCAGGTGCGAAGTTTGAGGGTGGACAATGTCGTTTCCGAAGGGGCCAGAGGATTTTCGGATCTGGGCATCATGCCGGTTGCGCCCCAAGCGGTGCTGCCGGATTATCTGTGGCGTTTTCGGCCGTCGGGTCAGTATGATGCGATCAAGGAATCCGCTAAAAACCTGCGGGCGCAGTAATCTTCAGGTATAGGCCATCGCGAGCAGGACCACGCCGAGGATTATTCGGTAGATGACATAGGGCGTAAAGCTCACGGAGCGCAGCAGTCGCATCATCAGGGTCAGCGCCGCGAACGCCGAAACAAAGGCAAAGGCTGCGGCAATTGCGCCATCGCGAAGAACCGCGAGATCAGCGTCAAGCGCCACTTCGGCGCCGAGCAGGATGGCGCTGGCGATGATCGTGGGCACCGACATGAGCATCGACACCTTGGCGGCATCACGCCGTCCGTAGCCCAGAAAGCGCGCTCCGGTAATCGTGATCCCGGATCGCGACGTGCCCGGGATGAGCGCCACCGCCTGCCATAGGCCGATGATCATGGCGTCCTTCATGTTCCAGTTTTCGCTTGTCTTTTCGATCTTCCCAATCTGATCGGACCAATAGAGCAGGATACCGAAGATCAGTGTTGCCCAACCGATCACCGTGAGTGAACGCAAGGCTTCATTCACGCCGGTGACGGAAATCAGAGCACCACAAAGGACGACTGGGATTGTCGCCATCATCAAAAGTAGCGCAAGGCGTGCGCCGGGCGTGTCGGCATGTCCTGTCAGCAGACGCGGCAACCCCAGGATTGCGCCGCGAAGATCCCTCCAGAAATAGATCATGACGGCAAGGAGTGTGCCAACATGGACAGCTACGTCGATCGCCTGTCCCTGATCAACATAGCCCATCACATGCGGCAGGAGAATCAGGTGTCCAGAAGAGGAAATCGGCAAGAACTCGGTGATCCCCTGGACGATAGCCACGAGGAAGATATGAAAAAGCGCCAATTCGAGACTCCTGCCTGCCTGCGCGGGTAGCTTTAAACTATTGTCTTGAAAAGGCAAAGTTGAATATAAGTCCGAATCGGATTTAATATGTTGCAAGTTGACTAACGAAGCACTCTGTCCTGTATGAGAAATTTAACAATAGGTCATATGTTATGACTTTCATTGAAGAATGGATTGGTTTAAAACGGCACCGATGGTAGACTCGGAGGGGATGGCGTGGCGAAACAGCCCATGTTGAAATTCGTGACCGTGGGTCGGGACATGCCCGAAAAGCGTGCGGCGGAAACGCGACGGCACGATTTTCGCGAGATTTATGCCGAATATGCGGATGCCAAGGCCAAGGAACAGGCGGCGCGGTGCAGTCAATGCGGCGTGCCCTATTGCCAGAGCCATTGCCCGCTGCACAATAACATCCCCGACTGGTTGCGGCTCACGGCAGAGGGTCGACTGAAGGAAGCCTATGAAATCAGCCAGTTGACAAATACTTTCCCGGAGATTTGTGGCCGGATCTGCCCGCAGGACCGGCTCTGTGAAGGCAATTGCGTGATCGAGCAATCGGGACATGGCACGGTGACGATCGGCGCGGTCGAGAAATACATCACCGACACGGCCTGGGAGGAAGGGTGGGTCGAGGCGATCCAGCCCACAAGGGAACGCATTGAATCTGTGGGGATAATTGGTGCCGGCCCGGGGGGGCTCGCGGCGGCGGATGTGCTGCGGCGGGCGGGGGTGCAGGTGACGGTCTATGATCGCTATGACCGGGGCGGTGGATTGCTGACCTATGGCATTCCCGGCTTCAAGCTGGAGAAGGACGTGGTGATGCGCCGTGTCGCGCAGCTGGAACAGGGCGGGGTCGATTTCGTCCTGCAATGCAATGTGGGCGAGGATCTGAGTTTTCAGGAAATTCGCAGCAAACACAATGCGATACTGATTGCAACGGGGGTCTACAAGAGCCGTGAACTGGATGGGCCGGGGGCCGGAGCCAAGGGCATTGTGCGGGCAATCGATTTTCTGACGGCCAGCAACCGTGTGGGATTTGGCGACCGCGTGCCGGAGTTTGAGTCCGGCGAGTTGAATGCGTCGGGCAAGCGAGTGGTTGTGGTCGGCGGCGGTGACACCGCTATGGATTGTGTCAGAACGGCGATCCGGCAGGGTGCGACCTCTGTCACGTGCCTTTATCGCCGTGATCGCGAAAACATGCCGGGCAGCCAGCGTGAGGTTGCCAATGCAGAGGAAGAAGGTGTTAAGTTTGAATGGCTTAGCGCACCGGTTGGGTTTGTGGGCAATCCCGTGACAGGCGTGAAGGTGCAGAAGATGCGCCTTGGCGCGCCGGATGCCACGGGCCGTCAGAGCCCGGAACCGATTGAGGGCGCCATCGAGGATGCGCCGGCTGAACTGGTGATCAAGGCCCTGGGGTTCGAGCCTGAGGACCTGCCAAGCCTCTGGAATCAAAAGGAATTGGAAGTGACCCGCTGGGGCACGATCAAGGCGGAATTTACCACCGGGCAGACCGCGATGGAGGGGGTTTTCGCCGTGGGCGACATCGTGCGCGGCGCAAGCCTGGTGGTCTGGGCGATCCGTGACGGGCGCGACGCGGCGGCGGCCATTCTGGACTATCTGAACGGCGCGCAGGCGGTGGCGGCAGAGTAGGATGTGGACAGCATGTCCAGTGTGTACGCGGGTTTGGTACACAAGGAGACGTGCAGAACGACAAGACGACAAGGTCCGGGTCATGCCAAAACAGGGCACCATGCCTGACCTTCATCGTAACGAAAGGGTTAACACCGATGACGACATATGACGCCGACTGGGCCGAACGGGAAGAGGCCAAACGCAAGTGGCTCGCCGCGCACGGAATGTATGACGAGACCGAGGAACATTCCTCTTGCGGTGTCGGTCTGGTGGTGTCGATCAATGGAAAGCCGAGTCGCCGGGTGGTGCAGGCCGGGATTGATGCGCTCAAGGCGATCTGGCACCGGGGTGCTGTCGATGCCGATGGCAAGACCGGCGACGGGGCGGGGATCCATGTGCAGATCCCGGTGCCGTTCTTTTATGATCAGATCCGCCGCACCGGGCATGAGCCGCATCAAGATCGGCTGGTCGCGGTTGGTCAGGTCTTCCTGCCGCGCACCAATTTCGGCGCGCAGGAGGTTTGCCGCACGATCGTGGAAACCGAAGTGCTGCGCATGGGGCACACGATCTATGGGTGGCGCCATGTGCCGGTGGATGTCTCCTGTCTGGGCGAAAAGGCCAATGCGACGCGCCCGGAGATCGAGCAGATCCTGATTTCCGATGCCAAGGGGCTGGACGAGGAAACGTTCGAGCGCGAGCTCTACGTCATCCGCCGCCGGATCGAGAAGGCGGTGCAGGCGGCCGGGATCGTCGGGTTCTACATGGCGAGCCTGAGTTGCCGCAGCATCATCTACAAGGGCATGATGCTGGCCGAACAGGTGGCGGTGTTCTATCCCGATCTGCTTGATCCGCGATTCAAGAGCGCCTTTGCGATCTATCACCAGCGCTATTCAACCAATACCTTTCCGCAATGGTGGCTGGCGCAGCCGTTCCGGATGCTGGCGCATAACGGCGAGATCAACACACTCAAGGGCAATACCAACTGGATGAAAAGCCACGAAATCCGGATGGCGAGCAACACGTTCGGCGAACTGGCCGAGGATATCAAGCCGATCATCCCGCAAGGGACATCCGACAGTGGCGCACTTGATGCGGTGTTCGAGGTGCTGGTGCGCGCGGGCCGCAACGCGCCGATGGCAAAAACAATGCTGGTCCCGGAAAGCTGGTCGAAACAGGCCGAGGAACTGCCTGTCGCGTGGCGCGACATGTATTCCTATTGCAATTCGGTGATGGAACCCTGGGATGGCCCCGCCGCGCTCGCCATGACCGATGGCCGCTGGGTCTGTGCCGGGCTGGATCGCAACGGGTTGAGACCGATGCGCTATGTGGTTACGGGCGACGGGCTGGTGATTGCCGGATCCGAGGCCGGAATGGTGCCGATCGACGAGGGATCAGTGAAGGAGAAGGGTGCGCTTGGTCCCGGTCAGATGCTGGCCGTGGATATGGTCGAGGGGCGGCTCTATCACGATGCCCAGATCAAGGACAAGCTGGCCCATGCGCAACCCTTTGGCGAATGGGTTGGCAAGATCAACGAGTTGGATGACAAGCTGGCGGTTGTCAGCGAGGCGCCGATCTTTACCGGGGCGGAACTGCGCCGTCGGCAGATCGCGGCGGGCTACACCATCGAGGAACTGGAACAGGTGCTGGCACCGATGGCCGAGGATGGCAAGGAGGCGATTGCCAGCATGGGCGACGACACGCCAAGTGCGGTCCTGTCGCGCCACTATCGTCCGCTCAGTCACTATTTCAGGCAGAATTTCAGTCAGGTGACGAACCCGCCGATCGACAGCTTGCGGGAATACCGGGTGATGAGCCTCAAGACCCGGTTCGGCAACCTCAAGAACGTGCTCGATGTATCGAGTGCGCAAACCGAGATTGTGGTGCTGGAGAGCCCGTTTGTCGGCAATGCGCAATGGAAGGAGATGATCCGGCATTTCAATGCCGATGTGACCAAGATCGATTGCAGCTTTGACCCCGGCCCTAATGCTCTGCATGAGGGGCTGGAGCGGATCCGGGCCGAGGTCGAGGATGCGGTGCGTTCGGGCACCGGGCATCTGGTCCTGACCGACCAGCATCAGGACGCAGCGCGCGTCGGGATGCCGATGATCCTTGCGACGTCGGCGGTGCATAGCCACCTGACCCGCAAGGGGCTGCGGACGTTTTGCAGCCTCAACGTGCGCTCTGCCGAATGTATCGACCCGCATTATTTCGCGGTGCTGATCGGTGCCGGGGCGACGGTGGTCAATGCCTATCTCGCCGAGGACAGCATCGCTGACCGGATCGCGCGCGGGTTGATCGACGGCAGCCTGACCGAGGCGGTTGCGCGCTATCGCGTGGCGATCGATCAGGGGCTCCTCAAGATCATGTCGAAGATGGGGATCTCGGTGATCTCCTCCTATCGGGGGGGGCTCAATTTCGAGGCGGTGGGGCTGAGCCGCGCGATGTGTGCCGAGTATTTCCCGGGTCTGACCAGCCGGATCTCGGGGATCGGCATTTCGGGGATACAGGCCAAGCTGGAGGAGGTCCACGCGCGGGCCTATCACGGCGGGCAGGATATCCTGCCGATCGGCGGGTTCTACAAGGCGCGCAAGTCGGGCGAGACCCATGCCTGGGGCGCGCAGGTGATGCATCTGCTGCAAATGGCCTGCAACAGCGCGAGTTTCGAGTTGTGGAAGCGCTATTCGGCGGCGATGCAGGCCAATCCGCCGATCCATCTGCGCGATCTGATGGCGATCAAGCCCCTGGGCAAGCCGGTGCCGATCGAGGAGGTCGAGAGCGTGACCGCGATCCGCAAGCGGTTTGTCACGCCCGGCATGAGCCTTGGCGCGCTGAGCCCGGAGGCGCACAAGACGCTCAATATCGCGATGAACCGGATCGGGGCGCGCTCTGACAGCGGCGAGGGCGGCGAGGACCCGGCGCATTTCACGCCTGAGCCGAATGGCGACAACCCGAGCGCCAAGATCAAGCAGGTGGCGAGCGGGCGGTTCGGCGTGACGGCGGAATACCTCAACCATTGCGAGGAGCTGGAGATCAAGATCGCGCAAGGCGCGAAGCCCGGCGAGGGCGGGCAATTGCCGGGGCTGAAGGTGACGAAGCTGATCGCGCGGCTGCGGCATTCGACCGAGGGGGTGACGCTGATCAGCCCGCCGCCGCATCACGACATCTACAGCATCGAGGATCTGGCGCAGCTGATCTATGACCTCAAGCAGATCAATCCGCGGGTCAAGGTCTGCGTCAAGCTGGTGGCGCAATCGGGCGTGGGCACGATTGCGGCGGGCGTGGCCAAGGCCAAGGCGGATGTGATCCTGATTTCCGGCCATAACGGCGGCACCGGGGCAAGCCCCGCGACCTCGATCAAATATGCCGGTCTGCCGTGGGAAATGGGCCTCACCGAGGCGCATCAGGTGCTGAGCATGAACAATCTGCGCGAGCGGATCACGCTGCGCACCGATGGCGGTTTGCGCACCGGGCGCGATATCGTGATGGCGGCGATGATGGGGGCCGAGGAATACGGCATCGGCACGGCGGCGCTGATCGCGATGGGCTGCATCATGGTGCGTCAGTGCCAGTCCAACACATGCCCGGTCGGGGTCTGCACCCAGAACGAGGCCTTGCGCGCCAAGTTCACCGGCAATGCCGAGAAGGTGGTGAACCTCATCACCTTTTATGCACAGGAAGTGCGCGAGATCCTGGCCTCGATCGGGGCGCGGTCCTTGGATGACGTGATCGGGCGGGCGGATCTGCTCACGCAGGTATCGCGCGGCTCGGCGCATCTGGATGATCTCGACCTCAATCCGATGCTGATCACCGTCGATGGCGCGCAGCATCAGCGCTATGACCGACTCAAGCCGCGCAACGAGGTGCCTGACACGCTGGATGCGGAAATCGTGCGCGACGCGGCGCGGTTTCTCAATGACGGCGAAAAGATGCAGCTGCATTATGCGGTGCAGAACACGCATCGCACGGTGGGCACGCGGGTGTCTTCGCATATCGTGCGCAAGTTCGGGATGCGCAACAGCCTGCAACCCGATCACCTGACGGTCAAGCTGACCGGGAGTGCCGGGCAATCGCTGGGCGCCTTTGCCGCACCAGGGCTGAAGATCGAGGTCTCGGGCGACGCCAATGACTATGTGGGCAAGGGCCTGTCGGGGGGCATCATCGTGGTGCGCCCGCCGATGGCGAGCCCACTGGTGGCCGCGCGGAACACGATCATCGGCAATACCGTGCTCTATGGTGCGACCGACGGCTCTCTCTTTGCCGCAGGGCGCGCGGGGGAACGGTTTGCCGTGCGCAACTCTGGCGCCAAGGTCGTGATCGAGGGCTGCGGGTCGAACGGCTGTGAATACATGACCGGCGGCGTGGCGGTGATCCTTGGCGATATCGGCGCCAATTTCGGCGCCGGGATGACCGGCGGCATGGCCTATCTCTACGATCCGGATGGTCGTGCCGGGGCGCTCCTCAATCGCGAAACACTGGTCAGTTGCGCCGTAACAGAGCCGTATTGGGAAGCTGAACTCAAGGCTCTGATCGAACGGCACGCGGCCGAGACCGATTCGCGAAGAGCGCGCGATATCCTGCAATACTGGGACCGCGAACGGGCGCATTTCCTGCAACTCTGCCCCAAGGAGATGCTGGGCAGGCTGGCACATCCGCTTGGCCCGCAGGCCGAGGCGATTCCGGCGGAATAGAGCCTGTCGACAAGGGGAAGCCGCGCGCATCCCGGGCGTCAGCTCGGGGGGCCGCGTTGCATTGCGGGTATTTTTGCCAAGAAGAAACATCTGCTGCGCCAAACCGGTATTGCCGTGCGCGCCGGGCGGCTATAGCTGGATCATGGCACGGACGCGCAAATCGAAATCCTCTCGCGACAGGTTGCGGGTGAAACCGTTGGTCCGCTGGGCCCTGCGGCTTGGGCTGATCTCGGTCGTCATCGTGCTGGGCGTCATCGCGCTGCATCGCGAGATGAACCCGCCGCGCCCGTATTACATGGGCCAGGAGGCGCGGCGGCTGGGGGCCATTCAGCACGACTGGGTGCCGATGGAGCGCATCGCCCCGATCATGGCGCGCGCCGTCGTGGCGGCGGAAGATGCCAATTTCTGTCTGCACTGGGGATTTGACATGGCCGCCATTCGCACCGCGATTGCCGAAGGGACCGGGCGCGGCGCCTCGACGCTGAGCCAGCAGGTGGTCAAGAACGTCTATCTCTGGCATGGCCGGAACTGGGCGCGCAAGGCGCTCGAGGCGGTGCTGACGCCGGTGGTCGAGACCTTGTGGACCAAGCGGCGGATCCTTGAGGTCTATCTCAACGTGGCCGAGTTTGGCGAGGGCGTGTTTGGCGTCGAAGCGGCAGCACGACACGCCTTTGGCGTCAGCGCGCGCGAGTTGAGCGATGTCCAGGCCGCGCGGCTGGCGGCGGTGCTGCCGGCCCCCAAGGATCGCTCAGCCGCCAAGCCCTCGGCGGCCTTGCGCAAGCGGGCGGCGGGCATCCTGGACGGCGCGGCCACGATTCGGCGGGATGGGCGCGCGGCTTGTTTCGAGGATTGAAAACTGTCGGCAAAGGGGGCATTGAGGGGCGATCCTCTGACCGAAGGGAATTGTTCGATGGCCAAGCTCTACCATGTTCCATTGTCGCCCTTCTGCCGCAAGGTGCGGTTGAGCCTCGCCGAAAAGCGGATCGAGTGCGAATTGGTGGAAGAACGCTATTGGGAGCAGGATCCGGATTTCCTGCGGCGCAACCCGGCGGGCAAGGTGCCGGTGCTGAAGATCGATGGCAAGACGATGGCCGAGAGCACGGCGATTTGCGAGTATCTGGAGGAAAAGTATCCCGAGCCGCCGCTGATGCCCAAGACGGCTGATGCACGCTATGAGGTGCGGCGGCTGGTGGCCTGGTTTGACGACAAGTTTCATCATGAAGTGACCGGCAAGCTGGTCTATGAGCGGGTCAACAAGAAGGTGATGAAGCAGGGATTTCCCGACAGCCGCAATGTCAAGGACGGGGCCAAGGCGATCAAGTATCATCTCGATTACATGACCTGGCTGCTGGATCACCGGCGCTGGTTGGCGGGCGATGTGATGACGCTGGCGGATTTCGCCGGCGCGGCGCATCTGAGTGCGCTGGATTACATTTCGGATGTCGATTGGACCCGCTCGGAGGTGGTCAAGGACTGGTACGCCAAGATCAAGTCACGGCCTGCCTTTCGCAGTATTCTTGCCGATCAGGTGCCGGGATTTCCACCGCCGGCGCATTATGCCGATCTCGATTTCTGAATTTGGGGGCGCTGCCCCCGTCGCCGCACGCGGCGACTCCCCTGGAGTATTTCTGGAACAATGAAAGCCAGGATCAAGGAACGGCTGGTTGCGCAGGCTCTGGCCGAGGGGTTTGATGCCTGTCGGTTGTGCAGACCGTGGGATGTGGGGCAGGTGCCGGAGCGGCTGGCGGCCTATCTGGCGCGGGGCTATCATGGGCAGATGGGATGGCTGGCCGAGCGCAGCGCATGGCGGGGCGCGCCGGAGGTGCTCTGGCCCGCCGCGCGCACGGTCATCATGCTGGCCGAAAGCTATGCGCCCGAGGGCGATGCGCTGGCGGGGCTGGCGGCGCGGGACCGGGGCAACATTTCGGTTTATGCGCGGGGCCGCGACTATCATGACACGCTCAAGAAGCGGCTGAAACGATTGGCGCGGTGGTTGATCGAGACGGCGGGTGGCGAGGTGAAGGTGTTTGTGGACACCGCCCCGGTGCCGGAAAAGCCGCTTGGGCAGGCGGCCGGTCTCGGCTGGCAGGGCAAGCATACCAATCTGGTCAGTCGCGATCTGGGCAACTGGTTCTTTATCGGATCGGTGTTCACGACACTGGAACTCGAGACTGATCCGCCGGAAACAGACCATTGTGGCTCGTGCCGGGCGTGCCTGGACATTTGCCCGACAGGGGCGTTTCCGGCCCCCTATCAGTTGGATGCGCGGCGCTGCATTTCCTATCTCACCATCGAACATGAGGGGCCTGTGGAGGAAAGTCTGCGCCCGGCACTTGGCAACCGGATCTATGGCTGTGACGATTGCCTCGCGGTGTGTCCCTGGAACAAATTCGCTTCGCTGGCGCGGGAGGTGAAGTATCACGCGCGTGATGATCTCACATCGCCAAAGCTGACGGAACTGGCCGGGCTTGACGAGGTAGGGTTTCGGGTTCGGTTTTCCGGATCGCCGATCAAGCGGATCGGGCGGAACCGGTTTCTGCGCAATGTGCTCTATGCGATGGGCAATTCGCGCGATATGTCCTTGCGCGAGGTGGCGCAGGGGCATTGCGAGGACGCCGATGCAGCGGTCGCGGATGCGGCGCGCTGGGCCGTCGGGCGGTTGGCGTGACAAGGGCAGAGGGATGGATGGATGGCGGTGTTGCTGGGTGTGGACACAGGCGGAACCTATACGGATGCGGTGCTGATCCGCGATGAGCGCGTCGTTGTGGCGAGCGCCAAGGCCCTGACCACGCGCCACGATCTGTCGGTGGGGATCGGCAATGCGGTTGCGGCGGTGCTGCATGCGGGAGGCGTGGCCGCGGGGGAGATCGGGCTTGCCTCGCTGTCAACCACGCTTGCCACCAATGCGCTGGTGGAGGGGCAAGGCGGCCGCGTGGGTCTTGTCTATATCGGATTTCACGATGCGGATCTGCGGGCGCATGGTTTGGCCGAGGCGCTGGGCGGTGATCCGGTGATCGTTCTCAAAGGTGGACATAATCATGCGGGCGGAGAGGCCGAGGCGCTGGACAAGGACGCGCTTTTGGCCTGGTTAGAGACTGATTTGGGGGCCTCTGCCTATGCGGTCGCGGCGCAGTTCGCGACCCGCAATCCGGCGCATGAGCTGGCGGCGGCAGAGATAATCCGGGCGGTGACAGGCCGGCCGGTGAGCCTGTCGCATCATCTCTCGGCAAAACTGAACGGGCCGAAGCGGGCGCTGACGGCGCTGCTCAATGCACGGTTGATTGCGATGATCGCACAGTTGATCGACAAGGCCGAAGAGAAGCTGCGCGCGCTCGGGATCGACGCCGCCCTGATGGTGGTACGGGGCGACGGTGCGCTGATCTCGGCCGATCAGGCGCGCGCGCGGCCGATCGAGACGATCCTGAGCGGACCTGCGGCAAGCATCGTGGGCGCGCGCTGGCTTACCGAGGCGCAACACGCGCTGGTGTCGGACATTGGCGGCACGACCACCGACGTGGCGGTGCTCAGGGATGGCAAGCCGGCGATTGATCCGCAAGGCGCCCGGGTCGGGCCGTGGCGGACCATGGTCGAGGCGGTGGCGATGCGCACTTTTGGGCTGGGGGGCGACAGCGAGGTGCATGTGCGCGATGACGGGCTGGAGGGGGGGGTAACGCTTGGTCCGCGCCGCCTGATCCCGGTCAGCCTGATGGCGACGGAGGCGCGGGCAGCCGTGCATGGCGCGCTCGAGGAGCAATTGCGGGCGAGCGCGCCGGGTGAGCATGACGCGCGGTTCGTGCGGGCCGTGCCGGGAGTCGCTTCAGCCGGTCTCGCGGCGCGGGACGAGGATCTTTTGGGCTTGATCGGGGTCGAAACATGGCCTGTGGGCAAGATCCTGAAGAACCGCATGGATGGTGCGGCGCTGACCCGGTTGGTGCGGCGGGGGCTGGTGCAGGTCGCGGGGGTGACGCCGTCGGATGCGAGTCATGTTCTGGGGCGGCTGGCGACCTGGGACGGGACCGCGGCGCGGATGGCGCTTGAGGTGGTGGCACGCAAGAGGACGGGATCGGGCAACCGGCTGGCGGAGGGGCCGGAGCCCCTGGCGCAGATGATCGTGGACCGATTGACCTATCAGACGAGTTTGGCCTTGTTAGAGACTGCTTTTGCGGAGGAAGAAACGGAGTTTGGCCTGACTCCTGCGGTTCTGGCCGAACATGTGTTGATGCAGAAGGGGCTGGACGGACATCGCGGGCTGGTGCGGATCGAGAGCGGGCTCGCGGTGCCGGTGATCGGGCTTGGCGCCTCTGCGGCGAGCTATTATCCGGCGGTCGGTCAGCGATTGGGCTGTGAGATGATCCTGCCGGACCATGCGGGCGTGGCGAATGCGATCGGTGCGGTGGTGGGGCGGGTGACGATCCGGCGCAGCGGGATCGTGACCTCGCCATCAGAGGGCAAGTATCGCGTGCATCTGGAGAGCGGACCGCAGGATCATACGTCATCGGAGGCCGCGATGGCGGCGCTGGAGGCGGTCTTGCGCGCCGCAGCGCAGGCCGAGGCCGAGGCGGCGGG
>PFEY01000030.1 GCA_002783205.1 Rhodobacteraceae bacterium CG17_big_fil_post_rev_8_21_14_2_50_63_15 | reverse complement strand
GATGAATGATCAGAATATCGCCAAGATTCCAACGGCTTGACGCTTCTGTGGCGATTTTTTCAAGGGCCTTTTCTGTCATTCCGGGATAATGCTCGATCTGCATCGCGGTCATCCGGGTCTCGTCAAGATCGCGCACGATCCCGGTAAAGGTGACGACCGCCCCCATGCCGGTTTGTTTACCGGCAAAGGCATTGGCCTCTGCCCCCAGATCGAACGCCGCCTCCTGCACCCGGATATCCATGGCCTAACCTCCTGTCATCGGAGGGAAAAATGCCACTTCGCGGGCATTGGCCAGAGAGGCGTCGAAATCGCTCAGCTCCTGATCCACCGCCACGCGCAGCGCGCTGAGATCGGCAAAGGCGACGGCATAGCGTTCTTCCTTCGCGCGCAATTGGTTAACCAGATCCATGACGGTCGCGGGATTGGACGCGATCCGCTCCTTCGGCTGTCCGATCCTCTCCCGAACCCAGGCGAAATACAGCACGTCCATCACCGCTCATCCTTCAGATATGGGATTGATTTCGTGAGATAATCAATCCCCGTGACCAGCGTAAGCCCGGCCGCGATCCACAGCAGCCAGATACCGACATGACCGGTCCAGACCATTCCGTTATATTTCCACAAAAGACCGTGAACGTCATCCTCGCGCCCCTCGATAATGGAAATCACCATGTGATTGTCCATACCAAAGACCGACATTCCAAAATAGTGCTCGAACACGCCTTGGGCAAAAAGAACCGCGATTGCAATCATTTGAGCCGTCGTTTTCCACTTCGCCAGCTTCGTCACGCGCAGCGTGCCGGCCGTATCCCCAAGATACTCCCGCAGGCCGGACACAAAGACCTCGCGAAACAGAATCACCGTCGCAGGCAGCACCAGCCAGGGCGACATGCTCGAATAGCCCACGATCACCATCAGCGCGATCACCACCATCGCCTTGTCCGCAATCGGATCGAGCATCGTGCCAATCCGTGTCACCTGTTTCCAGTTGCGCGCGAGATGGCCGTCGATCCAGTCGGTGACAGCCGCACTGACAAACAGGATCAGGGCAAACCAGTCTGCATAAGGTCTTGTAAAATATAAGAACATTACCGCCACAGCCGGAGCAGCCAGTAAGCGGAGCGTGGTCAGGATATTGGGCAGCGTCCACGTCATGAAAAGTTTCTATCCTGTCAGAACGGGAAGGGAAAGCGCCCTTGATGCTCAGAAGTCAAGCAATTTCCGGGTTGTTTCAGGGTCCATGAACCCGGCGATGGTCGCCTCCGTCTCGAGATCCATGGCGTGATGGAGAGAGCAGAACGCGGTTGAGTTCAGCACGCGCTTCATCGCCCGCACGGCAAGCGGCGGCAGATCGGCCAGACGGCGGGCCGTTTCCTGCGCGGTTGTCATAAGGTTCTGATCGGAAACTGTTTTCCAGGCCACCCCCATCTCCTGCAATTGCGTCGCATCATAGCGGTCGCCCAGAAACAGCATCTCGCGCGCCCTGTTGAGCCCCACCAAGGCAGGCAAGACGCTCGTGACCCCGCCGGTGACAAAGAGGTTGAGCGACACCTCGGGGAAAAAGCCGCGCGCCGACTCGGCCCAGATCGGGAAATCGCAGTTGATCGCCCATTCAAACCCTCCTCCCACAGCCCAGCCATTGATCGCCCCCACCACTGGTTTTTCATTAAAAGCAATGGCATGGGTGGCGCGTTGGATCGCCCGCACCAGATCGCGTGCCTCTTCCTCGCAGGTGGGATGCACATGTGCGCGCCGGTCATCGCCCGCACAAAACGCCTTGCCTGCCCCGGTGAGGATGATCGCGCGGGTGGCAGGATCGGCATTGGCCTCCTCAAAGGCGCGCGCCACATCGTCGATCAACTGACGGTTCATCGCGTTCAGACTGCCGGGACGGTTCAGGGTGATGCAGCGCACGCCCTCGTCCACGATCTCGCTCAGCACGGTTTCATAGGTAAAATCGGTCATGGATTGGCCCTCACCACCCGTTTCGTCTTGCCTTCGGTCAGCGGGAACGTGCCATGCGGCACCACCTTGACCCGCGCCGTCGCGCCCAGCCTGGCCTTGATTGCGCCCGCCACCGCCTCGGCCAGCCCCTCCGGCGCGATCTGCCCCCGCGCCAGCTCCACCGCGAGAGGCAAGGTGTCATAGGGTGGCAGGCTGTCCAGCGTGATCCGGTAATCGCCTGATAATAAACCGAATTCATTGATCACCGCCGCCACCATCGTCGGAAAGAGATTGAGCCCACGCACCACCACCATGTCATCCGCGCGCCCCACCACCCGGAACCGAAAGCCGGTGCGCCCGCAGGAACAGGGTGCGGTTTCATCCACGGAGATGATATCGCCGCTGCGAAACCGCACCAGCGGCTGACAGTCGCGCAGCAGATGCGTCAGCACCAATTCCCCGGTCTGTCCCGCCGCCAGCGGCAAGGATGCGCCGGTCTCGGGAACGATCAGTTCCGGCCAGAGCACGTCGGCCGCCATGAAATGCAGCCGCGTATCCGCCTCGCATTGCGCCGCGAAATTGCTAAACACGTCCGAGACGCCGTAATTGGCATTGCGCGGCTCCATCCCCCAGACCTCGCGCAGACGCGCACGGAACGCCGGATCATCGAGCCCTGCCTCACCGCCAAAGAGGCCCAGACGCAGGCCCAGATCACGCGGCCTGAGCCCCGGAAACCTCTCGGCAATGACCCGCTCCAGCACCGTCGGATATGACGGCGTGCAGGAAATCGCGGTGATCCCCACCTCCTGAATGGTGCGAACGAGCAGCTCGCTCGATCCCACGCCGAAGGGCACCACCAGCGCCCCCGTGGCCTGCAAGGTCATGTGATCGGTCAGGCCACCCATCCACATCTGATAGTTCAGGCAATGCACGACGGTATCCTCGGGCGTGAGGCCGGCGGCGGATTGACAGCGCCCGCCCACCGCCTCTGTCACCGCGCAATCACGCGCCGAGAGCGCCAGATTCATCGCCTGCCCGGTGGTGCCGGAGGTGCGGTGGAGGCGCACCGCGTCGCGGCGCGAGGCGGCCATGTAACTGCCGAATGGTGGATGCTCTGCCTGCGCGATCCGCAGTTGCGCCTTGTCCGACAGCGGTAATTCGGCCAGATCACGCAGGTCGGCGGGCGGCACACGCCCCTGCCACAGATCCCGGTAGAACGCCGAATGCCCCGCGACATGGGCGCTCTGCACCGCCCAGGCAGCCGCCTGATGCGCGCGCAAGAATTCTGGGCTGGCAAATTCGGCTTGGTCGAGCAGGCTCATGGCTGCAATCCCCGTTCCCAGATGGTTGTGAGCGTGGCAATCACCGCCGCGCGATCTGTCGAGACCTCGATCAGCCCCGCTTCGCCCGAAAGATAGAGGCTGGAGAAATACTGATCCGTCATGCCCCCCATTGCATAGGCGCGGCGCGCGAGTTCGGCATCACTCAGCGTATCGCGCCCGTCGCGCGCCAGCCTGCGGCGGGTCGCGGCGACCACGGTTTCGATCCATTCGCGGTTGAGCCGGTGAAACGCCGCGCGCGCCTCTGGGAAGGCATCGAGATGGTGGATGAGGCATTTCATCAGCCCGCGATTGGCCTCGAAGAGGCGGGCATAGGCCTCGGTCGCGGGGCGCATCCCGCGCTCGGGGCTGGTCCGGCTGGCGCGGATCATTCCCGCTTGCAAAAAGGCGGCAAAGCCTTGCAGCAGATCCTCCAGCAGATGCGCCTGATCGGGAAAGTAGAGGTAGAATGTGCCGTTGGCCACACCCGCCCGCTTGCAGATCGCGGCGATGGTCAAATCCCGAAGCGCCGCGCGCTCCAGCAGGGTGCAGGCGGCAATGCGGAGCGCCGTCGCGGTGCGGATGCCCTTGGCCTCGCCCGCGACCTGCGCGGCGAGAAACTGCGGATAGCTGGCGTGATCGGGATGTGACGGCACGGGCGACTCTTTATGAACCTGAATTCAGTTTCATGCTATGCCGATCCACTGTCAACCCGCTTTCCAGCCGCCCCGCCTAGCCCCGTTGGTGGAAGAAATCGTAGATCTTCTGCGCCAATGCATCCGAAACCCCCTCGACCGCGCGCAGGTCGGCGAGATTGGCGCGGCTCACCGCCTTGGCGCTGCCGAAATGCGCCAGAAGCGCGCGCTTGCGCGCGGCGCCGATGCCGGGCACCTCGTCGAGCGGCGTGGCCCCCACCGCCTTGGCGCGTTTGGCGCGATGCGTGCCGATGGCAAAGCGATGCGCCTCGTCGCGCAGACGCTGCACGAAATAGAGCACCGGATCGTTGTGGCGCAGCGCCATTGGGTGCTGCCCGATGCGGTGAAATTCCTCCTTTCCCGCGTCGCGGTCCACGCCCTTGGCGACGCCCACCAGCGGAATGTCCTCGCCCCCCATCTGCCGCAGGATGCCGGCCACGGCGCTGACCTGCCCGGCGCCGCCGTCGATCAACAGCAGGTCGGGCCAATGTCCTGCGCTGCGGTCGGGATCCTCCTTCAGCAGGCGATGAAAACGGCGCGTCAGCACCTCCTTCATCATCCCGAAATCGTCGCCCGGGGTCAGGTCATCCCCCCGGATATTGAACTTGCGATAGCTGTTTTTCATCAGCCCTTCGGGTCCGGCCACGATCATCGCGCCCACGGCATCCGTTCCCTGAATATGGCTGTTGTCATAGACCTCGATCCGCTGCGGCGGGGCCGGCAGACCGAACGCCTCGGCCAAGCCCTTCAGCAACTTGCCCTGTGTCGCGGTCTCGGACATCCTGCGCGCCAGACTCTCGCGGGCATTGCGCAGCGCCGCGTCGATCAGCTCCGCCTTTTCACCGCGCAGCGGCACCGTCAGCGTCACCTTGCGGCCCGCCCGTTCGCTCAGCGCCTGCTGGACCAGATCGGGATTTTCCACCTGATGCGACAGGATCAGCGCGCGCGGCGGCTCCTTGCTGTCATAGAACTGCCCGACAAAGGCCTCCAGCACCTCGGCCTGCTCGACATCGACGCCGACCCGCGGAAAGAAATCCTGATTGCCCCAGTTCTGCCCGCCGCGGATGAAGAATACCTGCACGCAGGCCTGCCCCTGTTCCAGATGCAGCGCGATCACATCCGCCTCACCCACCGTGCGGGGATTGATCCCCTGCGCGGTCTGCACCTGCGTGAGCGCCTTGATCCGGTCGCGCAGCGCGGCGGCGCGCTCGAATTCCATCGCCTCCGATGCCTCGGCCATCTGCGCCGCCAGCTTTTCCTGAATCTCGGTCGAGCGCCCCGAGAGGTAACGCTCGGCATCGCCGACCTGCACGGCATACTCCGCCCGGCTGATCCGGCCCACGCAGGGCGCGGTGCAGCGCTTGATCTGGTATTGCAGGCAGGGGCGGGTACGGCTCTCGAACATCGCATCCGAGCAGTTGCGCAACTGAAACACGCGCTGCAACTGCGCCAGCGTTCGGTTGACCGCCCCGGCACTTGCAAAGGGGCCGTAATAGACACCCCTTTCGCGCCGCGCGCCGCGATGTTTCCTGATCATCGGAAAATCATGCGCGGTGACAAGGATGTCGGGAAAGCTCTTGTCGTCGCGCAAGAGCACGTTGTAGCGCGGCTTGAGCTGCTTGATGAGGTTCTGCTCCAGAAGCAGCGCCTCGGTTTCCGTGGCGGTGGTCAGGAACATCATCGACGCGGTTTCCGAGATCATCCGCGCGATCCGCCCGGTATGCCCGGTGGGACGCGCATAGTTCGACACCCGCGCCCGCAGATTGCGCGCCTTGCCCACATAGAGCACGCGCGCCTGCGCATCGAGCATCCGGTAAACGCCGGGCGAGGCATCGAGCGCGCGCAGGCAGTCGCGGATCACCGCGTGGCCGGTTTTCGGGGTCTTTTGCTGATCTCTGTCGGACATCGGCCCTCGGTCCTGATTCTTGCTGCGTGCTGCAACGATACCGGAGCAAGAGCAAGAGGGAAGCTGTCCACGATTCCTGTGGATAACTCAGAAGATAACTTTCCGTGAATGCGAAATTTTCGTTACGCTCGGCCCGCTTCGTTGAATTGCTTAAAAAATAGGCACTGTTTTAAGTATTTGAAAACTATAATGAAAAAGTTTTTCTAAGATAAAATGTTGAAAACATTGATATTTTTGTAACGCTTGTGTGACCGTCGAGTGCGCGGTGCAAAACTTTTGGCGGTGGCTCCAACACCTTACTCAATCCCGAGCACATCCGGCGTCTGCCAGCCAAGATGCTGACCACCATCCACACACAAGAGTTGGCCTGTCACCGATGGCGCATTCAGAAAGTAGCGCAGCGCAGCGGTAATATCATCGGTGCTCGCCCCGCGTCCCATGATGGTGGCCTTGCGCTGGCGTGCGAAATGGTGATCGCTCTGCCGATGCCCCTGCATCGTAGGTCCCGGACCGATGGCGTTGACGCGCACATGTGGCGCCAAAGCCTGCGCTGCCGTCCGGGTAAAGGCCCAGAGACCCATCTTGGCGATCGTATAGGTCATGAACTCGGGGGTCAGCTTGCGCACCCGCTGGTCGATCAGGTTCACCACCAGCCCCTGCGCGATGGGCTCACCGTTCTCGTCTGAAAGGGGGGGCGGGACGTGCCGGGCCATGGCTTGGGTCAGCACGAAAGGCGCGCGCAGGTTGCTCTCGATATGGCGGTCCCAGCTTTGTCGGGTCGCGCTTTCGATCGTGTCATGCTCAAAGATCGAGGCATTGTTGACCAGCGTCGTGATGGGTCCGCCCAGCCCCTCGGCCGCGCGTCCGACCAGCGTACTCACCTGCGCCTCATCCAGAAGATCCGCCCGCAGGGTGATCGCTTGCCGCCCGAGGGCTCGGATCTCCTGTGCCACTTCTTCTGCAGCCTGCTCCGAGGTGGCATAATGCACAGCCACGTCATGCCCCTGACGCGCCAGGTCCAGCGCCATGGCCCGGCCCAGCCTCTTGCCCCCGCCCGTGACCAACGCACATCTCATGCCGATCCTCCGCTCAAACGATGATCATCGTGACATAGGCCAGATAGACCGAGGTCAAGGCGATGCCTACGATCCGCCCGATATCGCACCTGAAGAACACGAAAGGGATCAACAAAAGTGAGGTGCCCAACATGATCCAGAGATCGAATTTCAGGAATTGCGGGTCCACCGGGATACGCCCGACCAGGGCGGCTACCCCGATGATGCCCAGCAGGTTGAAAATGTTGGACCCGATGACGTTGCCAAGCGCCACATCCGCCTGCTTGCGCAGTGCCGCCATCACGGTCGTAGCGAGTTCCGGCAAGGACGTGCCCACAGCAACCAACGTGAGACCGATCACCGCCTCGCTGACCCCATAGCGCGTCGCCAAAATCGAGGCGTTATCGACCAGAAGATCCGCCCCCAGAGGCAGGCCGACCAGACCCAGCAGCAGAAAGGTGAGGATCTGCCACCACGGCATGTCGGGGTCCAAACCTTCCAGATCCGCGATGTCATCGACATCTGCCGCGGCCCGGCTGTTGATCTCGCGCCGATGTGCCATGGTATCGCGAAACGCATCGGCGAGCATGAGGCCCAGCGCACAGAGCAGGATGGCCCCCGAGATCCAGTCGAAACTGCCGCGAAAGGCCAGCGCGATGAACAGGACACTCGCCGCCAGCATCTGGATGTAGGACTTGAAACAGCGACAGCCGCTGGTGTGCAAGACCGACAGGATCGCCGGCAGCCCCAGCACCAGCAGCACATTGGCGATGTTCGATCCCACGATGTTGCCAAGCGCGAGGCCCGGCTTGTTGGCCAGCACGGCATTGACCGACACAAGCAGTTCCGGTGCCGATGTACCAAAGGCGACGATGGTCAGGCTGACGATCAGTGCCGGGATGCCCACTCTCAAGCTAAGGTTGACAGCCCCCTTGACCAGCGCGTCCCCGGCCAGCAACAGGATCACAAGCCCAAGGCTCGACAACAGCCATGGCATCATTTCAGTCGGTCCCTTTCACACGAACACGGACCCTTGCCGATCCGGTAGCGTCCGCAGCGTTTGCATTTGGCCTCGCTCAGCCGTTTCTGCCCTGGAAAGCGGAGGCGTCCGAACATGGCCAGCACGCCCATCGCGACCAGAAACAATATGACGATCTTGACGATCACCTCAGAGACCGAACCGGGCGTAGCCGGCCCGTTCCTCAAGGGCCATCATGGCATCCTGCGCCAGCGTCGCCCCAAATCGCTGGAAAAGGCTGCGCCGACGCCCATAGCGGGCGAACCGAACCTTGTTGCCATAAAGCTCCTTCATCTTCGGGATCAGATGCCCGACACCATCGGCAAGGCCCAAGCTCACCGCCTGTCGGCCCAGCCAGAATTCACCTGTAAAGAGATCCGGATCTTCAGAAAGCTGCGCCCCCCGGCGGGACTTGACATGGCTGATGAACGCTTCGTGGATCTGCGCCAGAAGCGTCTTGAGCCGCGCCACATCCTCGGGCTTTTCCGGCAGGAAGGGATCAAGCGTGCTCTTGGATTTCCCGGCGGTATAGACCCGCCTTTCAATGCCTTGACGCGCCAACAATTCCTGCGCGCCAAATCCGGCCGAGATCACCCCGATGGAGCCCAGGATCGACGACGCATCCACCCAGATCTCATCCGCCGCCACCGCCAGCCAATAGCCGCCCGAGGCCGCGACATCCTCGACAAAGGCATGAACCGGCACCGACTTCTCCTCCGCCAGACGCCGGATCCGCGCGGCGATGAGCGAGGATTGCACCGGCGAGCCACCGGGAGAGTTGATCACCAGCGCCACCGCGACCGGCTTGCCCCGGGAAAACGCCTTGTCGATCACCGGACCAATCAGTTCATCACTCAGCTGCGCGCGCCCGCCCGCCCCGATCATGCCCGCAAGGCGGATGACCGCGACAGTCGGTCGGCGGTTTAGGAAGGGGATCATGTATCTCATTCGCTCCGATGTAGAGTGGCGGGGCGCGACAAACAAGGCGCTCCGTGCAACCGGAATCAGACACGTTGCAGCGCGCCTTCCGCGGGCGTGAAAAGATCGCGCTGCCAGCGCCGGATTATTGCGGCACCGTCTCGGCAATCAGAATGGCGATCGCGCCATGGTTGACCCAGAGCGCAAGCGCCGCGATCCCCAGCGCTAGCGCAGCATAGGTGGCATCGTGTCGGGGATCCCATCCGTCGTATCGCCGGATCAATCTGACCAGAAGAGGATAGACGATCAGCGCCGTCGCCCCCCCCGCCACAGCGGCCCCGAGGATACCGAAAGACATCACGCCCACGATCAGCAGCGCAACCTGCACCACGGCACTCGTCGCCACCCGGGTCAGAAAGCGCCGCGAATCGCCGGCCGCCAGCAACAGTTGGTCATAGCTGCTGAGAATGACGGTCGGCATCTGCGCGACCGCGATCACCACGAGGATCGGCCCCGCCAGCCGGTAGCGGTCGTCATAAAGCAGGTGCACCAGCCAGTCCCCCGAAAACGCGAGGATTGCCGAAAGGCTCAGCAGCCCGGCGGTGAGCAGCCATCGCATACGAAAGATCTTGGCGCGGTTTTCGGCGCTCTCCGAGGGGGGGCGCTGCTTGTAGAGCGGAAAGACGATCTTGCCTACCAGTGGCCCCGCCAGCATCATCGGCAGACCGGCGAACATGAAGCCGATCGAATAGATGCCCAGCATTTCGAGAGAGATGAACTTCCCAAGGATGGCGCGGTCGGCGTGATTGACCAGAAAACCGCAGATCGTGCTGAGAAAGATCCACTTGCCGAAATGAATGAGCTCACCGGCGGCGGACCGCTCGATCCGGAACCGCTCGCGATGACCGGGCAGGCGACGCCACTTGAGGATCTGGCCAACGGCAGACGAGACAAGAGAGCCAAAGACCAGCGCCCAGACCGACTCCAGCAGCAGCGCCAGAGAGATCATCGCGACGATCCCGGCCAGTTGGGCGATGATGTCGAGCCGGGTCTGCAACCCCAACACCAGATCGCGATTGGCGGTAAAGACCCGCATCGGCAGGAAGCCGTTGATGACCGTGCTGAGCCCGAGGACCGGCAAAAGCACCGCCAATTGGGGCTCGTCATAGAGCGCGGCCATGGGCCAGGCCAGCGCACAGGCGGCCAGCCAGAGCGCAACACCGCGCAGCAGCGCGAGACTCCAGGCGGTGTCAAGAAACGCCGGCTCGCGGCTCCGGTCATTCTGGATGATCGAGGCATGCACGCCGATATCGGAAAAGAGTTGCAGACCGGTGAGAAAGATCTGCACCAGCGCCATCAGCCCGAACGCCTCGGGAAAAAGCAGCCTTGTCAGCACCAGATTGGAGCCAAGGCGCAGGAATTGCGAGGTGGCCATCCCGCCCACGGCCCAGAGCGCGCTGCGCCCGGCGCGCGCCGTGAGGCTCTCGCCGCGCAGGGACCGGATCAGGCGACGAAGGAAAGGGGGCATTGGGATCGATTCATGTGAAAGGACAAAGACAGTTGCGCGATACGCTTAACAAAGTGCGCGAACAATCAAGAATCGTTTGCGTTAATTGAAAGTGTTTACGCCGTGTCGTCAGGTTAAACCTGTCAACTTTCGAAGACTGTTGATGCGCGTGCAGTTCGGCAGGATTTTATTTCCTCATCAATCTGCTTCCAAACAGCAAGGGCAATGGAACGAGCATTCGCTTCACCATACTCTTTCGCGATTTTGTTGGCAGCATGCCGACGTATACGGGTGAGGGATTGAGGGCTTGTTCTGAACTGGGATACTACTTGTTCCACGGTCTGAACGAATGTCAGGATATCATTGTCCTCTATCGGAAACCCAGTCTCTGTCGAAAAATATTCATTGCCACCAACCCCAGTATATCCGATCACAATGCATCCCGTCGCCATGGCCTCTGCTGGGGGCAGTCCAAATCCTTCCTGTTCCGAAAAAGATAAAAAGATCAGGCTCTCGGACATGATTCTGTTGCGTTCGTCATTGCTGACGCCTTGAATGGAAATGATCGGAATATCCTTTAGCCCAAACCTCGTACGCAAGGCCGCTACCACCAATCCCGCTTCTTCTTTGCGTTTTCGGGGCATGTAGGCGATTTGAAGTTTCTTTTCCGCCTTGTAGCGTAATTTCTCCGAAGCAACAGGTAGTTGAAGCCTATGGCAGTGCCGTTCCAAAAACATTGAGGTAGCTTCATTTGACGCCGCAGAAGTTGTTAGAATAGCGTTCAGGCTTGGATACCTAGGTGTGCCGCTTTCGATGTCCTTGACGAACGCTCGGGTGAAACCAAAAACGTCCTGAGCGACCAAAACATAGTTCGCAGTCCCAAGACCTCGCATACAGAGCGGATAAATGAACTCCGGCAGAACGAAAACGTCATTCGGCGTTGCATTGAATACACTGCTGGGAGGGCCGTTGCAAAACTTGCGAAGTTTATGCCAAAGCCAAACTCTTTGGCGCAAGTTCGGATTCATCATACGATTAAGCCCAGGGTGATAAACAGTTTCACCTCGGTATTCCTCGAAAGGATATCGGTAGCGATCATATGGATAAAGGGCTGCTGTAGTGTAACCCTCAACCCTAAGAGTCTCGGCCAGCCAAAGGAGTACATTGTTGCCTCCGACAATGCGATCCAATCCGGGAAGGACAAAATAATAACGAAGTGGTTCTGTCATGATACGCTTTACTGAAGGTTCCACATAAATTGTGTCTCGCCCTGTTACGAAACCAATTTCTTAAGTACAAAGGCTCTGAAGTATGAAATCCAAGAGTATCATCCCTCTGGGATGAACCGGGGCAGGACGGGGACGAGGCCCGTGAGCACTTCCTGCAAGCGCGCCTCGGCGTCCGCGTCGGCCTCTCCGGGGCCGATTATCGTGGTCAGCCGCACCAGCGCGCCATCGCTGCGCCCGGTGGTGATGCCGTCCACCATCAGCCAATACTTGGCGGCGAAATCCCAGGCGATGCGGCGGTTCTTTTGCTGGAACCAGTAATAGACCATCATCCGCGTCTCACCCTTCTGGATGATCGCGCGATTGATGTCGAATGGCGTCTGCGACCCCATCTGCGCCGCGATATCGCTGCGTTCGAGCCAGGCGATCTCCCAGCCGGACCCCGGCAGGCAGATCTCGGGCGAATGGACGCCCCCCCGGCTCTGATCCTCGTACCACGCCATGAACAGCCCCACCGGGGCCGCCGCCTCCGGATTGACCAGATTGACCTGGTGATAATCATTCGCCGCGAGGGTCTGCGCCACGCCCTCGGACAGGAGTTCACGCGGCCCGGATTGCCGCCAGCCGCCCATTTCACGCGGAAAGAGGGCAAACTGATCGCGGCTCTGGGTGACGGCGCCGCGTTCCGGCAAAGCCATCATTGCCGCCGCCGCGATCATCGCCGCGAGCGCCGCCGTGACCAGCGCCGAAGAGGGACGCACGAATTGCAGGCGCAGGAATTGTGGGACGAGGCCGGTGGTATCGAGATCCAGCGCCTCGGTCAGGCTCAGGCGCTTGGGATGCAGAAACAGCATCAACCAGGCAAGACCGAACAGGATCAGGATGCAGGCCAGAAAGATCACCCAGCCCTCGAAGAAATGCGTGAACCCTTCCAGCCATTCCTGGCCATATTCCTGCACGATCACGCCGGCGACCGCGATGCGCACCGAATTCATGAAGATGGCGATCGGCACGGCAGAGACCAGCAGCACCGCCTTGTGCCAGATCGGCCCCTGATAGAGCACCGCGAAAATATAGGAAAAGCTGAGAATCGGGAACATGTAGCGCAGCCCCGAACAGGCTTCGGCGACGTGCAGCTTCATGATGCCCAGATCAATGATGTTGCCATCAAGGAATACCGGCACCGACAAGAGCTTGAGAAACCAGACGCCCAGTTCCGAGGACACGAATTGCAGATAGGTGGTGGTCTTGTAATAGATCACCCCCGGCAGCGGCAGCATGTAGACAAGATGCACCACGGGCGGCCAGAAATGCCGCCCCGTATCCCAGCCCCAGCTGATCAGCAGAATGCCCCCGACCCACAGAATCAACGCATAGGCCACGATATCGTCAATGTTGGCGAGAATGCCGAGCGCCCCGAACAAAAGCGCGAACAGCACCAGCGCAACGCCCGGCCAACGGTTCCTCTTGGGACCGGGATCGATCGGAACGGTCTTGAGTTGCCGCAAGAACAAGAGCGACGAGAGCACCGGGATGATCGGCCCGTGACTATACTCCGGCAATTGCCATGCCTCAAGCAGCGCATTGATTCCGTTCGAGAAGTAAAGCCCGGCCGAAATGGTCGCAATCAGCAGCCAGAACAGGCCCCAGAAATTGGTGAGGCCAAGCAGTCTGGGCGATTCGGAAAGATACGTGTCCGATGACATGAAAATCCTGCTTTCAAGGTCTGCTGCCGCCAGATGTTAGATGTTCGCCACGCCGAGCAATGCACATCCTGCGGATGAAATGTTGTCCCCTGCTCTATTTATCAAGTGTTTGCCGCGATTGAAACCGTCCTGCCCGAATTTGCCGATCAAGTTTCCAACTGGTTTACAATCCCTTGCCTTCCACGGGGTCTATTCTCGTTTCCGTCAAATCGGAAGGGTCATCTAGGGCGCCGTGCAGTATCGCCGTCCGAACCCGTCGGATAGACAATCTCGCGCGACCAACCAGGAGCGACTGAAGGTCGATACCCCGGTCCTCACGCCCATCGGCAGATTGTTCTTACGCGCTGGAATAAGGCGCGGGCCTAGCCGTTGTTCTTTCAAATGCTGCGAAAACGATCCGAGCGGACCACGCAATAGCCTAATTTTGGTCCCATTCCAGAGGCAAGTCTGAGCCTCGATTGAAATTGGAAAACATCTGACCAGTGAAACGATGCGCGAGAACACGCCGAAAGACTAAGCAGCTTTTCGCCAAGACTCGAAGATCTGCGCACCGCACCAGCACAGCACACCTAGCCGCACTGACCCAAAACACTGTAGGGTTCCGATGAACGAAACGAGCAGAAAAAGACCATTATCCGCGTTTTCGATACAATCCCCCGCTTTCGAGCAGGGGTGGGATAATTGGGTTCCTGGTCTGACGGGCTGCTTGCTGTCTGTGCCAGTTTTCTCGCTTCCCATGACCGAAAGACCGACATGTGCAACGGCGATGGCCGAGCATGTCGCAGTCACTCACATGTCCGCCCGGAGGTAGACACATGCGCTCCACGACTTTCAGACTCTCCTCTTTGTTCAATCGCATCTCGGATGCAAGGTTTGGCGGCACTCTGCTTGACCCATCGGCCCCAGGCGCTGAAAATGTAGGACTGTCCTTCTTTCAGGGCGAAAAGCGGGTCCTGACACTGAGCAGCGATCGCGGGGATGCGACCTTTGGCGGCGATCTGCCAAAATTCTTCAACCCGTATTCCGGACTCAAGTTCCTGACACAACTTGGCGATCTCAGAACCAGTGCAGCCAGCCCGCTGACGCCGGGTGTCGTGATCAGACCCGGCC
>PFEY01000093.1:8293-22732 GCA_002783205.1 Rhodobacteraceae bacterium CG17_big_fil_post_rev_8_21_14_2_50_63_15 | reverse complement strand
CCCCAGACCGATGAAGCCAACGCCGACCTTGTCCGCGATGTCCTTGACGTCGCGCAGATGCTCGTTCACCTCGTCGCAGGTCTGATGAATGGTTTCGAGCGGCGCGCCCGACAGTTCGAGCTGTCCCCCGGGTTCGAGCGAGACATTCGCGCCATCCTTTTCCAGCCCGATGAGGTGATCGCCCTCTGTGACGGGGGACCAGCCATGGCCGTCGCGCAGGCCTTCGAGCACCGCAAGGATGCTGCGGGGCCCTTCATAGGGAATCGGGCGCAGCGTGTCCTTGCAATAGCCGAATTTCTCGTGCTCGGTGCCGATGCGCCAGTCCGCTTTGGGTTTGCAGCCGCTGGCAAGATATTCGGCCAGTTGGCTGTGATGTTCGATCGGCCCGCCGCCGGATTGTGGAATGGACATGGTGGGGCCTCCTGAGGGGTCATGGCGTTTCGCGGGCCACAGTTGGCGGCAATCGGCGGGCGTGTCAATGCAGCCAAAGACGTGCGGGCGTGGTTTGCGGACGCTGCCAGATCACGGTGGGGTGTTCGGGCAGGCGGTGCATCTGCGCCAGCATATGCTCGGTCCTCAGGCCCGGAAGGGTGGCAAAGGCGTCAAAGAGCGCCTCGGCGCCTTCGGCGTTCAGGGGGATGTAGAGGTCGGGCTGATCGGGCGCGCTCAGCACCCAGTGGGCGGGTCGCCCCAAGGGGTCGAGCGTGAGCTGGCGCAGATCTCGGATCGCCACAACGCCGCCGGTGAGCGGGCCGAAATAGGCGACCTGTCCCTCGTCCACGGTGACGATGCCGGGGCCGCCGCCATGGCCGCGAAACCGGGCGCGTTGCAGGCCGATGATGAGGGTCGCGGCGGCGAGGGCGAGGGCAAGATACCCCAACCAATGCAGAAGCCCGATCGTGGTGAGCACCCACCAGAGACCAATCCCCGCCAGTGCGACCCCGGTCAGCACCTCGCGCCAGCGCCAGAGGGCGGCACGCGCTTCGGGCCGGAAAAAGCTCATCTCCAGTCCCCCAACGCGATCTGCCAGAGGGTGAGGGCGGCGACGGCGGCGGTGTCGGCGCGCAGGATCCGTGGCCCGAGGCTGACCGGATAGGCAAGGGGCAGGGTAGACAGGCGGGCGCGTTCCGGTTCGGAAAAGCCGCCCTCGGGTCCGACCAGGATGGCCCATTTGCCCCGATCTGCCGAGGCAAGGCCGCGCGCGGCTCCGGCAAGCGTCTCGTCGCAGAACATCAGGCGGCGGTCGCTGGGCCAGGCGTCGATCAGACGGTCGAGCCGGGCGAGGTCTGCCACCTCGGGCACGAAGGTGCCGCCGCATTGCTCGGCGGCCTCGATCGCATGGGCCTGGAGCCGATCCTGCCGGATGCGTTCGGCATTGGTGAAGTCGGTCTGAACCGGAATGATCCGCGCGGCACCCATCTCGGTGGCCTTCTCGACGATGAAATCTGTGCGCGCCTTCTTGAGGGGTGCAAAGATCAGCCAGAGATCGGGCGGATCGATCTGCGCTGCGGTCTGCTCGAGCACCTCAAGCGCGCCGCCGCGCTTGTCCGCCTCTGCAACGCTGGCACGCCATTCGCCGTCCCGCCCGTTGAACAGCAGCACCGAATCGCCCGGCCTCCGCCGCATCACGTCGAAGAGGTAATGCGCCTGCGCGCGCACCAGAGGAAGGATTTGCCCTTGCCCCAACGGGTGCTCTACATAAAGTCTGATCTTCGTCAATTTCATGGGGCTACCATATGACTGCTCAAAACCAGTTGCCAGAGGTCGCGGGCGCGGTTGCCGATGCCTATCGCGGCAATTGGGTGGATCGTCTGGCCCCCGTTGCGACACGGCCATGGCTTCGATTGGCGCGCGCCGACCGGCCGATCGGAACCTGGCTGCTTTTGCTGCCCTGCTGGTGGGGTCTGCTGCTGGCGATGCTGTCGGACGGGCGGGCGGGCTGGTTCGATCTGTGGATCTTTGCGGGCTGCGCCATCGGCGCGTTTCTGATGCGCGGGGCGGGCTGCACCTGGAACGACATTACCGATCGCCATATCGACGGCCGGGTGGAACGGACGGCCTCGCGGCCGATCCCTTCGGGGCAGGTCACGGTGCGCGGTGCGCTGATCTGGATGGGCGCGCAGGCGTTCGTCGCTCTGGCCATCCTGCTGACCTTCAATGCCGCTGCGATAGCCCTTGGCGTGCTCTCGCTCCTGCCGGTCGCGATCTATCCTTTTGCCAAGCGGTTCACCTGGTGGCCGCAGGTCTTTCTGGGGATCGCCTTCAACTGGGGCGCTCTCCTGGCCTGGACGGCCCATGCCGGGCGGCTGGAGGCCCCGGCGGTGCTGCTTTATTTCGCGGGGATCGCCTGGACGCTCTTTTATGACACGATCTATGCCCATCAGGATGCCGAGGATGACGCGCTCATCGGGGTCAAATCCACCGCCCGGCTGTTTGGTGAAAACTCGCCGCGCTGGTTGCGCCGGTTTCTGGCGGCCACTGTGTTGCTGATGGCGGGGGCGGTCATTCTGGCGGTGCCGGATGATCGCTGGATGGCACTTCTTTTGGCGCTGTGCGGCCCTTGGGCGATGGGCTGGCATCTGCATTGGCAGATGCGGCAGCTGGTTCTGGACGATACCGCTCGGCTCCTCATGCTGTTTCGCTCGAACCGGGATGCTGGACTTTTGCCTGTGCCGTTTTTCGCCGCTGCCCTGCTGCTGTGATTGAACTCGGGTCGAGGCACGCCTAAAGACGAGAAGATGAGCAACAAGAGCGGCCTCAGAGCGATGCGTCTTTCCGCGGTTCTTTCCCTTTTGGCGGCCTTTGCGGGGGCGGCAGGACTGTGCGTCGTCGTCGCAGGGTTTGCGGTGAGCGCCATCGAGGAGGCCTCGCGCCATGCCGTGCGCGACCGGCTTGACGTCGACGGGATGGCCTGGGCCGAGGTCCATACCGACGGCCTTCAGGTGTTTCTGGCGGGCACCGCCCCAACCGAGGCAAAACGATTCACGGCGCTGTCGGTCGCAGGCTCCGTCGTGGATGCGGCGCGGGTGATCGACCAGATGCTGGTCGAGGAGGCCGCCGATATCGCGCCGCCGCGCTTTGCCATCGAGATGTTGCGCAATGACAGCGGCATATCGCTGATCGGCCTGGTGCCGCTGGAAACGGATCGCAAGAAGTTGCTCGCTGATCTGGCCGAGGCGGCCGAGGGTGCGCCGGTGGCTGATCTGCTGGATGCGGCCGACCATCCGACGCCAGAGACCTGGGCTGAAGCGCTTCGCTATGCCGTGCGGGCGCTTGGACAACTGCCGCGCAGCAAGATTTCGGTCAGCGCCGAGCAGGTGGAAATCACGGCCATGGTCGACAGTCCCGAGGCTCAGCACCGTATCGAGACCGATCTGGCGCGGCGCGCCCCGGAGGACGTGCGCCTTGTGGTCGACATCTCCGCACCGCGTCCGGTGATCACGCCCTTCACCCTGCGCTTTCTGATTGAGGATGGCGTCGCGCGCTTTGACGCCTGCTCGGCCGATACCGAAGAGGCGCGCGATCGGATCCTGCATGTTGCGGGGCAGGCGGGATTGCGGGTCAAGGCCGATTGCGTGATCGGCATGGGCGTGCCCTCGCCGCAGTGGGCGCGCGCGGTGGAACTGGCAATCTCGGCGATCGGCAAGCTGGGCGGCGGCAGCGTGACCTTCTCGGATGCCGATATCGCGCTCTGGGCCCCGCAGGGCACGCCGCAGGGGCAATTCGATGATGTCGTCGGGCAGCTGGAGGCCAATCTGCCGGAGGTCTTCGCGCTCAGTGCCACCCTGCCGCCGCCACCCAGTGATTCAGGCCCGGTGGTGCCGGAATTCATCGCCACCCTCTCGCCCGAAGGCCAGATCCTGTTGCGCGGTCGGGTGGGCAATGCGCAGGCACGCGACACGGTGACAAGTTTCGCCAAGGCGCGGTTTGCCTCCGATAGGGTGCATGTGACAGCCCGTCTTGCCGAAGGCCTGCCAGACGACTGGCCGATACGGATCCTGCTGGGGGTCGAGGTGCTGTCCTATCTGTCCAATGGGGTGGTGACGGTAACGCCTGACTCGCTTGCCATTGCAGGTCGTAGCGGCCGCAAGAGCGCCAGAGCCGAGATCGCGCAAATGCTGGCGGACAAGCTGGGAACGGAAGAGCAATTCTCGATTGATGTGGTCTATTTGGAGGATATTGATCCGGTGGCCAGCCTTCCGACGCCGGAAGATTGCGAAGCCGACATTGCAAATGTCCAACGCGCGCGCAAGATCAGTTTCGAGCCAGGTTCCGCGACGATCAACGCCTCCGGCACGCAGATCATGGATGAAATTGCCGAAATCCTCAAGAAATGCGGTGAAATCGAGATGGAGATCGGCGGTCATACCGACAGTCAGGGTCGCGACGAGATGAACGCGCAGCTGAGCCTCGAGCGGGCGCGCACGGTGCTCAACGAACTGCGGCTCCGTCGCGTGCTGACCTCGTCACTGACGGCCAATGGCTATGGCGAGAGCCGACCGATTGCCGATAATGACACCGAGGAGGGCCGCGAGACCAATCGGCGGATCGAATTCAGTCTGATCCGGCCAGAGCCGGTGCCAGAGGTCGAAACAGGTCTTGAAAGCCTTGAAGAACCGGTGGAAGAAGAGCCGGGGGCTGAAAAAACCGTGCGGGATCAGGGCGGCAATGAACAGAACTGAATTCATCATCGCCACGGCGATCGTCCTTTTCGTGGCGTTCTGCATGGGCTGGTTCGCCAATTGGCTGGTCCATCGGTTCATCCGCGTGGCGGGGGCTGATGTCGGCGAGTTGGAGCGCATGGCGCAGGAATTGCACGAGGCCGAGGAAACCCGCGATCAGGCGATCACCTATCTCCAGCAGCGCGAGGCGGAACTGATGAACCAGCTCAGCCAGACCGAGGCGGAACTGGCGGCGACGATGGAAGGACTGCGCGAGGCGCGCTATGAGGCCGAGCAGATGCGGGTGCATCTGGAGCGGATCTCAGGCCGCGCGGTGGGCTGAGATCCCGGATTTTTTGAGTATTTGAAGAACGATGAAAGGCAGCGTCGGGCCGCGCCCGGTCAGCCTTGCGCGAAGGCAGCGATGGCCCTTGTGAGGCAATCGAGACTGTCGGTCACGGGCGTGGCGTGCGGCAGATCGTCGGTCATCAGCGACAGTTCGGTGCAGGCCACGAGGAGATGATCGGCGCCGAGCGCGCGCAGGGCCTCGGCTTCGGTGCGCAGGCGCGGGCCGAGCGCCGTGCCGCGCTCGCCGGCCTTGATCGCGCGGATGATCGCGAGAAGGCCGCTGTCATCGGGCAGAAAGACGGGCGTGAGGCCGTGGGCGGCGAAAGGCGCCTCAAAGACATGCGCCAACCGGGTGGCGGGGGAGGCGAGCATACCGATGCGCTGCGCGCCTTGCGCGCTGAGCGCGGCTGCCGTGACATCGATCATGTTGAGGAAGGGCAGGGGCGTCGCGGCCGCCACGACGGGGGCGTAGTAATGCGCGGTGTTGCAGGGCATGGCGAGCGCCTGCGCGCCGGCTGAAGCGAGATCGCGCGCCATTCGGGCCAGGGTGGGCCCCGGATCCTCGCCGGTGCCCTCGATCAGCGCCTTGATGCGGCTGGGCACGGTCGGATTCTGATGGACGATGAGGGGGATGTGATCGCTGTCATCGCGGGCGGGCACGGCGGCGAGCAGTTTCTGCATCAAGAGGATCGTGGCCTCGGGGCCCATGCCCCCCAGAATTCCGACGGTTTTCATCAAGAGGTCTTCAGCCTATGGAACTGGCCGCGGCGCGCGCGGCGATCATGCGGATATCGGCGCTTCGGGCATGTCCCTCCATCCGTTCGGCGCGGCTGAGGCTGGCGGTGATGCGCGCGAGATCGGGAAGCGCGCGGTCATCGACCTCTTGCCAGGTGACGGTCTTCAGGAACTTGTGCACCGAAAGCCCCCCTGTATAGCGCGCGGCGCCAGAGGTCGGCAAGACGTGGTTTGGGCCTGCTGCCTTGTCGCCAAAGGCGACCGTGGTGGTCTTGCCCAGAAAGAGCGAGCCATAGGCGCGCAGGCGCGCGAGCCACCAGGGCAGGTCACGGGCCTGCACGTGCAGGTGTTCGGGGGCCTTGCGATCGGCGTATTGCGCCATCGCCTCGGGGCTGTCGCAGAGCATGACCTCGGCCAGATCGCGCCAGGCGGCGGCCGCGGCGGCGCGGTTCGGCTCGGGCAGGCTGGCGATCAGGGCGGGCACGCGGGCCATCACCGCCTCGGCCAGCGGCCGGTGGGTGGTGGCCAGCCAGACCGGGGAATTGGCACCATGTTCGGCCTGTCCGACCAGATCGGCGGCGACAGTCTCGGGGTCGGCGGTGTCATCGGCGAGAATGAGGCTGTCGGTGGGGCCGGCGAACATGTCGATGCCGATCGGGCCAAAGAGTTGCCGCTTGGCCTCGGCGACATAGGCGTTGCCGGGGCCGACGAGGATATCCGCCGCCGGCGCGCCGAAGAGGCCAAAGGCCATCGCGGCGATGCCCTGCACCCCGCCGATGGTCAGGATGCGCGTGGCCCCCGCGAGATCCATGGCATGGAGCATCGCGTCGGGGATGCCCTGGCTGCCGCAGGGTGGCGAGCAGGCGGTGATGTCGGGCACGCCCGCCTCGCGCGCGGTGGTGATCGACATCAGCGCCGAGGCGATATGGCTGTAGCGTCCGCCCGGCACATAGCAGCCCGCCGCCTGAAGCGGGATCTGGCGCTGTCCCGCGACGAGGCCGGGGCGCAGTTCGATGGTCATGTCCTGCGCCGTGGCGCGCTGGGCGCGCGCGAAGCGGGCGATGTTGTCATGCGCCCAGGCGATGTCGGCCTTGAGCGTCTGGGGCACGCGCGCGCAGGCCGCGTCAATCTCGGCGCGGGTGACGGTGATCGCCCCCTGCCAGCCGTCAAGCTGGCGCGCATATTCGAGCGCCACCTGCGCGCCGCCCGCGCGCAGGCGCGCGAGCATGACCTGCACGGTGTCGGCCACGTCCGCGGCGGTGCGCGGCGGCTCGCCGGGGGCGGTCTTGAGCGGGGTAATGGACATGGCGCGATCTCCTGTCCCTCTGGAATGGGGCGTTGACGCGCGTGAGGCAAGGCTCATGCCATGCTTGCGAGGGGCTTTTTCCAGCGTCTGAAACGCGGTTTCGGATATCCTGAAAGCGGTTCAGAGCGTGGCGACAAGGCCGCGCGCGCAGTGCTCGATCAGGCCGAGCGCGCCGTCGAAATCCTGCGTATGGTAGGGGTCCGGGATATCACGGATCCCTGTATCCGGCGCGTAATCACTGAAAAGCTGCACCGGCGTTGCCGCATCCGAAGGACGCAAGGCTTCGATATCGCGCAGGACCTCCTCGTCCATGGCGAGGATGAGATCGAAGAGCGTGAAATCCATCGGGCTGAACTGGCGCGCACGCAGATCGGAGATGTCATAGCCGCGGGCGCGCGCGGCGGTCTGCATCGGCGCATAGGGGGCCTCGCCCACATGCCAGCCGCCGGTTCCGGCACTGTCGGTCACGAGATGCGGCGCGAGGGAGCGCACGACGCCTTCGGCCGCCGGAGACCGGCAGATATTGCCAAGGCAGACAAAGAGGATGCGTGTGGGCATCGCCGCTCCTTTCGCGCAGGATAGCCGAAGCCTGGGTCTGGGGGAAGATTGTCCTTGCGGGTGGCCGATTCCGGGCGCGGCAGCGTCAAAATAAACCCGACCGGCGCCGGCGCGCCGCCTTGTCGCGCTCTCTTGGCATGCACAGATTCACCCGAGGGACGGATCAACCGCCCACGAGGGCTGTTGACGTGGATTACATTTATCTCTTTGCCGGATTGATCGGGTTGTTCCTTGGGGGCGAGGCCCTTGTGCGCGGGAGCGTGGGCATCGCCCGGCGCATGGCGATCCCGCCTCTGCTGATCGGATTGACCGTCGTGGGCTTTGGCACCTCGACGCCGGAGTTGCTGGTCTCTGTCGATGCGGCGTGGCGCGGTGTGCCTGACATTGCGCTTGGAAACATCGTTGGCTCGAACATCGCCAATATCCTGCTGATCATCGGTCTGTCTGCTCTGGTCTGGCCGATCAGGGTCATGGGGGCAACGCTGCGCCGCGATACCGCCGTGATGATGGCGGCGGCGCTGGTTCTGGTGCCGGTATTTGCCATGGGGGATGTCGGGCGACCTGCCGGGTTCATTTTGGTTGCGGGTCTTGCGGGCTATCTGGTCTGGGCCTGCTGTCAACCTGGCGCACGTGTAGAGGAGGAGCTTGGCATGGACGCCCCGGCGTCTTCGCTCGTATCGGGTCTCTGGGTCATCGGGGGGCTCGTCGCGCTGATGGCGGGTGCGCGGTTTCTGGTCGATGGCGCGGTCTCGATCGCGCGGGACCATGGCATTTCCGAAGCGTTCATCGGCCTGACCATCGTCGCTGTCGGCACCTCGTTGCCAGAGCTTGCCACCTCGCTGATCGCCGCCTTTCGCCGTCAGTCGGAAATCGCCATTGGCAACATTCTGGGCTCCAACATCTTCAACGTGCTGGGTATTCTCGGCGTGACCGCGCTCATCGCGCCGATACCGGTCGCGTCCCGCTTTCTGCGGTTCGATCTGCCGGTGATGATTGCGGTCACGCTGGTGCTGGTTGTGCTGCTGCTCAACCGTCCGGTGATCGGGCGCGGGGCGGGTGTGGCGCTGCTCACGGGGTATGCGATCTATGTCTGGGCGGCGCTGGGCTGACCGGCGGTGTCGGTCAAACCCGCGCCAAAGCTCAGTTGCCGGTGCCTTGACCATAAGCCGCGCCATGGTCCTCGGCGGGCTTGGGGGTGAGATCGACCGGGATCTCGAGGGTGATGTCGCCGGATTTCTCGAAGCTGAGCGTGAGCGGAATGGTCTTGTCCTGCGCGAAGGGCTCGGTCAGTCCCATGAACATCACATGATCGCCACCGCGTTGCAGCACGAGGGTTTCGCCCGCAGGCAGGTCAAACCCTTCTTTGACATGCACCATCTGCATGACACCTTCGGCGTTCTCGCGGTGGGTGTGCAACTGCACCATCTTTGCGGCGGGCGAGGATGCGCCGATCAGCCGGTCATCGGCATCGCCGATATTCTCGATCAGCATGAAGGCCGCACCGGTCGTGGCCGTCGGGCTGGCGCTGCGGGCATAGATGTCGAGGATGTGGATTTCCTGTGCGCTGGCGGGCAGGGCAAGACAGGTGGCGGCAAGCGCCATGCGCAGGATCGAGGGGAAGGACATCGGGGGCTCCTGTGGTCTGGGAGGATCCCAGGGAATTGGCGGTCAGGACGGCGCCGCCCTCCCGGAAGGGGTCCGCGCGACCGGAGCGCGCAGACCGCAACCGCGCAGGCGAGCCGGGGCAAAGACCCTGCGATCATCGCATGACTGCACGGGCAGGCCAGGGCTTGACGCAAACAGCCTCGCCTGGGGGGGCGGGGCCATCCGGTCACGCGTTGCACATCGGCTCAGGCGGTTGCGGCCTGCGCTTTGGCAATCTCTTTCTTGACCTTCAGCGCTGAGGCCGACAGTTCGTCGTCCTTGGCCTTGGCAAGATAGGCGTCAAGCCCGCCACGGTGATCGACACTGCGCAGGGCATGAGCCGAAATGCGCAGCTTGATGCCACGATTGAGGGTTTCCGACTGAAGCGTCACGTCGTTGAGGTTCGGCAGATACCGACGCCTGGTCTTGTTATTGGCGTGGCTCGAGTTGTTGCCCACCATCGGGCCTTTTCCGGTCAGTTCGCAGCGGCGCGACATGGGATCATCCTCGTCTTTATGACGGGCGCGTGCGGCCCGTCCGAACACAAATGGGCACCGCCACAGGCAGCGCCCCGAATTCCGTCTGGGGTGTCTAGGCCCAAAGCGCGGGCGCGTCAAGGGATTCGAACGTGGAATATAGAGCATTGAACGGGGCTACGATGCCGCTAGGATCAGGGCAACTCAAAAGGAGACGAAAATGGAGATCATCAGGGCAGGAACGCGCGCGAGCCAGCAGGCCAGCGCGGATCATTTCACGGGCCGGGTCTGGCAGGACACGGTGATGGCGGCACCGGCGCGGGTGCGGGTGCTGCGCGTGACCTTTGAGCCTGGGGCGCGCACCGCCTGGCACAGGCATCCCTTGGGCCAGACATTGCATGTGCTCTCGGGCGTGGGTCTGATGGGGCGGCGCGGCGCGGCGCCACAGGTGATCCAGGCCGGCGACACGGTCTGGATCCCGCCGGGCGAGGAACACTGGCACGGCGCCACGCCCGAGGTGATGATGTGCCACCTCGCGGTGCAGGAGGCCGAGGACGGGCGCACGGCAGACTGGCTGGAGCAGGTGAGCGAGGCGGAGTATGGGGCGGGGGAGGGGTGAAGTTGGGGAACACGACATAGGCTCTCTGCCGGACATGAAACATAGCTCGTTAGCTCCGCACGGCGGTCAAGTAGAGCAACCTCTTTACCTCCCTTTGTGAAGTCGCTTGCTTGAACGATCAGGACGTGTTGTTTTTCTTGAAAAATTGGTTCGAATGAGGAAGCGACCCTCCCCCTCACCCCCGCCCATGCGCCTGATCGAAATCCGGCTTCGGGCCGATGGGGACGATGCGGTGGGGATTGATGGTGTCGTGGCTGTAGTGGTAGTGGCGCGTGATGTGGTCGAAATGCACCGTCTCGCGCACGCCGGGCCATTGGTAGAGTTCGCGCAGGTAGGCCCAGAGGTTGGAATAGTCCACGATCCGGCGGCGGTTGCATTTGAAATGCCCGTGATAGACCAGATCAAAGCGGATGAGCGTGGTGAAGAGCCGCCAGTCGGCCTCGGTCAGGCGCTCGCCCATCAGGTAGCGGTTCTGTGAGAGCCGCTCCTCGAGCCACTCGAGCGTGTCAAAGAGGGGATGGACCGCGGCGTCATAGGCGGCCTGCGTGGTGGCGAACCCGGCCTTGTAGACGCCGTTGTTGAGCGTGTCGTAGATCCTCGCGTTGACCGCCTCGATCCCCGCGCGCAGATCCTCGGGCCAGTAATTATCGGGTTTGCCGGTGAGCGCGTCGAAGGCCGAATTGAACATCCGGATGATCTCGCTCGATTCGTTCGACACGATGGTGTCGCGCGCGCTGTCCCAGAGGACCGGCACCGTCACGCGACCCGAGATCTGCGGATCGGCCCTGAGGTAGAGGTCGCGCAGGTAAAGCAGGCCGTAGAGCCGATCGCCCGTCGCGCCGGCAAAGTCTGTGCGGAATTCCCAGCCCTCCGACAGCATGTCGGGATGCACGACCGAGACGCCGATGTGATCCTCGAGCCCCTTGAGCGCGCGGAAGATCAGCGTGCGATGCGCCCAGGGGCAGGCCTGCGAGACATAGAGGTGATAGCGCCCGGCCTCGGCGGCAAACCCGCCCTCGCCCGAGGGGCCGGGGCGGCCATCGGGTGTGATCCAGTTGCGGAAATGCGCCGTGGAGCGGACGAATTTACCTCCCGTCGACGCGGTGTCATACCACGTGCCCTGCCAGATGCCGTTGACCAGTTGACCCATTGTCTTGCCCTCCATCCTGAGGGAAAGATAGGGCCCTGGCCGCGACCCGGTAAGGGCAGGCGGCGCGCAACGCCCGTGCGGCAGCGCACAGGTCTGGCGCGCAAGAGCGGGAGGGAAACGGGTGAGCGCAGAAGCATCGCGAAAAGTGCTCCTCCTCGGGGCGACAGGGACCATCGGGCGCGCGGTGCGGGCCGAGTTGCAGGCGCGCGGGCAGGCGGTGGTCTGTCTTGGCCGCGGGCCCGACGGGGCGTTGCCCAAAGCGCCGGAGCTGGAACGGCTGATGGTCGCGGGGCGGATTGAGGCGGTGCTCTCCTGCATGGCCTCGCGGACGGGGGCGCCGCGCGATGCCTGGGCGGTGGATCACGACGCGCATCTGGCGGTGCTGCGGGCCGCGCAGGCGGCGGGGGTGGGGCAGTTCGTGCTGCTCTCGGCGATCTGCGTGCAAAAGCCGATGCTCGCATTCCAGCAGGCGAAGCTCGCCTTCGAGGCGGCGCTGATCGCCTCGGGGCTGCGTTATTCGATCGTGCGGCCCACGGCCTATTTCAAGTCGCTCTCGGGGCAGATCGCGCGGGTGCAGGCGGGCAAGCCCTATCTGGTCTTTGGGGACGGGCGCGCGACCTCCTGCAAGCCGATCAGCGACGGTGATCTCGCGGCCTATCTGGTGGACTGTCTGGAGCGCGCGGAGCGCTGGAACCGGGTGCTGCCGATCGGCGGACCGGGCCCGGCGCTGACCCCGCGCGAGATGGGCGAGGAACTCTTTCGCCTGACCGGGCGCAGGCCGCGCTTTCGCAGCGTCTCGCCGCGGCTTCTGGATCTGGTGGTTGCGGGGCTGGCGCTGGGCGGGCGGGTCTCGCCGCGGCTGGCCGACAAGGCGGAACTGGCGCGCATCGGGCGCTATTACGCGACCGAGTCGATGCTGGTCTGGGATGCACGGGCGGGACGCTATGACGCCGCCGCCACCCCCGAGACCGGGCGGGACCGGCTCTTTGACCACTATGCGGCGGTGCTGCGCGGAGAGGTCAGCGTCGAGCGTGGGGATCACGCGGTTTTTTGAGTATTTTCAGAACGATGAAAGGCGAAGTTAAGGTTTACTGCAGATCGGCGAAGGCGGCTTGCAGGCGCTCGAGCGCCTCGGCCACGCGGGCGCGCGGGGTGGCGATGTTGAACCGCAGGAAGCTCGCGCCGCCGGTGCCGAAACTGGGGCCGTGATTGGCCACGATGCGGGCCTTGCCTTGGACGCGCCGGGTCACTTCGTCCTCTGTCATGCCGGTGCCGGAAAAGTCGATCCATGTCAGATAGGTCGCCTCGAGCGGCATGGCCCGGACGCCGGGAATGGCGGACATGCCGGCCTCGAAAAGCCTGCGGTTGCCGTCGAGATAGAGGCAAAGCGCATCGACCCAGGCAGCACCTTCGGGGCTATAGGCAGCCTCGGCCATGAAGAGGCCGAAGGCATTGGGCGAGAGGCCGAGGGCCATCATGCGCGCCGAGACGCGGGCGCGTAGCCCTGCATCGGGCACAATCACATTGCCCAGATGAGCCCCCGCGATGTTGAAGGTCTTGGTGGTGGCGGTCATCATCACCAGCCGGTCGGCGATGCCTTCGATCTCTGCCATCGGGATATGGCGGTGGCCGGGCATGATCAGGTCGTGATGGATCTCGTCCGAGACAAGGATCAGATCGTGGCGCCGCGCGAATTCCGCGACGCCCTCCAGTTCCGCCCTGGTCCAGACGCGGCCGCCGGGATTGTGCGGCGAGCAGAGGATGAGCATCTTCTCGGTGCCGGTCATGAGCGCGTCACAGGCATCGAAATCCATCTCGTAGCGGCCGGCATTGTTGACCAGCGGGCATTCGCGCAGCTCGCGTCCGGCGGCCCGGATCACCCGGGCAAAGGCATGGTAGACGGGTGTGAAGAGCACCACCGCATCGCCCGGCGCGGTGAAGCTGTCGACGCAGATCGCGGTGCCGTTGACAAGGCCATGCGCGGTCAGGATCGAGGCCGGATCGATCTGCCAGCCATGGCGCTCGGCCATCCACCACTGGATGGCGGCACGGTAGCCGCGGTCATCGCCGTAATAGCCATAGATGCCATGGTCCGTGAGGCGCCTCAGCGCGCCGGTCACGCAGGCGGGCGGACGAAAATCCATGTCCGCCACCCACATCGCGATCCCGTCCTCGGGCGAGACGCCATAATTGGCCTGCATGCTGTCCCATTTGTCGGAATGGGTGCCGCGGCGGTCGATGATCTCGTCGAAATTCATGGGATGCTCCGGGTTTGCCTCGGGCGCAGGCTAACCGATCATGGGCCGGACGCAAGGGGCGTTGCAGAAGGCGCTGCCATGTCCTAAATGACGGCCATGAAACGGTCTATCCTGATCCATCCCGATCCGCGCCTGAGAAAGATCTGCACGCCCGTGGCAGACGCAAGCGATGCCTTGCGCACGCTGTCGCGCGACATGCTGGAGACGATGTATGATGCGCCGGGCGTGGGGCTTGCCGCGCCGCAGGTGGGGGTGCTGGAGCGGCTGATCGTGCTCGATTGCATCAAGGCCGAGGGCGAGGCGCCACGTCCGATGGTCATGCTCAATCCCGAGGTCATGGCCGCTTCGGAGGAGACCAATGTGTATGAAGAGGGCTGTCTGTCGATCCCCGAGCAATATGCCGAGGTGACGCGACCGGCAGAGGTCGAGGTGCGCTGGCTGGGGCTGGACGGGCGCGAGCATCGCGAGGGGTTTTCCGGCCTCTGGGCGACCTGCGTGCAGCATGAGATCGACCATCTCGACGGCAAGCTTTTCATCGATTACCTGAGCGCGATCAAGCGGCAGCTGATCACCCGGCGGATGCAGAAGCTCAAGCGCGAACTGGCGCGAGGCTGAGGGCCGTGGCGCGCGCCGGGCCGCGCCGCGCCGCGCACCGCTGATCGGGGGAATTGGGTATTTGGGCCA
>PFEY01000093.1:4690-8275 GCA_002783205.1 Rhodobacteraceae bacterium CG17_big_fil_post_rev_8_21_14_2_50_63_15 | reverse complement strand
GCATGAGATCGCAGCGGTCTATTGCCAACCGCCGCGCCCCGCCGGGCGCGGGCAGAAACCCCGCCCGAGCCCGGTTGCGGCGCGGGCCGGGGCCTTGGGGATCGCCCTGCGCACGCCGGTCAGTCTGAAGGGGGTGGCAGAGCAGGAGGCCTTTGCCGCGCTCGGGGCGGATGTGGCGGTGGTGGTGGCCTATGGGCTGATCCTGCCGCGGGCGGTGCTCGATGCGCCGCGCTCGGGCTGTCTCAACATCCACGCCTCTCTTCTGCCGCGCTGGCGGGGGGCGGCCCCGATCCACCGCGCGATCATGGCCGGCGATGCCGAGACGGGGGTGTGCATCATGCGGATGGAGGCAGGGCTTGATACCGGGCCGGTGCTCTTGCGCCGTGCGGTGCCGATCGGGGCCTGCGAGACGACGGGCGCGTTGCATGACCGGCTGTCGGAGATCGGGGCCGCGCTCATCGTCGAGGCGCTGGCGCGGCTCGACGATCTGTCGCCCGTGCCGCAGCCGGAGGCGGGCGTGAGTTACGCCGCCAAGATCGACAAGGCCGAGGCGCGAGTGGACTGGCGGCGGCCCGCGGTCGAGCTGGACCGGTTGATCCGGGGGCTCTCGCCCTTTCCAGGGGCTTGGTGTGAATTGGGCGGCGCGCGCGTGAAGCTGCTAGGCGCTTGTCTCGCGGAGGGGACGGGCGCGCCGGGCGAGGTGCTTGACGATGCGCTCACCGTGGCCTGTGGCACCGGGGCGGTGCGACTTTTGCGCTTGCAACGCGCGGGGCGCGCGGCGCAGGATGGGCCCGAGTTCCTGCGCGGCATGGCATTGCCGCGGGGCGCGTTCTTGGAGTGAGGCGATGTTTCTGCATCTGTTCGGCACGGTGGTGATCGCGGGCATCGTGGGCTATGTCGCGGAGAAGAGCGGCTTTACCCGCAACGGCTATCTGCCCTCGATCATCATCTGCGTGGGCGGGGCGTTCCTGTTCTATTTCATCCGCATCATGTTCGGCATCCGCTTTGGCGCGCCGGGGGTGGATGCGATCATCTCCTCGGTGGGCGCGCTCATCATCGTGCCGACCCATTTTCGCAGGCGGAGGTAGCGGGCATGGGCGTGGTTTATCTCATCATCATCGGGGCTGCGGCGGGATTTCTGGCGACACGAATGATGAGGATCGAGGCCGGTGTGGTGCCGACGGTGCTGATCGGGATTGCCGGGGCGCTGATCGGCGGCGTGCTGATCCGGGTGATCCTGACGGTGACGGGGCTTTTGGGAGGCCTCATCGGTGCGGTGCTGGGGGCGCTCTTGCTGTTGTGGCTGTGGCAGACCTATCTGGGGCGCAGGTAGCGCTCAGGTGCGCGGTGGCCGCGCCTTGTAGACCGGCAGGCGCCAGCCGAAGGCGAGCGAGCCCGCGCGCAGCGCCCAGGTGGCGGCGGCGCAGGGGCCGAGGATCAGCAGGGGTTCGTCGGTGAGGGTCGCACTCAGGGTTGCCGCGAGCGCACCGGCAAAGGCGGCGGTGACGTAAAGCTCTCCCTGCTTGAGCACGAGCGGCACCTCGTTGCAGACGACATCGCGCAAAAGCCCGCCCATGCAGCCCGTGACCATGCCCATCAGCACCACGATGAGCCCCGACTGCCCCATCGCGAGGGCGGCGCTGACGCCGGCGGGCACCGCCACGGCAAGCGCAAAGCCGTCGAGCCAGAGGAGCAGCCGGTAACGGCTCTCGACCAGATGGGCGGTGAAGAAGACCAGAAGCGCGGCAGCGCAGGCGATCAGGATGTAATCGGGATTGCCCAGCCAGAAGATCGGATTGCGGTCGAGCATGAGATCGCGCAGCGTGCCACCGCCCACCGCCGTCAGGCAGGCGACAAAGGCGAAACCCACGATATCGAGTTGCTGGCGCGACGCGACGAGCGCGCCGGTCAGCGCAAAGATCAGGACCGAGGCATAATCGAGCAGGATGAGCGCGCTCATGGCCGCGCCTTGCCGGGCTTGAAGGGGGCCATGCCGGCGCGGGCCAGTTCATCGGCGCGTTCATTCTCGGGGTGGCCCGCATGGCCCTTGACCCATTCCCAGGTCACCTGGTGGCGGGCCTGCGCCGCGTCAAGGCGTTGCCAGAGGTCGATATTCTTCAACCCCTTCTTCGTCCAACCCTTGCGCTTCCAGTCGTGGATCCAGGTAGTGATCCCGTCCTTCACATAGGCGCTGTCGGTGACGATGGTGATGGTCGAGGGTTTGCTCAGCGTCTCGAGCGCGGCGATGGCGGCGCAAAGCTCCATCCGGTTGTTGGTGGTCAGCGCTTCGCCGCCCGAGAGCTCGCGCTCCTTGACGATCGTGCCGTCCTCTGTCGCGCGCATCAGCACCCCCCAGCCGCCGGGGCCGGGATTGCCGGAGCAAGCCCCGTCCGTATAGGCGAAAAGATCAGCCATCAGGCGAATACCCCGACCGCGAGGCAGGCGATGACGACAGTGCTGAGCAGCAGCCTGAGCGCCATCCACCACGGCGGGGTGAGGCCCCAGCGGGCGAATTGCCAGTCAAGGACAAGCAGGCCCGCGAAGCCGAAGATCAGGTTCATCCCCGCCGAGACCGGTCCGCCGCCGGTCATGAAGAAGGCCCAGAGGGCGGGAATGACCGAAAGGGCATAGCCGATGCTCGCAAGGGTGCCGGTGGCCTTGGTGGCAAAGCCCCAGAGCACGCCGGACATGAACGACAGGATCACCGCGCCGTAAAAGAGCATCACATAAGGCCCGGCAAAACGCGGCCCGATGGTCTGCGCCGTCCAGAGGCCGAGATCGGGCAGGATCACGGTCAGTGCCCCCCAGAGGAAGGGGAGGAGACCGGCAAGGCCGAGGATCAGGGGGGCACGAGGGATGGTCTGGAACATGGCGCGCAAAGTGGCTCGAGCCGAGGGAAGTGGCAAGGGCCAGATCGGGCCACGCGCCGCTATTTCGTCATGCGGCCGCCGGGCAGTTGCGCCGGATCGACGACATTGAGCACATGGGTGCCCTCGGGCACGAGGCCGAGACGGGTGCAGACCGCCTCGGAGGCGGTGTTGCCCGGCTCGATCCCGGTGAAGGCTTCGGTGAAGCCGTAACGCGCTTGCATGTCCAGCAGCGCCATCGCCCCGAGGAGCAGAGAGAGCCGCGCGCCCCGCCGTTCGGGCAGGGTGGCCAGCATGCCCCACCAGCATTGGCGGCGCCCCTCGGGGCGATCGGGGTGCAGGATAGCTGCCGCACCCGCGCAGGCCACGCCTCTGCCGGCCGAATCAAGCGCCACGATCCCCAGGCCGGGTCTGCTTTGGCCGCGCAGCACGGCGCCTGCGGGGGGCAGAACGCCGCAGGCCAGCGCGACATGCGCCAGCTGCGCCAGGATCTCGTGCGGCGTGTCGGGGCCGATCCGGTGCAGGCTCAAATCGTCGGGCAGGGGGATGTCGCCAAGCACCTTGCGCGCAGTGTCGCGCGCGCCCTGCTGCCCCAGCCATCTTGTGTAATGGGTGGACGCCAGGCCACGCCGTTCAACCGCATCGCGCAAGACCGCGAGCTCCGCGTCGGAAAGTCTGACGATCGAACCGCTGCCCTGCAGGTCGATCAGGGCACATA
>PFEY01000093.1:0-4637 GCA_002783205.1 Rhodobacteraceae bacterium CG17_big_fil_post_rev_8_21_14_2_50_63_15 | reverse complement strand
GAGCCGAAATCATCCTGCGTCTGCGAAATCATGCCTGTTTCCTGTCAGCGGCCCGATGAAAGCGCCCCTATAGCGCCCTGAAAGGGTAGGAGGCCCTGCGCGCGAAAGCCAGCCCCAAAGGCGCTGGCACCACCTCACACCGTCTCCCGCAGCACCCTCGGCACCTTGAATTCGACGTTTTCCTGCGCCGTCTCGACCTGCTCGATGGTCACGTCATAGCGGGCGCGGAAGGCGTCTATGACCTCGTTGACCAGAACTTCGGGGGCCGAGGCCCCGGCGGTGATGCCGATCGAGGTGATGCCGTCGAGCGCGCGCCAGTCGATCTCGGCCGCGCGTTGGACAAGCTGGGCATAGGAACATCCCGCGCGGGCACCGACCTCGACCAGACGTCTGGAATTCGACGAATTGGGCGCGCCGACGACCAGCATCGCCTCGACCCGCTCAGCCATCGCCTTGACCGCCTCCTGCCGGTTGGTGGTGGCGTAACAGATGTCTTCCTTGTGCGGGCCGGTGATGGCGGGAAAGCGCGCGGTCAGCGCCGCGACCACCTCGGCCGTGTCATCGACCGAGAGCGTGGTTTGCGTGACATAGGCAAGGCGGGCGGGATCGCGGACGCCGAGCCGCGCCACATCCTGCGGCGTCTCGACGAGCAGAACCTCGCCCTCGGGCAGTTGTCCCATCGTGCCGATGGTCTCGGGGTGGCCGGCATGGCCGATCATCACGATCTGAAGCCCGTTCTGATGGTGGCGTTCGGCCTCGATATGGACCTTCGAGACCAGCGGGCAGGTGGCATCGACATAGAGCATCTGCCGCGCGGCGGCCGCGTGCGGCACGGATTTCGGCACGCCATGAGCGGAAAAGATCACCGGCCGGTCGGGCGGGCAGTCGTCCAACTCCTCGACAAAGACCGCGCCCCGGGCCGCGAGGTCATCGACCACGTATTTGTTATGCACGATCTCGTGGCGCACATAGACCGGCGCGCCCCATTTCGCCAGCGCCATTTCCACGATCTTGATGGCGCGGTCCACCCCGGCGCAGAACCCGCGCGGTGCCGCGAGGTAGAGGGTGAGGGGGGCGCGCGTTGGGATGCTCATATGGTCGATGTATTACGGTTGACCGGCTGCGCCAAGCCCCCTTGACGCCTGTGGCAGCAACCGAGGCGGGCCGCGCATGACGGGTTCGTGTGTGACAATCCTGCACGCCGTTTCCAGAAGTTCTGGATTGCGGAAACGTTCGCCGCATCATCTCCTTGCGTCAATGGTTGTTCTGTCATTAAGGTTTATCGTAGCGGCATGAGGGACATCGCTCGGCTGGTGCCGCGCCAGACGCCGGGCCGGGGAGAGCGGGCATGCGCATCCGGACGATTTTGGTTCTCGCGGTCATGTTCGGCCTCTCGCTCCTGGGCCTTTCCCACCCGCTGACGGCGCAGTCGGTGGCAGGGGGCAGTGCCACGGGCACGGGCAGCCTTGCGGTGGGGCTGGGCAGCGACGCAACAGGCAGTTTCAGCACCGCCGTTGGCCTGAGCAGTGACGCAACCGCAACTTCTAGCACCGCCGTTGGCAACAGCAGCACCGCGTCGGGCATTTCAAGCACTGCGGTTGGGCGTGACAGTCAGGCGACGGTCTTCGGCAGCACCGCCCTCGGCACCAACAGCGCCGCCCTGGGCTTCGGCGGCACCGCCCTGGGCCTGCTCAGCAGGGCCTTGGGCGAAAACAGCACCGCGACCGGGTCGAACAGCCAGGCCACGGGTCTGCGCAGCACCGCGACAGGACAGAACAGCCAGGCTACGGGCACCAATAGCACCGCGACCGGGTCGAATAGCCAGGCCACGGGTCTGCGCAGCACCGCGACGGGACAGAACAGCCAGGCTACGGGCGAAAACAGCACCGCAACGGGACGCAACAGCATCGCCTCGGGGGTGAACAGCACCGCCCTCGGCACCAACAGCGCCGCCCTCGGCTCCGGCGGCACCGCGACGGGGCAGGCGAGCCAGGCTACGGGCGAAAACAGCACCGCAACGGGACGCAGCAGCATCGCCTTGGGGGTGAACAGCACCGCCGCCGGGACGGGCAGCCGGGCCACAGGGGTGAACAGCACCGCGACGGGACAGAACAGCCAGGCCTTCGGCACCAATAGCACCGCGAGCGGTCGGAACAGTCAGGCCACGGCGAATTTCAGTACCGCGACCGGGGCCGATAGTCTCGCCTCCGGGGTCAGCAGCATCGCCCTCGGCACGTTGGCAATGGCAAGCGCCGAGGGGTCTATCGCGATTGGTGGGACCGCGCTGGCGAGCAGCCTGAACGCGGTGGCCATCGGGCGCGGCGCCGTGGCGTCGGGCTCTACCGCCGTGGGCGGCGCTGCGCAGGCGACGGGGGCCAACTCGGCGGCCTTCGGTGCGGATGCGGCGGCCACCGGCGACAATTCAACCGCGCTGGGCGAGCAGAGCCTGGCCTCGGGCACCGGCAGCACGGCTTTGGGTGAGGGGGCTCGGGCGACGCAATCCAATGCCATGGCGCTGGGCGCGGGCGCGCAGAGCACGGCGGCCAATCAGGTGATGATCGGCACCGCCGCTAACACCTACACCCTGCCCGGCATCGCCTCGGCGGCCAGCCGCACGGCGCAGGTCGGCCCGGTCGAACTGGTGACGACGGACGCGCAGGGCAATCTCGCCACCGATGGCGGGGCTTTCACCGGGGGAGTTGGCACGTCGCTGTCCCGACTTGACAAGCAGATCAGGGAAAACCGCGATGGCATCGCCATGGCGCTCGCGCTGCAATCGCCTTCGCTTGCGGGTGCGGAAAGTTACGCTTTTTCGGCAGGATGGGGCGGTTTTGACGGCGGCAGCGCCTTTGCCGCCTCGGGAGCGGTGCGCATCGCGCCGGGGGCACAGCTTGATGGCGGCATCGGTATCGGGCTGCGCGAGAACACGCTTGGCGGGCGGTTGGGCGTGACGTTCAAATGGTAGGGGCCTTGCGCGGCGCGGTGTGGGCGGCCGTTGTGAGCGCCGTTATGGCCTGGCCTGCCACCGCCCAGAACCTGCCGCCGCCCGAAGGTGAGATGGCCCGCCTGATCTGGAGCACGCTTCTTGCCCTCGATCATGCCAATCTGACCGGGAATTATACCGTGCTGCGCGATCTTGCGGACAGCGGCTTTCGAGATGCCAATGACGCGGCGCAGCTTGCCTTCATCTTCGAGCCGACGCGGGATCTGCCGCTTGGGCAGGCGGTGCTCTACCCGCCGCGCCTGAGCGAGACGCCGGTCATCGGGGAGGACGGACTGTTGCGGCTGACCGGTCGCATCCCGATGCGCCCCCGAGCCGTCCTCTTCGACATGCTCTTTGCACGGCGGGATGCGGGTTGGCGGATCTTCGGTCTGTCGGTGGCCGCGGAAGAGCCGGTGCCCGAGGAGTCTGGCGGGCCAGAGGAGGGAGTGGCGGGGCAATAACCTGTCTGCTGGCCGTTTCACGGATGTGCCCCGGCACGGGCCATTGCGTAACGGGCGCCAGATTGCGCTTGACCTTCCAGCGCGGGAAAGGCCGATCACCGCGCGACAAGACAAGGGAGAAGGTTCCGAAATGACCAGATGGAAAGACGTTATGACCCTGTGCGCAGGGCTTTCGATGGCCGGGGCTGCGGGCGCGTCGGAGAGTGCCGGGGTCTTGCCCGATCGGGATGCTGCGGCGGTCGCGCGCGGAGAGCGCATTTATGCCGCCACCTGCGCCAGTTGCCACGGGGCGGTGTTGCAGGGGCAACCGGATTGGCAGACCCGCGATGCCGAGGGCTACCTGCCTGCCCCGCCGCATGATGAGACGGGCCACACCTGGCACCATCCCGATGCGCTCTTGCTCGAGATCGTGCGGCGCGGCACGGCGGCGGTCGTCGGGCAAGGGTATCAAAGCCGGATGCCGGGCTATGCGGGCACCCTCACCGAAGCGGAAATGCGCGAGGTTCTTGGCTATATCAAATCGACCTGGCCGGAACGTGTGATCGCCATTCACACCAAGATCAATGCGCAACCGGGCGGCTAGGCAGGCTCAGCCCGCAACCCGCGCCGTAAGCCAGGCCAAGGCGATGTAACGCCCCGTCTTGGCGATCGTGACGAGGATCAGAAACAGCCAGACCGGCGTGCGCATGGTTCCGGCAATCACGGTAAAGGCATCCCCCAGCGGCGCCCAGCTCAGCAGCAGCGTCCAGACGCCCCAGCGGGCATACCAGCGCTGCGCGCGCGCCAGTTGGGCGGCGGTGACCGGAAACCAGCGACGGGTGCGAAACCGCGAGATGCCGCGGCCGAGGACATAATTGACCACCGCGCCGAGCGTATTGCCGATGCTGGCGACGACGATCAGCCCTGTCAGGGAAACGGTTCCGCCAAGTTGAAGCCCGACAAAAACCGCTTCCGATTGAAAGGGCAGAACCGTGGCTGCGCCAAAAGCTGCCAGAAAGAGCCCCGCCGATTGCGCAAGCGCGCCCGGATCGAGGGAGATCACTCGCGCATGATCCGCTCAGTCCTGTTCGACATAGGCCTCTTGGCGATCATTGCTGTATTCACGCGGCGGGCGCCCGATGACATCCTTGAGATCGGCAAGCTCGATGAAGTTATCGGCCTGACGGCGCAAGTCGTCCGAGATCATCGAGGGC
>PFEY01000085.1 GCA_002783205.1 Rhodobacteraceae bacterium CG17_big_fil_post_rev_8_21_14_2_50_63_15 | reverse complement strand
ATGATGTTCATCATCGGCACCGGCAGGGTGCGCGCGGACGTGCCGCCGACATAACGATAGAGCGGTTGGGCGCAGTAATCCGCGGCGGCCTTGGCGGCGGCGAGGCTGACGCCGAGGATCGCGTTTGCGCCAAGCCGCCCCTTGTTGGGCGTGCCGTCGAGGTCGATCATCGTGAGGTCGAGCGCCACCTGTTCGGTGGCGTCCATGCCGGCCAGCGCCTCGGCAATCTCGCCATTGACTGCGGCACAGGCTTCGAGCACGCCCTTGCCCATGTAGCGGCTCTTGTCGCCGTCGCGGCGCTCGACCGCCTCATGCGCGCCGGTCGAGGCGCCCGAGGGCACGGCAGCGCGGCCCATGGTGCCATCCTCCAGCGTCACCTCCACTTCGACCGTTGGGTTGCCCCGGCTGTCGAGAATCTCGCGGGCGTGAATGTCAATGATGCTGCTCATATGGGGATTCCCTTGATGCGGTTTGTTTGCCCGTGGCCTAGCAGGTTCTGCCGCAAATTCAAGGTGATCCTCAGCGATCAGCGCGGCGCGATTGCCGCAGCGGGCGGCTGCGCGCGGCGCCCCAGACGCCGCTCGCGCCAGAAGGTGTAGATGCCCGAGAAGATGATGATCGCGGCGCCGCCCAGCGTCCAGACATCGGGGCGTTCGTCAAAGAGGGTGACGCCGATGATCAGGGCGAAGATCAGCCGCGTGTAGCGAAAGGGCGTGATCACCGCGACATCCCCCAGCCTCATCGCCGCGACGATGGCGTAATAGGCCAGCACGCCGCAGAGGAGCGCCAGCACCAGATCGCGAGTGTTGACCGCCGAGGGCAGGGCGGGCGTGCCGTGAAACGCGAGCAGCAACGCCCCGGTCGGCACCAGCATGGCAAAGGCATAGGTCGAAAGCTGCATCGAGGAGATCGTGCGCGGCACGGCACGGGTGGCGAGATCTCGGATCGCCAGACCGATCACCGAGAGCACGGCAAAGAGCGAGGCGGGTTCGAATCCGGCAAATCCCGGCCGGATCACGAGGAGAACGCCGCAAAAGCCCACCAGAATGGCGCTCCAGCGGCGCCAACCGACCGCCTCGCCCAGAAAGAGCGCCGCCCCGAGTGTGACCACGAGCGGCGTGGCTTGCAGGATTGCCGAGGCCGAGGACAGGGGCGTCAGCGCGATCGCCAAAACAAAGCCGAAGGTGCCGACGATCTCGCCGCCATTGCGCAGGAGCACCGGGCGGCTCAGCAGGTCGCGCGACCAGAGCCTGCGCCCCTGCGCGGTGGTGAGCGCGCCAAAGACCAGCGCGCCACCGAGGCCGAGCAGCATGATGATCTGACCAACCGCCAGATTGCCGGCGAGGCGCTTGATGAACATGTCCTCCAGCGCGAAGCCGGCCATCGAGAGCACCATCAGAATGCTGCCGCGCAGATTTTCCATCGCGATATCCTACCGGGAAAGGCCGCTCTTAGCGCAGGTCAGAGGACGGCGACAGGCACGAAGCTATGACAGAACGACAATGCCGCTATGCTTGGCCTTGTGCTCGGGCTCGACATGGATGGTGACGCGGGCATCGGGCAGGGCCTCCATCAGGGCCGCCTCGATCCGGTCGCAAAGATCATGCGCCGCCTCGACGGTGGTCTCGCCGGGCATCACGAGGTCAAAGTCGATGAAGGTCACGGGACCGGCGTGGCGGGTGCGCAGGTCATGCGCCTCGATGGCCGCATGGCCGTTTGCCGCCTCTGCGATGAGCGAGCGGATTTTGGCCAGTTCCTTGTCCGACACGGCCTCGTCCATCAGGCCGCTGAGCGAGCCCTTGATGACGCTCCAGCCAGACCACAGGATGTTGAGGGCGACCAGCGCCGCGAGGATGGGATCGAGCACCCACCAGCCGCTGAGCAGCGCCAAGGTGATGCCGATCAACACGCCCACCGAGGAGATGACATCGGTCATCAGATGGTGCCCATCGGCCACCAGGGCAGGCGAGCGGTGCTGCCGTCCATTGCGGATCAGCAGCACCGCCCAGGCCCCGTTGATGAGGCTTGCTGCGGCGTTGATGGTCATTCCGAGCAGGGGCGCCTCCATCCCGCGCGGCGCGAGAAATCCGCCCCAGGCCTCGTGCAGGATAAAGAGGGCGGCGATCACGATCAGCACGCCTTCGAGCACCGCAGAGAAGAATTCGGCCTTGTGATGGCCATAGGGATGGTTGCTGTCGGCGGGGCGGCGGGCGACGCGCAGCGCCACGATCACGGCGAGGGCGGTGGCGACATTGACCAGGCTTTCGAGCGCATCCGACATCAGGGCGAGCGATCCGGTCAGCGCCCAGGCCAGGGCCTTGAGCGCCATGACCGCAAGACCCACGATCACGCTGCCGATCGCCAGCCGCATCACCCGTGGCATGGATTTTGTCTGCATCCCCGCGGCCTATGTGCCGGGTTTCTGTGGCACGCCGTAGAGTTCGAGCCGGTGGCCGATCAGGCGATAGCCCAGTTTCTCGGCAATTCGGTCCTGCAGGGCTTCGATCTCGGGATCGACGAATTCGATCACTTCACCGGAATTCATGTCGATCAGATGATCGTGGTGGTCGCGTTCGGCGTCCTCGTAGCGCGCGCGCCCGTCGCCGAATTCGAGCTTGTCGAGGATGCCCGCCTCCTCGAAGAGCTTGACGGTGCGATAGACCGTGGCGATGGAAATGCGCGGGTCGCGTCCCGAGGCGCGGGCATAGAGCTCTTCGACATCGGGATGATCGTCGGACTCCTGCAACACCGAGGCGATGATGCGGCGCTGATCGGTCATTCGCAGGCCCTTGGCCTCGCAGCGTTCGGTAATGGTGTCGTTCATCGGCCGCCTCATGAAATCTTGCGCGCCGGATAAAGGCATGGGGGCAGGGTTTCCAGTCTTTTTGACCCGGCCTGCTGCATTTAATGTGGTGCTGTGCGCGAGAATAGCTGGATTACCACGATCCCGGCAAGGATCATGGCCATGCCAAGGATCGCGGGCAGGTCCAGTTTCTGGCCAAAGACAATGTAGCCGATGGCGGCGATGAACACGATGCCCAAGCCCGACCAGACCGCATAGACCACGCCCAACGGCATCACCCGGAGCGTATGCGACAGCAGAAAGAAGCTGAGGCCATAGCCGACAATTACCAGCACCGAGGGCCAGAACCGGGTGAATTGCTGGCTGGCCTGAAGCGCCGTGGTTCCCGCGGTTTCGGCCATCACGGCAAGAATCAGGATGAGATAGACATAAGGGATCATTGCAAGGCTCTTTGCATCGGGGGCAGAGCCAAGGCTTACGCGAGGGGGCGCATCGGGTCCATGGGGAATTCGCTCAGGCACGGACGAGTGGCAATTCGGTGCTGTGCTTGATCTCTTCCATCACGAAGGAGGCCGAGACATCGCCCATCGGTACCCGCGCGATCAGGGTCTGGTAGAGCCGGTCGTAATCGGCCATGTCGGCGACCTGCGCGCGAATGAGGTAATCGAGATCGCCCGACATCCGGTAAACGCCCTGCACCTCGGGCAGGCTCTGGGTCGCGCGGGCGAATTGCGCGAGCCAGTCGGCATCGTGGCGGGCGGCGCGGATCTGGAGAAAGACGGTGAGCGGCAGGCCGATGCGGGCGGGATCGAGCAGGGCGACACGGGCGCGGATCACGCCAGCGGCCTCGAGCGCCTTGATCCGCCGCCAGCAGGCGTTGCGCGACAGGCCCACCATCTGTCCAAGCGCGTCGAGCGGCAGATCGGCGTTGCGTTGCAATTCCGTCAGGATCTTGCGGTCGTATGCGTCAAGATTGCTCATGATCCGGCCTTGGATGTGGAAATCATCCCAAATCTAACCGAAATCTCCTGAACATTGGGAAAAATTCACAGGCCGACACGGCTATGCTCTTGCAAGGCCGGAACAGGAGAGGGCAAGCCGATGATTTCCAGAGTTTTTCTTGCGCATCCCCGCAGCGTGGATGAAAACTATCTCGAACATATGATTTTTGCCGGGCGGTTCAGCCTCCGGCTCTTTGCCGCCGGGGCTGCGGCGCTCGTTCACGCCGTGATTCCCTGCCTGTTCGAGAAAACCGCAAGCCGGATGATTGCTGAAATGTATGCAAGGACGCAGAACCGTGGCCGGTGAATGTGACTGACCCCGGACCCTGTGAACAGGGCCGGGGCGAGGTCTTTGCGCGTCTTATTTCCCGCTGAGGGCGGCGTTGAGGTTTTCGTCGATCTTTTCGAGAAAGCCCATTGTGGTCAGCCATTTCTGATCGGGACCGACCAGAAGCGCCAGATCCTTGGTCATGTCGCCGCTTTCCACCGTCTCGACGATGACCCGTTCCAGCGTCTCGGCGAAGGTCTTGAGCGCGGCATTGCCGTCGAGTTTGGCGCGATGCTTGAGCCCGCCGGTCCAAGCATAGATCGAGGCGACCGAGTTGGTCGAGGTCTGTTCGCCCTTCTGGTGCTGGCGGTAATGCCGCGTCACCGTGCCATGCGCCGCTTCGGCCTCCATGATCTTGCCATCCGGCGTCAGCAATTGCGAGGTCATCAGGCCGAGCGAGCCAAAGCCCTGTGCCACGGTGTCGGATTGCACGTCGCCATCGTAATTCTTGCAGGCCCAGACATAACCGCCCGACCATTTCATCGCCGAGGCGACCATGTCGTCGATCAGGCGGTGTTCGTAATGGATGCCCTTCTTCTTGAAGGCGGCCTCGAATTCTTCTTCATAGACCTGCTGAAAGAGATCCTTGAAGCGCCCGTCATAGGCCTTGAGGATGGTGTTCTTGGTCGAGAGATAGACCGGCCAGCCGAGATCGAGCCCGTAATTGAGCGAGGCGCGGGCAAAATCGAGGATCGACTGGTCGAGATTATACATCGCCTGCGCGACGCCCGCGCCGGGGGCATCGTAGACCACCTTTTCGATCACGGCGCCATCGGTGCCGGTGAACTTGATGGTCAGTTGTCCCGGCCCCGGAAAGCGGAAATCGGTGGCCTTGTACTGATCGCCAAAGGCGTGACGACCGATCACGATGGGCCGCGTCCAGCCCGGCACGAGGCGCGGCACGTTGCGGCAGATGATGGGGGCGCGAAAGACGACGCCGCCGAGGATGTTGCGGATCGTTCCGTTGGGCGATTTCCACATCTGCTTGAGGCCGAATTCTTCGACCCGCGCCTCGTCGGGGGTGATGGTCGCGCATTTGACGGCGACGCCCACCTCCTTGGTCTTTTCGGCCGCGTCGATGGTGATCTGGTCATTGGTGCGGTCGCGTTCCTCGATGCCCAGATCGTAATAGAGCAGGTCGATATCGAGATAGGGCAGGATCAGTTTCTGCTTGATGAAATCCCAGATGATGTGGGTCATTTCATCGCCGTCCATTTCGACGATGGGGTTGGCTACCTTGATTTTCGACATCTGTGCGGTCCTTTGCGGTTGGCGACTCGTTGCGCGCCTCATAGCTGATATTTGGCGCGCGGGGAAGATGGTATGCGACGGTATACTATTTTTGGTTCAGCCTGTCCGCTCGCTCTGGCGGTGCAGCACCTGCATCAGGGCGAAACCCGCGAGAACCGCACCAAGAACGCCGAGATGCGCGGGCATCGGCGTGCCTTGAAACTGCTGACCGATGGGGATGGCGAGGGCGACACTACCGACGGTCGCAATGGCCCCCGTGACGCTGGCCGCCATGCCGGCGATGGCGCCCATCGGTGCCATGGCGAGGGCGTTGAGATTGCCCAGCGTCAGCCCGGCCTGAAAGAACACGCCGGTCTGCCAGACGACAAAAACGGCGAATTGCGCGGACGGCGGCAGGCCGATCTGCCAGAGAGCGATGGCAAGGACCGACAGGACGATCTGTGCGGCCAAGGCGGCGCTGACCATGCGCTCCATCCCCAGCCGCATCACGAGGCGGGCATTGAGGAAACTGCCGCTGCCCGCGACCAGCGCCATGCCAAAGAACCAGGCGGGAAAGCTGTCCCCCTTGCCAAAGGTCACGTCAAAGACCGGCTGCACCATGCTGAGCGAAGTGAAAAGCGTGGTCATGCACAGCATCTGCACCGCGATGGCCAGACGGGTCACGGGGTGGCCCAGCACCTCGTAAAGGGCAGCCCGAAGGGGGGCGGCGCGAAAGGCGCGGCGGCTGTGCGGGGCCAGCGGCTCTGGCAGGCGCAGCGTCATCCAGAGCGAGAGGCAGGCGGCAAAGAGGACGAAGGCGCCGAACACCCCGCGCCAGCCGCTGAGCGCGATAATGCCCGCGCCCAGCAGCGGCGCCATCGCCGGGGTCAGGGCAAAGACCATCATCACGAAGGACATGAGCCGCGCCATCTCGCGCCCCGCATGGAGATCACGGATGATCGCGATCGACACGATGCGAAAGGCCGCGGCACCCAAACCCTGAACGGCCCGCGCAACAAGCAGGGTTTCGAGGCTGGGCGCAAGCATCCCGAGGGCGGCCCCCGCAGCATAGATCACGGCGCCGATGAGGATGATCGGCTTGCGCCCGAAGCTGTCGGACAGCGGCCCGGCGAGGAATGTCCCGATCCCGAGACCAAGCAGGAAGGAGGTGATGATGAGTTGCGCGCGGTTCGGCGCGTCGGGAGTGAGCGCCTCTGCGATATGCGGCAGGCCGGGCAGCATCGCGTCGATCGACAAGGCCACGGTCGCCGCCATCATCGCCATCATGGCGATGAATTCGGGCCCGGCTGCGGTTTTACGGAGAGGCGTTGCGGCAGGCATCAGGGGTCCTTTGGCGCGGATGTCAGCGGCTTAGCACAGGCCGGGGCGAGGGGCCAGATCACGTCCGGGTGGCGCTGATGTGACCCGCTTGCCTGCACGCGTCGATACGGGGCGAGATCGCATCGCTCATGTCGGGCGGGCCTGCGATCATCCTCGGCCTTGTCGAGCCCCGCGTGACAGGGCGACGGTGGGACTCAGACCTCCGGGCGCCTTGCTATGTGGTTCTTTGAGCGTGAGAAATTGCCCCGAAATCGAGAAACTCTTCCATGAAAAGCCCGACCAGTTCGGAGCGGGTGCGCACATTGGCGGCGCGGAACACGGCGCTCAGATGTGCCTTGACGGTGCCCTCGGCGCTGCCGCGATGGTGCGCAATGTCCGACAGGCGCAGGCCACGCAGCGTGAGCAAGGCGACATCCCGTTGCGCCGGGGTCAGGTTCCAGCGTTCGAAATGCTCTTGCAGGATGCTGTCGAATTCACCCTTCAGGGAGGTCAGCTTGCTGTCGAGCGCGCTGCGATCCTTGTGCAAAACGCGCATTGCAAACCGGGCGAGGGCAAAGCCGAGTAGCGTCATGCCGAGCAAAAAACCCTCTGATCCGAGATGCGCGAAGTCGTGGCGGTCCAGAGACAGCCAGAAGCTCGGGTCGGGAAATTCCAGCCAGAGATCCGCTGCGAATCCGAACGCGCAGAGGGCCTGGATCAAATTGAGGGCCAGAATGATCCTTCCGGTTTTGGTCAGAGTGGCAACGCTCAACTTGGTGTTTGACATCCTTTTGTCCTTCGATCCGGGAATGCATGACTAAACCAAAGTCTTATACGCGTTTTAAACGCAGGAAATCGCCTTTATTTCATTTGACGTGAGCAATGATCCGCCGATCCTTTTCAGCACGGGCTTGCTCTGCCCATGCTGGATCACGCCCGGCACGTCGGGATCGGAGGGGGAGGTCGGAGCAGGTGGAACTGAGTTATAGGGGAGGAAATGATGATGAACCTTGGATTGAAATGGCCACCGAATTTGGCCAGAGTTGTGACATCGGTTCTGTTTGTGGTGTCGTTTGGTCTGCCTGTCGCCGTTGAGGCGCAGGTCTCGGTGTCACCGCAGGAACATGGGCCGCAACAGCAGGAATTCGTGCATGGTGCGCCGCAGGTGCCGTCGCTCGAATGGACGCTGGCGGCTGGTGGGCGGATCTATGACAATTGGTGGGAGGCGCTGGACCGCGACGAACCCGAAGGCACCAACCCGGCTTATCCGGCGAGCGCAAAGCAGGAAGGGGCGGGAACCTGGCGGTGCAAGGAATGTCACGGCTGGGACTACCTGGGCGCCGAAGGGATCTATCGCAAGGGCAGCCATTTCACCGGGATCAAGGGCGTCATGGGGGCGCGGGGCCTGCCGCCCGAGGCGCTGATGGCGACGTTGCGCGACGCAAATCATCCCTACACGCCGGAAATGATCGCCGATGAAGAGATGCTGCGCGTCGCGGTCTTTCTCAGTCAGGGCCTTGTCGATATGCGGTCTTTCATCAATTACGAGACGCGCAAGGTGATTGCGGGGTCCGGCGATTTTACCCGAGGCAGGGCGATCTTTCAGACGACCTGCGCGGCCTGCCACGGCTTTGACGGGCGCGCGCTGGACTGGGGAGCCCCGGGCGAGCACAATTATGTCGGAACAGAAGCACAGGAACTGCCCGACGAGGTATTCAACAAGATCTCCAACGCGCATCCCGGTGCTGCTATGATCAACACCCGCGCTTTCTCGGTTGAGGATCGGGTCAGTCTGATGAACTATATCGCAACGCTACCCGACACGATCGACGAGTGATCACTTGACGCGCTCCCGTGGCCCCTCAGCCATCGGGAGCGGCGCAGCGTGCGGGCTGGGTCGTCTTTTCATTCTTTGGAGAGGCACCGAATGTGGACGGAAAACTGACGGCAAGAAAACTGACGGTAAACTGAGGCCTGCGCGCGCAAGGCTTCAGTTTCACTTCAGCCGGGATCAGGATAAGGAGACATAACAGAAGGATCCCATGCTCTCATGCGCGCGCTGCTGATCGAAGATGATACGACACTTGGCATGGCCATTCGCGATCAGGTCGCGGGCGACGGCCATTCCGTGGATTGGGTGACGCGGCTTGACGCGGCGGGGGACGCGCTCGCGGTGGCGGTCTACGATCTTGTCCTGCTCGATCTCATGTTGCCCGATGGACGCGGGATTGCCTTTCTCAAGACGCTGCGCCTGCGCGGGGATGTGACGCCGGTCATCATCCTGACCGCGCTCGATCAGGTCTCGGACCGGATCGAGGGCCTGAATGCCGGGGCAGATGATTATCTGGTGAAGCCCTTCGATCTTTCGGAACTTTCGGCGCGCATCGGATCGGTCGCGCGGCGCTACACCGGCAATCCCAACCCGCTGATCAGCCTGGGCGATCTGGAGATCGACCTTGCCGCGCGCAGCATCACGCGGTCTGGAAAGAACGTGATGCTGACGGCGCGCGAATGGGCCCTGTTCGAGGCTTTTCTGGCCCGGCCTGGGCAGCTCCTGTCCAAGGCGCAGCTTGAGGAAAGGCTCTACACCTTTGACAGCGATGTCTCCAGCAATACGATCGAGGTCCATGTCAGCCGTCTGCGCAAGAAGCTGGGTCACGACATGATCGAGACCGAACGCGGTCTGGGTTATCGGCTGGGGGCGGCGTGAAAGGACCGGGAAGCCTTCAGGGTCGTCTGGCGCTTGGTCTCGGGGTCGCGATCACGGTGCTCTGGCTGGCGGCAACCGCCTGGACCGTGGCCGATTTGCGGCGCGAGTTGAACGAGGTTTTCGACAAGACCTTGGAGGAGACCGCGCAACGCCTGCTGCCTCTTGCCGTGACCGAGATTGTCAATCGTGACCCGGAGGCCGGGGCGCAGCGGCTGGCCCGGATCAGCGAACATGCGGAACTGTTCACCTATCTGGTGCGCGATGCCGAGGGTGTGGTCCTGATGCAGTCCCACGCCGCCGATCCCGCCCTGTTTCCCGCCTGGGATGGTCCGGGTTTCCGGATCACAGACACACACCGTTTTTATAGCGAGGCGGCCTTGCAAGGCGCGATCCGTCTGACCGTGGCGGAATCACTGGGCGAACGGCAGGACGTGCTGCGCGATATCGTTTTGCGTCTCGGCCTGCCGCTGTTTCTTGTGCTGCCGCTGACATTGATCCTGGTCGTCGTGATCGTGCGTCTGGGCCTTGCCGCGTTGCGCCGATTTGAAGCAAGTCTGGAACAGCGTGGTGGGCGCGACTTCTCCGCGGTGTCAATAGAGGGTCTTCCCAGTGATCTGCGCCCCGTGGCCGAGACCGTGAACGGTGTTCTCGCACGCCTTGCGGATGCGTTCGAGGCAGAACGCGGTTTTGCGGCCAATGCGGCACATGAATTGCGCACGCCCTTGGCCGGTGCCATAGCCCAGGCGCAGCGGTTGCGTGCGGAAACCGCCGATCCCGTCGTGGTCAAACGCGCCGAGGCGATCGAGGCGACGCTCAAACGCCTGACCCGAACCGCCGAACGTCTGATGCAACTGGCCCGCGCCGAAGGCGGGCGGCTGCGCAGTGATGTCGCCAGCGATCTGCGCCCGGTCCTGCGCATCGTCACCGACGAGATCGCGCGCAATGCGGAGCCGGGCCAGCTTGTGGTTGAGCTGCCCGATGGACCGGTTCTGTCCGATCTCGATCCGGATGCTCTGGCGATCCTGGCGCGCAACCTGATCGACAATGCGCTGCGCCACGGCGCGGCGGGGCGGCCGATCCGCGTTACCCTCGATACAGAAGGCCGGATGACGGTGGTCAACGAAGGTCTGCCGGTTGCACCGGACAAGCTGCCGGAGCTCACCAACCGCTTTGTGCGTGGCGGCTCTGGCGAAGGCAGCGGTCTGGGTCTTGCGATTGTCGCCGCGATCGCGCAGCGCGCCGGTGGAAGCCTGCAAATCCATTCGCCGGCGCGCGGGTCGGATACCGGTTTCGAGGCGGTCGTCGGGTTTCCTCTGCGCGCCGTGGCATGAGCGCCCCCATATGCCGTTATCGCGCCACGCAATCCGCCGCGAGGAAATCGTCGAGAATCGCGTGAAAGAGATGCGGCTTTTCCAGATGCACCGCGTGGGCGGTATTCGGGACCACCGCGAGGACGGCATCCGGCAGGCCCTGCCAGAGCGCCTCGATCTGCGGCCAGCGATAGGATTGATCGCCATCGCCCCAGATCACCAACGTCGGCATGGTCAGGCCGGCAATCGCGGCGCGTCCGTCCCAGTGACGCATGGCGTCAAGCCCGGCCAAGGCGGCCGCAGGGCTGGCCTGCGCCCCCAAGCGGGTCACGAGGTCAAAGCCCGTGGCCGCTTCGCCGGCGCGAAACCATGTTGCCCCAATCCGCCGGATCGTGGTCTGCACCCCGTCGCGACAGACCCTGTCGCGCGAAATCTCGATCGGCTCGAAGCGGTTGGGCATCAGCCCGAGCGGGCCGGTGCCATAGAGGATCAGGCGGGTGATGCGCTCTGGATGGGTGGCGGCAAGCTCCTGCACGATCATCCCGCCCATCGAGTGACCCAGAAGCGTGAACCGCCCGATGCCAAGCTCGTCGAGAAGGTCCGTCACCGCCGCAGCGAAGCCCTCGATCCGGTCAACCGCAGGCAGGCCGGCCGCATCGGCAAAGCCGGGAAGATCGGGCGCAATCACGTCGAAGCGATCCTTGAACCGGTCGATCTCGGCACGCCACTGTGCCGCGCCGCCAAGATAGCCATGCACCAGAACCAGCGGCGCACCGCTTCCCGCGCGCCGGTAGGTCAGGCCCTGTCGGCTGGTCAACGCATCTGATCTGGTAGCCACAGAGCGGTCTCCGGTATGAGGATGAGAATGGCGATCAGCAGCAGTAGCGCGCCGATAAAGGGCAGGCAGCCCATGATCACGTCACCGATGCTGACCTGTCCACGCCCGATGCCCTGGATCACGTAGAGGTTGAGGCCCACGGGGGGGGTCAGCACCGCGATTTCCATGGTGATCGTGTAGACCACACCGAACCAGATCAGATCGAATCCGGCGGCGGACATCAGGGGGAAGATCGTCGGCAGGGTGATGAAGGTCATCGACACCGGCTCGAGGAACATGCCAAGCACGATGTAGAAAATCAGCACGATGGTCAGCACCAGATAGGGCGAGAGATCGAAGCTGAGGAACAGTTCGGTGAATTGCTGCGGCACCCGGTAGTAGGTCAGCACAAAGCCAAAGAGCACCCCTGCCGAGAGCAGAAGGCCGAGATACCCCATGGTGCGCATGGTGGCAAAGAGCGCCTCGGTGAAGCCCTGCCATTTCAGGCCACCAACGCCGAAGGCGAGGATCACGGTCAAAAGGGCTGCGACGGCGGCGGCCTCGGTCGGGGTGGCGATGCCGGCATAGATCGCCACGGTAATGACAAGGCCGATCAGGGCGATCGGGGCGATGGTGGCGGCGATCTGGGCAAGGCCCATTTTCACGGCCGTTTCACGGTCGGGGATATCGCCGGGCTTGAGAATGCCCCACATCAGCACCACCACCGCGAAGGAGGTGACAAGGATCAGCCCCGGAATGATCCCCGCAATGAAGAGATCACCGATGCTCTGATCGGTCACGATGCCGTAGAAGAGCAGGATGAGCGAGGGCGGAATGAGCACGCTGAGCGTCCCGCCTGCCGCGAGCACGCCCGCCGAGAGCCGCTTGCCATAGCCCAGACGCAGCATCTCGGGCAGCGCGACACCGCCGATCGTCAGCGCACCGACCATTGACGAGCCACACACCGCGCCAAAGCCCGCGCAGGCGCCGATCGAGCCATAGGCGGCAGAGCCCCGGATGCGCACACCCTGGTGGAGGAACTGATAGAGATTGGGGCCGATCGAGGATCTGCCGATCAACTCGCCGAGAAAGACAAAGAGCGGCACGGCGAGCAGGATATAGTCGATCCAGACTCCCCAGAGTTTGAGTTCGGTCGATACGATGGATGTGTCGAAGGTCTGGATCTGCCAGAGAAAGGGGAGCGACGCCGCCGCCAGCGCAAAGGGGATTGGCAGGCCGATGGCGATCAGGAGCATCAGGAGGCCAAGGAGGCCAAGGCCGACTTCATACCAGTCCATCGGTCAGACCTCCTCGGCCGGAGTGCGGATCAGCCGGATGAGCCGAAGCGCGGCATAGAAAGAGAAGATCACCAGCGAGAGCGCCCCCGGTGCCCAGAAGGCGTAGCGCGGCCAGAGCAGGATTTCAGACGAGGCGCCCGAGTGGAACGAGCGGATCGTGGCGCTGACGCCCGCCAGTGAAAAGAAGAACCCAACCGCCAGCATGATGCCGAGGTTGAGCACCGCCGCGGCCTTGCGCAGACTGGCGGGAAGGATGTCGGTCAGCATGGTAACTTTGGGATAGGCATCCTCGCGCATGGCATAGGCGAGGCCCGCGAAAGCGACCGGAAAGAGCAGAAGAGCGGTGGCCTCTGTCACCATCCGGTCGGGGGCGCGCATCACGTAGCGGGTGAAGACGCCGTAGCTGATCCAGAGCATCTGGACGAGGACAAGCACCGCCCCAGCTGCCGCGAGCCAGACCGTGACGCGTTCCACACGAAGTATCATTCGGTCAAGGCCGGTTTGCATGGCGCTTTCCTGCGATCAAGGGTCACGTTGGATCATCCCCGCCGCGCCCTCGGGCGTAGCGGGGATGATGGATCGGCGGATCAGGGCGCGTGTTGCGCAAAAAGCGCGCGCACCTTGCCGGCGAGGTCGGGGCCACAGGCGGCATCGACGGTCTCGTCCCACTTGCCCTGAACGCTGTCGATCAGTTCCATCCGCTTGTTCTTGGGCAGCGCCACGGCGGCTCCGCCGCCCTTCATCACCGCGTTGCCGACCCGCTGATCGACCCAATCCTCGTAACGCGGCTTGAGCCATTCCTCGGTTTCGCGCGCGGCGGCCATCACGGCGGCCTGTTCGTCAGCCGTCATCGTGTCGAACTTCTGCTTGTTCATCATGTAATTGACGTTGCCATAAAACAGGCCGGCCTTGACCATGTAGGGCATCACGTCCCACAGTTTCCAGCTGGAATAGGTGGCCACGCCCATGTTGATCCCGTCCACGACGCCGCGCTCTGCGGATTGAAACACCTCCTTGGGTGCGACAAAGACCGGCGCGCCGCCCCAGGTCTCGATCATCAGGCTGACGAGCGGGCCAATGGAGCGGACCTGCTTGCCCTGGAGATTTCCCAGATCATCGATCCCACCTTTGAACCACCATTCCTGATCGTAGGAGTAGTTGGAGTTGAACACCGGCACGAGATTGACAGCCGCTGCCTCATCCCGCACCAGATTGGCATAGGCGGCGTCCATCTCGATCTGACCCTCGAGATCAACGGCGACGGGATAGAGCGAGGTGGCGCGGTAGCAGGGCAGTCTTTCGTCGGCGGGTATCCAGCTCATGTCCGAGACGCCGCCCTGCACCGCATCCACACCCTCGGACCAGCCATGTAACGTGGAGGAGGGGAAGATCTCGACCTTGACACTGCCGGAGGTCTTTTCGGTGACAAGTTCGGCAAAGTGGACGAAGCCGTCATAGCGGATGTCGGCCTCGTTCACATAGGTGGAGAGGCGGATTGTGGTCTCGGCCAAGGCCGGTGTGGCCAAGGCTGCACCGAGGGCCATGATCGAGACAAAGCCTTTTAAGTTTGTAGTCATGTCGTTCTCCCTTTGGGTTGTTGGCGAGACCGTAAATGCGGTCCTCGTGATTGGGCGACCCTGAGGGCGCCGGGGCGTGGCGCTGTAGTCGTCATGCCCCGAATGCTAGGCAGAGCGTCACGAGTCGGCCAATTCAAACATGGCATCGAACTATTCTGATCTTGCATGACATCGCCAACGCGTGCAGTCTGATCCGGTCAGGGGGCGATGATGGACATCAACTGGCTGCGCGATTTCGTCTGTCTGGGTCGAACATTGAACTTCACCCGCGCGGCGGAAGAGCGCAACATTACCCAATCA
>PFEY01000072.1:14969-15244 GCA_002783205.1 Rhodobacteraceae bacterium CG17_big_fil_post_rev_8_21_14_2_50_63_15 | reverse complement strand
GGCTGTCGAGCCGGTCCAGAACCGTCACGCGATAGCCCTTGGCCCCCAGCCGCATCGCCGCGGCGAGGCCGCCAAGCCCGGCACCGATCACCACCGCATGCGGCGCATCGGCGCGGATGGCCTGTTCAATCAGACCCGGATCAACACGTGTCAACATACCTTAACCCTACATGTGTCTAGTTTAATTGACAATCATTTCCCGCGCCTCTTTTCATGGGTTGAAAACCATGTCAGACTTTCCTCACAACGCATCAGGGACGCAGACCATCCAAACC
>PFEY01000072.1:0-14891 GCA_002783205.1 Rhodobacteraceae bacterium CG17_big_fil_post_rev_8_21_14_2_50_63_15 | reverse complement strand
CTCGCAGTCTGGTCCGATGCCGCCACGGCACGGGAGCAGACGCGCAAAGCACGGATCTTCCGCCGCTACCGGGCGCGCGCCACAGAGAGCTGGACCCTCTTTCTCGCCCCGACCTCCGCACGCGGGCGCTGGTCCGGCCAATCGCCCTTCCAGCCGAGTGTGCCAAGCGGACCGGGCCCCCTCGCCGCGCTCACCCGCGCCTCGATCAGGCCCGGAAAGGCCCTCAGGTTCTGGGCCCGCGTGCCCGATATCAGCGCCGTCATCGGCAGCGACCCGAATGTCGCCTTCAAGATCGGCGTGGGCGAGGTGCCACTCCTCCATCAGGTCACTTTCTCGATCTGGCCCGATACCGCGAGCATGGCGGAGTTTGCCCGCCATGACGGCCCGCACGCCCGCGCCATCGCCGCCGTGCGCGCGGGCGACTGGTTTCGCGAGGAACTTTACGCCCGCTTCCGCGTGATCGGCGAGGACGGAACCTGGGGCGGCAGCAGCCCGCTCTCCCATCTCGAAGGACAGTCATGACCGCAGCCTTTCCCTTTTCCGCCATCGTCGGGCAGACCGACATGAAACGCGCGATGATCCTCACCGCCATCGAGCCGGGTCTGGGCGGGGTTCTCGTCTTTGGCGATCGCGGCACCGGCAAATCCACCGCCGTGCGGGCGCTCGCGGCACTCCTGCCGCCGATCCGCATGGTGGCGGGCAGCCCCATCAATGCCGAAACCCCCGAGGACAGCCCCGACTGGGCCGAGGCTCCCGGCACCGAGATCATCACCCGCCCCACCCCGGTCGTCGATCTGCCGCTCGGCGTGACCGAGGATCGCGTGACCGGCGCGCTCGACATCGAGCGCGCGCTCACGCTTGGCGAAAAGGCGTTTCAGCCCGGCCTTCTGGCCCGCGCCAATCGCGGCTATCTCTATATCGACGAGGTCAACCTGCTTGAGGATCACATCGTCGATCTCCTCCTCGATGTGGCGCAATCGGGCGAGAACGTGGTCGAGCGCGAGGGCCTGTCGATCCGCCATCCGGCGCGCTTCGTGCTGGTCGGCTCGGGCAACCCCGAAGAGGGCGAATTGCGCCCGCAACTCCTCGATCGCTTCGGCCTCTCGGTCGAGGTCCGCTCGCCCTCCGACATCGAGGAACGCATCGAGGTCATCCGCCGCCGCGATGCCTATGAGCGCGATCACGAGGCCTTCATGACACAGTGGCAGGCCGAGGATGCCACCATCCGCAGCGCGATCCTCGCCGCCCGCGAGGCCCTGCGCGGGATCAAGACGCCCGACGCGGCGCTGCGCGATTGTGCCACGCTCTGCCTTGCCATCGGCGCGGACGGGTTGCGCGGCGAACTCACACTCCTGCGCGCCGCCCGCGCGCTTGCCGCCTATGAGGGCGACGCGGCGGTCGAGCGCAGCCATCTCGCCCGCGTCGCCCCTCTCGCGCTCAGCCATCGCCTGCGCCGCGACCCGCTCGACGAGGCCGGCAGCGCCACCCGCATCACGCGCGCCATGACCGAGGTCTGGGGATGACCGGCAATCCGGCCTGGGCGCGCGCGCTCAGCGCGCTGGCGCTGCTGGCGGTCGATCCCGCGGGCCTGCGCGGCCTCACCCTGCGGGCCCGATCCGGTCCGGTGCGCCAAACCTTCGAGACAGCACTTGCCCGCCTGCCGGATCCCGGCCGCCGCATCCATCCCGATCTCTCCGACACGCAGCTCTTTGGCGGCGCCGACATCGCCGCCACCCTCGCCGCTGGCCACCTGATCCAGAGCGCGGGGCTGGCCCGGACCCCCGCGCGCCTGATCCTGCCCATGGCCGAACGCACGCCGCCGGCGCTTGCCGCGCGCCTCGCACAGCTTCTGGATCAGAGCCCCGGCCACACGCTCATCCTGCTCGACGAGGGCCTCGACGCCGAGGAAGCCGCGCCTGCGGCCCTCACCGAACGCCTCGCGCTGCATGTCACGCTCGACGCCGTGCCCCATACGGACGCCCGCCCGCTGCTGCCCGCGCCCGCCGATCTTCTGGCGGCGCGCGCGCGGCTCGGCCAAGTCAACCATACGCCACAGGATGTTATCACACTGACCACGCTGGCGCTGAGCTTTGGCATCGACAGCCTGCGCGCGCCCTCACTCGCCTTGCGGGCCGCCCGCGCCCGCGCCGCGCTGAAAGGCCGCACGACGGTCAGCGAGGAGGATCTGCGAACAGCGGCCGAACTGGTCTATCCCGCCCGCGCGACGCAGCTCCCGCAGGACCCCCCGCCCGAGACCGAGGAAGAGGACAGCCCCGCGCCAGACCCCGACCAGAGCAGCGAGCGCCCCGACATCCCCGACGAGATCCTCGTCGCCGCCGTCGCCGCCCTCCTGCCGTCCGCCCTGCTCGATCAGCTGACCCGCCAGCAGAGCCTGCGCCGCGCCGCGGGCTCCGGCGCGGGGGCCCGGCGCAAGGCACAGCACCGCGGCCGCCCCCTGCCGGCGCGCCCCGGCGCCCCCGATGGCCGCGCGCGCATCGATCTCATCGCCACCCTGCGCGCCGCCGCCCCCTGGCAGGCGATGCGGCGCAAGACGCGCCCCGATGCCCCCGGCTTGATCATCCATGCCCCCGACATTCACCTCAAACGCTTCGAGGATCGCTCCGACCGCCTCGTGATCTTCGCCGTCGATGCCTCTGGCTCCGCCGCGCTCGCGCGCCTTGCCGAGGCCAAGGGCGCGGTCGAACTGCTGCTCGCGCAGGCCTATGCGCGGCGCGACCAGGTGGCGCTCATCGCCTTTCGCGGCACAAGCGCCGATCTCATCCTGCCGCCCACCCGCGCGCTGGTGCAGGCCAAGCGCCGCCTCGCGGGCCTGCCCGGCGGGGGCGGCACACCGCTCGCCGCCGCCCTCGAAGCGATCCTGTCGCTCGCCCAACACGCGCAGGCGCATGGTCTCAGCCCGGCGCTCGCCCTCTTGACCGATGCCCGCGCCAATATCGCGCTCGACGGGCGCGGCGACCGGGTGCAGGCCGCCGAGGACACCGCGCGGCTGGCCGCCCTCTGCCGGGCGCGCGCCCTGCCCGCGATCGTGATCGACACAGCCAACCGCCCCGGCCCCGAGCCCGCCCGCCTCGCCGCAGAGATGGGCGCGCGCCATCTCGCCCTGCCGCGCGCCGATGCGCGCGCGATCTCCGCCGCAGTCGCCACGGCACTCGGGGACTGACGGCGATGGACTGGCACCGCGACCTGCCAAGCTGGCCCCTGCACGAGCAGTCCCGCCGCGTCCCCCATCCGCCCCATCACTGGCATGTGCAGGAAATGGGGTCAGGTCCGCTCGCCCTCTTGCTGCACGGCGCAGGGGCCTCGACGCATAGCTGGCGCGACCTCATCCCCGCCCTGGCCCAAAGCCACCGGGTGATCGCGCTCGACCTGCCCGGTCAGGGCTTTTCTCGCGCCGGGGCCCGCCGCCGTCTCGGCCTACCCGGCATGACCGACGATATCGCTGCTCTCTGCGCCGCGCAGGACTGGCGGCCCGCGCTCATCCTTGGCCATTCCGCCGGCGGCGCGCTGGCCCTCAGTCTCGCCACGCGCCTCACCACGCCCGAAGGCGCGCCGCCCGACATCGCCTGCGTCAACGCCGCGCTTGGCCGCTTCGAGGGCGTGGCGGGCTGGCTCTTTCCGGTGCTTGCCAAACTGCTGGCGCTCAACCCCTTCACCGCGACCCTGTTCACCCTTGGCTCCGACAAGGCGGCGCGCGCCCGCCGCCTGATCGAGGGCACCGGCTCGACCCTCACGCAAGAGGGTCTGGCGCTCTATGCCCGCCTCATCGGCGACCGCGCCCATGTCGATGCCACCCTTCAGATGATGGCGCAATGGGAGATCGATCCCCTGCTCGAGACCCTGCCGGAGATCCCCAACCGCTGCCTGTTGCTGACCGGCGCGCGCGATCTGGCCGTGCCCCCCGAGACCTCGGAGCGCGCCGCCGCGCGCCTGCCGCTGGCGCGCGCGCAGACCCTCGACGGCTTGGGCCACCTCGCCCATGAGGAGGATCCCTCGCGCGTTCTGTCCGTCTTGAGGGATCCTCACGCCTGGCGCTGAACTCATAGATTTGGCGCCTTGCCTTGGGCGCGACCTCAGGTTTCGTCACGAGACATGCCCGGATTCGGGTCATGGATGACATGACAGCCGCGCCCTCTGGCCTTGGCCGCATAGAGCGCACGATCGGCATCCGCGAGGAGCTCCGCCGTGACCGGAACCGCATAGGCACAGGTGAAGGTGGCACCGATACTGCCCGAAATCCGACAGTCCTGCGCATCGTAGACCACCGGCTCTTCCAGCCGGGCGATCAACCGCAGCGCAGTTTCCTCGACGCGGCAGCGCGCCGTCAACCCGACGAGGATCAGCACGAATTCGTCGCCGCCCACCCGCACCAGCAAATCCTCGGCGCGCAGAACCGATTTCATGCGCTCCGCCGCAACCCGCAACACATGATCGCCCGCTGCATGTCCCAGCGTGTCATTCACCTTCTTGAAGTAGTCGAGATCAAGATGCAGCAGGGCAAAGTCCTGCTCGCTCTGCATCAGTCGGTCGAGCACCCGATCCAGCGCCCGGCGGTTGCCCAATCCGGTCAGCGGGTCCGTCATGGCCTGTTCCTCGGCCGCGAGCCGGGCCCCCTGCAAGCGCAGATTGAGCTTGCGCGACACCTCCATGGCGGCGGATTTCGCCTCGATCAGGTAGAGCATTTCGGTGGTCAGGTCCGTCACTGCAAAATCGCCACCGGTCAGGGCAAAATCGCGCACCGCCTCCACCACCGAAATACCAAAGGACAGGTTGACGATCGCCCCCCCCGCAAACCCGAAGTCATTCTCTGCGGGCAGGGCAAAGAGCACACCGTGCAGCCCGGCTGTCGAACCACCCCGCTGCCGAAGCCTGAGCCGTCCGCCATGACAGGCCCGCAGCCCCGGCATGTCCGCCACCCCGCGCGGGCGACGCAGCTCAAAGACCTCCAGAAACGGCCGCCCGGTCAGCGGCTGCTGCGCGAAAACCTTGTGCAGCGTCGGCCCCGCCCGCACCACATGCCCCCGGCCATCGAGCACCGCATGCATCGGGCAGAGCATGTCGAGCAGCCCGAACAGGGCTTCCTCAGGCGGGGTCATTCCCGAACCCCTCCGATGCTCAGATCAAAGGCGCGACCATCGGCAAATGCTTCTTCGAGAAGGTGAATCTCAATCCACTCATGGCCGTCCCTGGCGCCCTGATAGGCCATCAGAACCAGCGCGCCATAGTCGTCCGCCATCGCGCGCAGGATCCCCATCATCACCGGACCAAGGCAGAGCTGCGGACGGCCTGTCAACCCGATGCGCAAACAATACCGGCCAGCACCCAGATCCTCCAGATCGAGCGGCGGAAGATCGAGATCGGCCACCGCCAGCCGGGCGCGCTCCGGCAGATCCTCCAGAGAATGCAGGAAATCGACGAAATCAACGCCACTGAACCGCAGCAGCCGGCGCAGCGCCCCGCTCTGCGGATTGGAGATCAGATAGGTGCCGATATCCTCGAGCAGATCATCATGCCCACGCCCGAGCGACGCTGCGACAGCCGCCAGCAGACGCTCCGTCACCTCCGGCTCATAGAGCATCATCGCCTCGAACTCGGTGAACCCGAGATCAAGCTCGCGGATCGTCTCGATCCAGACCTCGCGGCCATAGGTATCACGCACAAATCGCTCGATGGAGCGGTTGACCAGCCCATGCATCTCTGTCTCCTCTGACTGCATCCAGACTGGCAGGTCGGGATTAACAAGCCCTCTACATTTGAATTGCCGCCGATTTTGTCCGGGCAACCACTGCCTTGCCTTCGACCCGGTGCCTTGCTACATCGCAACCATATCCGTTGGGGTGCCCGCACATGGGCTGAGAGGCGACCGGCCAACCCACCGAACCTGATCCGGCTCGCACCGGCGGAGGGAACGGAGACCGCGCGCCGCGTGCGCGCCCTTCCCCCAAGGCCCGCGTTCCGCCCGTTGAGAGAGCGCCCATGCGTCCTGCCCCGCCTGCCCTCGTGATCGACGGTCATGCCCGGATCGACGGCCTGCCGGTCTTTGGCCCGCTGCGCCTCAGCCTTGCGGCCGGACGCATCACCTGCCTGCTCGGCCCCTCGGGCGTGGGCAAGACCACACTGCTGCGGCTGATCGCGGGGGTGGACGATGTGACCACCTTCACCGGCACGATCACCGCCTCGGATGGATTGCCCCTCACCGGGCGCATGGCGCTGATGGCGCAAAGCGATCTGCTGCTGCCCTGGCTCGATGTGCTGGGAAATGTGACGCTGGGTGCCCGGTTGCGCGGTGCCCGGCGCGACCTGATCCGTGCCCGTCAGATCCTGAACCAGATGGGCCTTGCCGATCACCTTGAAAAACGCCCCGATGCGCTCTCGGGGGGGCAGCGCCAGCGAGTCGCGCTCGCCCGCACCCTGATGGAGGACCGCCCCGTCATCCTGCTCGACGAGCCCTTCTCGGCGCTCGATGCGCGCACCCGCGCCGAGATGCAGGACCTCGCCGCCACCCATCTTGCCGGGCGCACCGTTCTGATGGTCACGCATGACCCGGCCGAGGCCGCCCGCATGGGCCACGCTATCGTGATCCTCAGCGAGACCGGGCTCGTGGATGTGGCGCCGCCACCCGGCCCGGTGCCGCGCCCGGTAGAGGATCCCGAAACCCTCGCCGCCCAGGGCCGCCTGCTTGCGCGCCTGCGTGCCCCTGCCCCCGGCCCCGTCCCATGCTGACCCGCCTCGTGAGCCTCACGGCGGTGACAGCCCTCGCCGTGATGCTGTGGCAGGCGCTGGTGACGCTGGCAGAGCTGCCGCCCTTCATCCTGCCGGGGCCGCTGCGGGTGGCCGAAACGCTGTGGGCGAGCCGCGCGCTCATCGCCCATCACGCCACCATCACCGCCGCCGAGGTGCTGATCGGTCTGGCGCTCGGCGCGCTGCTTGGCGGACTCTCGGCGATCGGGCTCGCATCCTCACCGATGTCCCGCCGCCTGATCCGCCCGATGATGGTGTTCAGCCAGGCGATCCCGGTCTTTGCCCTCGCGCCCATCCTCACGCTCTGGCTGGGCTACGGGCTCTGGTCCAAGGTCGCGATGGCGCTCCTGATCATCTATTTCCCCGTCACATCGGCCTTCTTCGATGCGCTGATGCGCACGCCGCAGCCCTGGCTCGACCTTGCCCGCGTGATGGGCGCCAACCCCGCGCGCCTGATGTGGCATATCCGCGTGCCCGCCGCGCTGCCGGGTTTCGCCTCGGGCCTCAGGCTCGCCGCCGTCTATGCCCCGATCGGGGCGATCATCGGCGAATGGGTAGGGGCCTCCAAGGGGCTGGGCTATCTCATGCTGCTGGCCAATGGCCGCGCCAAGATCGATCTCATGTTCGCCGCGCTCATCGTGCTGGCACTCCTCACGCTTCTGCTCCACGCGGGGGTAGACCGCGCCTGCCGCCGCTGGCTGGATGGCGCCGCCACGCGCTGACCGGCTGTTTCTTCTTGGTCCAAATACCCAAATCCGACCGCCGCCCCGAACGCCCGCGCCACAAAAAAGCGCGCCTCCCGCCCGAATGCCTCCCGAATTCCCGCTATAGTTCAGCGGCATGAGCATTCTGCCCCCCTTTCGCACCACTGATCTTCCACGCCTCTCGGTCTTTGTCGATGCCGACAACATTTCTGCAGCGCAGGCCACAGCCATCCTCGATCTGGCCCGCCGCCTCGGCGCCCCCGACCTGATCCGCGCCTATGGCAATGCCTGCCACCGCCCCGAATGGGACAGGGTGCCGGGGTTTCATTTGATCCATTCCGGCAGCGGCAAGAACGCCACCGACATGCTGATCTGCCTTGACGCGATGGAACGCGCGCTCTCCCAGCAATGCGAGGCCGTGCTGCTCGTCAGTTCCGATCAGGATTTCACCCATCTCGCCACCCGCCTGCGCGAGCGCGGCCTGACCGTGATCGGGGCCGGCGAGGCCAAGACATCAGAGCGGTTTCGTGCGGCCTGTTCGGTGTTCGAGGAACTGGCTGCCCCCGTGAGCCCCCGCTCGACGCCTCCCCCCGATGATCTGGACTCGAAAATTCACGAGATCATCAAGCCCGACAACAGCAACCGTCAGAGCATCCCCGTCACGCAGCTGTCAAACAGCATGTGGGCCAAGCACAAGTTCAAGATTTCCGAGCACCCAGACAAGAATTGGACCGACTACCTTGGCCATCGAACACACCTCTACGAGGTGGCAGTCACCAAAGGAACCACTACGGTCCGCTGTAAACCCGCGGCGTTCAAAATCGCGGCCAACTGACGCGCCAAGGTCGCCCCGTGCTTCCGCCGCCGCTTCTTCTTGGTCCAAATACCCAATCCCCGGCGCGCCCCACGCTCTACAGCCTCGACCCCAAGGGCCCAACGGCCAAGGTCCGCTACAGGCCCGAAGCCTTCCGAACCACCTCGGCCTGATGCACCGCAACGGCACGCGCTAGGCCAGGCGCACCGGCCCGGAACGCGGCGTATCGTCTCCGTCGAACGCCGCCCCCACCGTGCGAAAGACCGACAGCGCCTCCCCCAGTTCCGCGACCGAGGTCACGCCCCCGCCCTCCTCGCCCGCTCCAGCCACAACCCGCTCAAACTGCGGGAGCAGACCCCAACGAAGGATCACCCATCGAGGACCGACGCCCTCAAATCCATGATTGCCGCCCGCATCGGCCTGCCGCGCATCTTGCCCGAGAACGAGGGTTGGTGCCTGTAACAGGGGCAGAGTGCGGCCTCAGAAATCCGTCGGCGCGCCGCCCTCGGCCTTGCGCCGCGCCACGAAATCCGCCAGTTCCGCACGGATGGCGTCCTCCATCGGCGGAGCCTCGAAACTGGCCAGAATGTCCTGATAGACCTGATGCGCCCGCGTCGCGGTCCAGACGGAACCCGCCGCCTCCCAGGCCTCGAAATTGTGCCAGTCGCTCAGGAATGGCTGATAGAACGCGCTCGTGTAGCGGTCCTGTGTGTGCTGGATGCCGAAGAAGTGCCCCTTGTCGCCAACCTCGCGGATCGCCTCGGTGGCGATCTCGTCCGGCCCGGTAGCCGTCAGCATCGGGTCCATATAGCGCTGGATCTGTTGCAGGATTTCGCAATCCATGACGAATTTCTCAGGGCTGGCGATCAGCCCGCCCTCCAGCCATCCCGCGGCATGATAGACCATATGCGCACCGGCCTGCACCGCTGACCAGAGGCTGTTGGAGGTCTCCCACATCGCCTGCCCGTCGGGCACATTGGCGGCGCAGACCCCGCTCGCGCGCAAGGGCAGCTTGTAAAATCGCGCCAACTGACCGGTCATCTGCGTGGCGCGCATGTATTCGGGCGTGCCAAAGGCGGGGGCGCCGGATTTCATGTCCACATTCGAGGTAAAGGTTCCGATCGCGCAGCACGCGCCGGGCCGGATCACCTGCGCCAGCACCACCGCGCAGAGCGCCTCGGCAATGCTCAGCCCGACCGCCCCCGCCATCGTCACCGGCGCCATCGCGCCCGCCAGCGTAAAGGGTGTCACCACCAGCCCCTGATTACGCCGCGCCAGCCGCATCCAGCCGTCCAGCATCGGATAGTCATGCTTCAAGGGCGAGGTCGAGTTGATGTTGGTATACATATGCGGGCTGGCCTCGAATTCCTCGTGGCTCAGACCGCCCGCGATGCGCACCATCTCCATCACATCCTCGACCCGCTCCTTGCCCAGGCAATAGGCATGGGCCACCTTGTCGGTCAGCGTCAACTTGTCATAGAGCACATCGAGATGGCGCACACTCGCGTGGATGTCCTGTGGCTCGACCGGATAGCCGCCGACGAAATGGATGCAGTTGAAATACTGACTCAGTTTCAACAGGTTCTGACACATCTCGCGGGTGCCCGTCACCTTGCGGCCGATCTTCATGTCCCAGTAACTCGGCGGTGAGGAGACGTTGCCAAAGTTGAGATGCCGGCCCCCGATGGTGATGGCATGATCCGGGTTGCGCGGCGTGATGGTCCAGCTTTCAGGCGCCTTGGCGATCATCTCCATGACGAAATCGCGCCCCATGCGCACGTTTTCCCCTTTGATCGTGCAGCCGCCCGATGCGCGCAGGATCTCGACCGCCTCGGGGTTGAGGAAGGTGATCCCGATATCCTCCAGAATGCGCATCGCGCCATCATGAATCGCAAACACGCCCGCCTCGTCCAGCGGCTCTGTCGGACGGTCGATGTTGATCGGCGGGTTCCACGGCATCTGCTCGATGACCGCAGAGCCGCGCCGCGCGGCACCCCCGGCGCGTCCGCCGCTGCGTGTCCTGCGTTTTGGATCTTCTGCCATGTCGCGCCCTCCGCTGTGCCTATTCCTGACGAAACACCGCAAGAGCCGCCACGACATGCCGCTTTGCGACGCAGGCTGTCGTTTTTGCTTTTGAGGTATCCGTGATCACGCGGGCATGACCCGCCTGCCGGTCCTCCACAGGTAGATCGCAAGGCTGACCACCACGATGGCCCCCCCCGCCAGCATCCTCGGCGTCGGGGCCTCGCCGGTACCCAGCCACACCCAGAGCGGTCCCAGCACCGTCTCCAGCAGCAGCAGCAGGCTGACATTCGAGGCATGGGTATGGCGCGAGGCCAGCGACAGTGTAAAGAACGACACCGGCAGGATGAGGATCCCGCAGATCGCGATCGCCCAGACCGCGCCCTGCATCATCATCGCCGGGCCCGTCACCATCACGCCGGTCAGCCCCGCCAGCACCGCCCCCAGACCGATCACCAGCGCGATCGGCAGTTCCGGGCGCGCCCGCAGGATGACAAAGTTGAGCGCCAGCATCAGGGCGACGCCCAGCCCCGCCAGCGCCCCCCAGAGCGCGCGTCGGTCCAGCGCCACACCCGCCTCGTCGCCGCCGAACACCGCCAGCGCGATGCCCGAGAGGACCGCCGCGATCGTCACCCATGTCGCCGCCCGCGTCGGCTCGCCGATGATCAGCCAGGCCAGCAGCGCGGCAAAGACCGGCACCGTCGCCACCGCGAATAGGACCACCGACACCGGCGCAAGGGCGATCGCCAGACTGAAGAGCGTCGCATTGACATATTGGCAGGCAACAATCCCGAGACCAAAGCCGCTGCCGAGGATCGCCAGATCGCGCGCCCGGTGCCGCGAGACCAGCCCCCAGAAGGCCAGCATGACGCTCCCCATCAACAGGCCGCGCCAACCCACCATCTGATAGCCGCCCATCCCCGAGAGCCGCATCAACAGCGCATCCGGCGTCAGCATCAGCGCCCCGAACGTCGCCAGCGCCAGACCGAACAGCGGATGGTGCGTCATGTCGTCAGCCAGGCCGGCAGATACCCGATATCGGGCAGGACCACATCGGCCAGCGGCGCCAGATCGTCCCGCGTCGCGGTGCCGGTCAGCACGCCCACGGTCTGCATCCCCGCCGCGCGGCCTGCGACCAGATCATGCGCGCTGTCCCCCACCATCACCACCCGCGCGGGCAGCAGGCCCATCGCCGTGGCAAAGGCCAAAAGCGGCCCCGGCGCGGGCTTGGCGCCATGCCCCGAATCAAAGCCCACCACGAAATCGAACAGCTCGAGGATCCCCGCCGCCCCAAGATGCGCCCGCGCCCCGTATTCGGAGTCATTGGTCATCAGCCCAAGCCGCAGCCCCCGCCCCGCCAGACCCTCGAGCAGCGGCCCGAGCGGCACGGCAGGCACCAGCGGTGCGTGCTCCGCGCTCCGCGTCAGATGCGCCTCGATCTCGTCCAGATCCCGCCCCGGCAGGGCGCGGCCCAGACATTCGGCCACTTCGCGATTGGTGCAGGCGATGACCGGGCTCGTCGAATGAAACCGCCGCGTGGCCAGATCGTAATGCGTCGCCTGCGCCAGACGCGCCATGACCTCCGCGTCGCCCTCCGCCAGATGCGCGATCACCGCATGCGCCCAGACGCTCCAGGTCGCATGAAAATCAAACAGCGTGCCGTCCTTGTCGAACAGGATCCCATCCGCCCGCATCATGTCCAACTCACCTGCTGCCCGCCCGGCAAGGCCGCCCGTGCGCGCATCGGGATGTCATAGCGCAGACCCTCGGCGTCACAAAACGCCACCACCCAGGCATCGTCCATCATCAGGAAATCGAGCACCGCGCCGAGAAATTCCGGCTCGGTCGCGCGCTCGCGCAGATCCGCCTCCGAGGCCCCTGTCGCCCCCAGAAAGACCGGCAACAGCGCATCGTTGCCCGCCAACCAGCCCAGCGCCTGCAAGGCAATCGTCTCGGCGGAATTCTGCTGCATCTTCACTCTGATTAATCTGCGGAAAGGTTTTCTTAACCTCTGCCATGGATAGTGAACAGATCGTAAAGGGCAAGTGCTAAAGGCATTGGGGCAATGTCAGGTAAAATTCTGATCGTGGATGCGTCAGCGTCCAACCGCATCGTGTTGAAAGTCAAGCTCGCGGGCGCCCATTACGAGGTCGCACAAGCCACATCCGCGCGCGAAGCGGTCGCCTGCGTGGCTCAGGACAGACCCGATCTCGTTCTTGCCAACGCGCATCTGCCAGAGATCACGGCGGCTGAATTTCTGACCTCGCTGCGCCGGATCGACGGCATGGCCACCACGCCGATCGTGCTGCTGCACTCCGAGTCCTGTCCGGCCGAGCGCTGCGCGGCCCTTGCAGCCGGCGCAGATGACATTCTCGGCAAACCTGTTTCCGAGCCGCTGCTTCTGGCGCGGCTGCGCAACCTCCTGCGTCAACGCCACCGCGACCATGATCTCTCGGCGCAGACAGGGACAACCGAAATCGCGGGCCTTGCCGAGCCACGACACGCGTTTCAGCACCCGGGTCAGATCACCGTCATCGCTCCGACGGTCGCCGGGGCGCTCTCTCTCAAAGCAATGCTTGCCGCAAGGTCACGCCATCACATCACGGCGGGCAGCATGGACAATATCCGGCGACTCACCAGTGGCCAGCCGGTGCCGGATGTCTACCTTTTGCGATTCGGCGCAGCCAGTGACGAGGACGGCCTGCGCCTTCTGGCCGATCTCAAGGCCGCCCATCGGACGCGCTCCAGCCCGGTGATCGCCTTGCTTGACCGCGATTGGGACGGGCTTGCCGTCACGCTGCTCGACATGGGGGCTGATGACGTGATCATCGGGCCGCCCGAGCACGAGGAACTCCTGCTGCGACTGAGCACCCAGATGCACCGCAAGCGGCGCGAGGAACACCTGCATCAAGAGCTTCTTTCGGGGCTCAGGGCGGCCGTTGTCGATCCGCTGACCGGAACCCACAATCGCCGCTACGCCCTGCCGTTTGTGAACCGCCAGATTGAGGCTCTCAAGGCCGGCAGCCGGTGCTTTGCCGTGATGGTGGCCGATCTTGATTTTTTCAAACAGGTCAACGACCGCCATGGTCACGCTGCGGGCGATGCCGTGCTCTGCGCCGTCTGCGACCGCCTGCGCGCCAGCCTGAAGGAGGGCAACCTGCTCGCCCGGATCGGCGGCGATGAGTTTCTGATCGTCACTCCGACCAGCGACAGCGATCACGCCCGGCAGACTGCTGACGACCTGTGCCGGGCGCTCCGGCAGAGCCCGATCCTGCTGCCGGGCTCTGACCTGCCGATCACGGTTACGATCAGCATCGGGATCACCCTCGGTCAGCACCGTCCCGGCCTGCCTGCACCCACCGTCGAGGGCTTGCTGCACGAGGCCGACCGCGCCCTTTACATGGCCAAGGCGCAGGGCCGCAACACGGTCGGTTTCTGCGCCCGCACGGCGGCCTGACCGCTCAGCCCCGAGCGCCGCGAAAGGCGCGGGGTGACTGTCCCCAGGTCTCGGTGAATGCGCGCGTAAAGGCGCTGCGGCTGGCAAAGCCGACCCGCTGCGCCACCCGCTTCACCGGCTCCTGCCCGTCGCTCAAGAGCTGCGCCGCCCGCGCCAGGCGCAGCGCCCGCAGAAATCCCATCGGCGCCTGCCCATAGGCCACCTGAAACCTCTCGGCAAAACGCGACCGGCTCATCCCTGCCGCCTCTGCCAGCGACTCGAGCGTATGCGGCGCGCCGGGATCCTTCAGCATCGCCTTGAGCGCCCGCCACAGTCCCGGATCCGCCAACGCCCCCAGCCACAGAACGGCCGGATCACCCGCCTCCAGCCGCTGCCGCAGCATCTCGATCATGCATTGCAAGAGCAATACCCGGATCATCGCACGCCCCCCCGCGCGGCGCTGCGTCACCTCCTCGACCACCGCAGCCATCGCTTGCTGCGCGCGCGGCGACCGCCCAAGATCAAGCGTCAGCGGCGTGCGCAAGAGATCGACCACCCCATGCGTCTCGCGCAGACCCAGCCGGATCGAGGAACACAGCACCACCATATTGCCGCTGCCCTCGCCACGCGCCACATGTTCCTCCAGATCGAGCCCGGCCGGTTTGCAGGCCGGCAGGCCGATCTGGCCGCCGCCTTGATTGTGCAGCGAATGATGCAGGCTTGCCGGCACCAGCACCAGCCGCCCCGGTTGCAACTCGATCGGCGCCAGCCCCTGAAGACTAAGCCGCCCCTGCCCGCCCAGAACATAATGCAGCGTCGCGCCCGGCGCCCGCCCCATCCCCAGACTGCACGCCCCCTCCAGCGCGCAGAGCGCGAAGGGCTCGGCCTCGATGTCAAGCTCGCTCAGGATCCGGTCATGGGCATCACGTATCGGCATAGGGCTCGCCTACAGCAAGCGTGGGAAAAGGCAATCAGCAAAATAGGCACATAAACAAACCGTGATGCCACGTTTTCAGGACGAAAAGGCACATCGAAACTGTCACCTGTCAGCTGTGAAACACACTGATGCAAGGAGCATGCCATGTGCAATTGCCACTCCAACGACCATTCTGACAATCCCGGCGTCACCCGCCGTCAGGCCCTGACCGGCACGGTC
>PFEY01000087.1 GCA_002783205.1 Rhodobacteraceae bacterium CG17_big_fil_post_rev_8_21_14_2_50_63_15 | reverse complement strand
AACTGGGCAAAACCAAAGCCGCCCCGGTGGCGGGCGATCTGATCAAGGACGTGTCCGAGGCGACCTTCATGGCCGAGGTGGTGGATGCCAGCGCGAGCGTGCCGGTGATCGTCGATTTCTGGGCGCCGTGGTGCGGCCCGTGCAAGACGCTGGGCCCCGCGCTGGAGGCGGCGGTGGGCCGGGCCAAGGGGGCGGTCCGGATGGCCAAGGTCAATGTGGACGAGAACCAGATGATCGCGGGCCAGATGCGGGTGCAGTCGATCCCGACGGTCTATGCCTTCTGGAAGGGACAGCCGATCGACGGCTTTCAGGGCGCGCTGCCGCCCTCTGAGGTCGAGGCCTTTGTGGCGCGGGTTGTGGCGGCGGCGGGCGGCGCGGCCGAGGACGGTCTTGAGGAGGCGCTCGATGCCGCCGACGAGATGCTGGCGCAGGGGGCGGTCGCCGATGCGGTGCAGATCTATGCCGCGATTGCGCAGGAGGATCCGAAAAACGCCCGCGCCTTTGCCGGGATGGTGCGCGCGGAAATGGTTCTGGGCGATCTCGATCAGGCCGAGGCGGTCCTCAACGGGGTGCCTGCCGAGATCAGTGAGGCCCCCGAGATCGAGGCGGTTCATGCCCAGTTGACGCTCGCCCGGCAGGCCCGCGACGCGGGGCCCGTGACCGATCTCAGGGCGGCGGTCGCGGCAGATCCAGACAATCTTCAGGCCCGGTTCGATCTGGCGCAGGCGCTCTATGCCAACGGGCAGGGGTCTGACGCGGTTGATGAATTGCTGGACCTGTTCCGCCGTGATCGGGAGTGGAAGGACGGTGCGGCCAAGGCCCAACTGTTCACCATCTTCGACGCGCTCAAGCCCAACGATCCGTTGCTTCTGAGCGCGCGGCGCAGGCTCAGTTCGATGATATTTGCCTGAGCCCGGTGGCGGGCTAGGTTAGGGTCATGTTGCACAAGTTCGATCTGCCTGAGACGATCCCGATCTTCCCCTTGCCGGGTGCGTTGCTCTTGCCGCGCTCTCGCCTGCCGCTGCATCTGTTCGAGCCGCGCTATCTGAGCATGCTGGACGACACGCTCAAGACGCCCGAGCGTCTTATCGGCATGATCCAGCCCAATCGCGTGCCGGGGCGCAACGGGGGAACGGGGCTGCATACGATCGGTTGCGTGGGGCGGGTGACGCAGTTCTCCGAGACCGAGGACGGGCGCTACATGATCACGCTGACCGGCCTCTCGCGGTATCGGGTGGTCGATGAGATCCAGGGCTTTTCTCCTTATCGTCGTGCCAAGGTTTCGTGGTCCGGCTTTGACCTCGACATGGGGCCGGGGGAACGCGATCCGGAGTTTGATCGCGAACGTTTCTTCAATCTTCTGTCGCGCTATTTCCGGGCACGCGAGTTGCAGACGGATTGGGAATCGCTGCGCGAGGCCGAGGATGAACTGCTGATCAATTCGCTCTCGATGCTGCTCGGCTTCGAGCCCGAGGACAAGCAGGCGCTGCTTGAGGCGCCGTCGCTGAGCACCAGGCGCGAGACGCTCGTCACGTTGATCGAATATGCCCTGCGGGGCGGTGATACAGAGGATATCATGCAATGAGCGATGCATCTGACGCGACCGCCGCCTTTGACCGCCGGATGCTGGAGGCGCTGATCTGTCCGCAGACCCATGCGACGCTGGAATATGACGCCGCCCGGCAGGAGTTGATCAGCCGGCCCGCCGGTCTTGCCTTTCCGATCCGCAATGGCATCCCGATCATGCTGATCGACGAGGCAAGGGTGCTCGACTAGGGCGTGCGGATGGCCGTCAGGTCGAACCGGATATCCACCTCGAAGCCGAGGGTCTTGGCGTCAGTTACGCCCGCGCCAAGATTGAACGCGCGCCGATCCACGCGCAGGCCGCCGGTGGCCGTCGCGGCATCGCCCGCGATGGTCAGATCGAACGGCATCTCGACCGGCACGCTCTGGTCCCGAATGCGCAGCGTGCCACGGGCTACGGGGCCGGTCCCGGTTGCGATCAGATCGGCGGCAAAGACCGCGGTGGGAAAGGCGCCGGCATTGAAGAAATCCGCGCCCATCGCCTGTTGGGTGACGGATCCCAGCGACAGCGAGGGAATCCCGATCACGACCTCGACCGCGCCGTGCTTGCCGTTGGCATCGGCGCTCTCGCCATAGGTAATGGCGGCGGTCCAGTCGGCAAAGCTGCCGGTCACGGTCGATCCCAACTGTTGGATGGTGAATTCGAGTTGTCCGGTCTCGACCCGCCAGCCGCTCTTGACCTGAGCGAGGGCGGGGGTGCCCGCGCGATCGGTTGCGGCGAACCAGCCGAGCGCACCCGCGCCGACCAACGCGCCGGACCAGATCAGGAGTGCCGCGACAAGCGGCAGCACATGTCCCGGCTGTCGCGCCGTGGGCAGGGCGGGCCAATGTCCCGGCAGCATCCGCCGCAGCGTGGCGTCACCGTCGATCAGATGATGCTTGAGCGCGCCCGCGACATGCGCGGCAATCGCCCCGGTCAGCACCCATTGCAGGATGAAATGCAGCGTCGAGGCGATTTCGGACAGGGAGTCGGATTTCGGCACCAATGGCAGATCCTGCCCGAAAGGGCCCCAGATCGGTGCAAAACCGGTGCTCGCCGCGTGATGCACCCAGCCCGAAAGCGGCACGAGGACGAGCGAGCCGTAAAGCAGCCAGTGCACGGTTTCCGCCGCCCAGGATTCGAGCCGCCGGTCGCCGTTCAGAAGCCCCGGCTTGGGCTGGCTCAGCGCCCAGAGGATGCGCGCCAAGGCCACGAAAAAGATCGTCACACCCAGCGTCTTGTGCAGCGAAAAGAGCAGGGTCGTGCGCGCGATCAGCGCCTCGGTCGGGGCGATCTCGACCTGCTGTGCGAGCGTGATCGCGACCCAGCCGAGCGGCAGGTTGGTCAGGATCAGAAGGGCTGTGAGCCAGTGAAACGTCTTTGTCACGCTGCCATAGGTGCTGGCCGAATTGGCGAAGGGCATCGATTTCATCCGTCTTGTGTCGAGCCTAGCGTAGCCGAAAGCCGACGCATGACAATGACCGCGCGCGCACAGAATGCGTGCGGCGGTGCGGTCAGGGGTTGGGCCGTTGCCTTGGGCGGCGCGGCGATGTATCGAAAGGCACTTTTCGAGGGAGGCAGGCGGAAGATGACGAGGGCATTCGTATTTCCCGGACAAGGCGCGCAGGTGATCGGCATGGGGGCCGATCTGGCCGCGACCTATCCGGCGGCGCGGGCAGTCTTTGACGAGGTGGACGACGCCCTTGGCGAGCGGCTTTCGGCCCTGATCTGGGAGGGGGATCAGGAGGCGCTGACGCTGACCGAG
>PFEY01000058.1 GCA_002783205.1 Rhodobacteraceae bacterium CG17_big_fil_post_rev_8_21_14_2_50_63_15 | reverse complement strand
ATCCGTTCGAGCTGCTCGAAGCCCAGCATGTAGGGGTGCGTCCCCAGAGTAAGCTTTGTCATCGACACGTCCTTGAGTGTAAGCGACCGTCCGTTTGGGTCAGGCCCCTTCACGGCGACCTGCATCGGAAATATGGGGATTGCCCCGACAACGCGCAAGGGCTTTGCGACAGCGCCCGAATTCAGTATCTTGACGGTCTGAACGACCAAGGGAATCGGTTGCCATGAACGCCTATAGCGACCTGTCGATGAAGTCCGAAGATGTTCTGCGCGTCGAGCTGGAGGAATTCCGCCGCGAACACCGCGACCTCGATGAGGCCATCGTTGCGCTGCACCACAAGGGCACGGCCGATCAGCTGATGCTGCAACGGCTCAAGAAGAAAAAGCTCTGGCTGCGCGACATGATCGCCCGGATCGAGGATCGGATCTATCCCGACATTATTGCCTAAGCCATGTCGATCAGTATAGTGCGCGCTCCAGTGCAGGGGGCGTGAGATGACAGGCGCAAAGATCGGCATCATCATGGGGAGCCAGTCGGACTGGTCCACCATGCGCGAAGCTGCGGCAATCCTTGACGAGCTGGGCATCGCCTATGAGACGCGAATCGTCTCGGCGCATCGCACCCCCGACCGGCTCTGGGACTATGGGCGCACGGCGGTGGCGCGCGGCTTGCAGGTGATCATCGCGGGTGCCGGGGGTGCGGCGCATCTGCCCGGCATGATGGCGTCGAAAACGCGGCTGCCGGTGATCGGCGTTCCGGTCCAGACGAGGGCTCTGGCCGGCGTTGACAGCCTCTATTCCATCGTCCAGATGCCGCGCGGCTTTCCGGTCGCCACTATGGCGATCGGGGCGGCGGGCGCGGCCAATGCCGGGCTGATGGCAGCCGCGATCCTTGCAAATTCCGACCCGGATCTGGCGCAGAGGCTGGACGACTGGCGCGCCGCGCTCTCCGCCTCGATCCCCGACGAGCCCCGCGATGACTGACCCTCTGCCGTTCGGCGCGACCATCGGCATTCTCGGCGGCGGCCAGTTGGGACGCATGTTGTCGGTCGCCGCGGCGCGGCTTGGCTACAAGACCTGCATCTTCGAGCCCGGCGGCGATTGCCCGGCGAGCCATGTGGCGAATTTCCATCTCAAGGCGGACTATGACGACGACGCGGCGCTCCGGCAGTTTGCCGCCAGCGTCGATGTGATCACCTACGAGTTCGAGAACATCCCGACCTCTGCGCTCGATCATCTCGAAGCGCAAAAGCCCGTCCACCCACCGCGCAAGGCGCTCTTGGTCAGTCAGGACCGGCTGATCGAAAAGACCTTTCTCAGGGATCTCGGCCTTGCCACGGCGCCCTTTGCCGCGGTGGACAGCGCCGATGATCTCGCCGGGGCGATCACCGCGATTGGCCTGCCCGCGATCCTCAAGACCCGCCGCCTTGGCTATGACGGCAAGGGTCAGGCCTGGATCGGGACGCCCGCAGATGCAGAACGGGCACTGGCGGATCTGGCCGGACAACCGGCCATCCTGGAGGGCGTCGTCGCCTTCAGCCACGAAGTCTCGGTGATCGCCGCGCGCGGGCAGGCCGGCGACATTGCCTGCTATGACCCCGGCGAGAATGTCCATGAGGGCGGCATCCTGCGCACCACCACCGTGCCCGCGCGCCTGAGCGCCGCACAGCGCACCGACGCCGTTCTGATCGCCGCGAAGCTTCTCAACGCGCTCGACTATGTCGGCGTCATGGGGGTGGAGATCTTTGTCACGCCGCAGGGCCTCATCGTCAACGAAATCGCGCCGCGCGTTCACAATTCCGGGCACTGGACCCAAGCGGGATGCGCCATCGACCAGTTCGAGCAACATATTCGCGCGGTGGCGGGCTGGCCTTTGGGCAATGGCACGCGCTATGCCGATGTCGTCATGGAGAACCTGATTGGCGAGGACATGACCCGCGTGCCGGAGCTTGCCCGCGCGCCCGACAGCGCGCTGCATCTCTACGGCAAGGCCGAGATCAAGCCCGGCCGCAAGATGGGTCATGTCAACCGCATCATCAGACCCGCAACGACCTGAGACCCGACGCGCAAGCCTCGCTTTCATCGTTCTTCAAATACTCACTGCACCCGGCTTGCCCCGAGAAACCGCGTTGCGGCCTCGCCCGCCAGATAGCTCATCCTGCCCGCCGCAAGGGTGGCCATGACGCGGCGGCTCTCTGCCTCCAGCACCACCAGATCGGCGCGCGCGCCGGGCCGCAACGCGCCCCGGTCGGACAGGTCCAGAATCCGCGCAGGGTGGCTCGAAATGAGCGCCCAGGCCGTCGCCAGGTCGCAAAGCCCGGTATCGGCCAGCAGGAAGGCCGCGCGTTTGAGCGAGGGATAGTGATAATCCGAGGCCAGCGCATCGACGAGGCCGAGCGCGACCATCTCGAAGGCGCTGGCATTGCCCTTGTGCGAGCCGCCGCGCACCAGATTGGGGGCACCCATGATCACCGCGTCGCCGCCGGCCCGCGCCGCCTCGGCGGCGGCCTGCGTCTCGGGGAATTCGGCGATGGCGATGCCACGGGCGCGCGCCGCCTGCCGGTCCTGTGGTGTGCGCTCGTCATGGCAACCCAGCCGGACGCCCCGTGCGATCAGCCGGGCGCTGAGCGCATCAAGGGCGGGGGCCACGCGATCCATCCCGGCATGGAGCGCGAGCAGAGTTTCAAGGTGCTTCTCGGGATTGCGCCCGATCCGGAGCGCCTGTCCGGTCAGACCCTGCGGCCGCTTGCCTGCCGCCAGCGCGTCATGCGGCAGGTGATCGTTGAAGACGACATAGCCGATGTCATGGCGTGCCACCATTTCTTCGGCTCTTGCAAAATCCTCGCACAAGGACAGCTCGAGGCGCAGTTGTGCCCGCAGGTCGGTCGCAACCATCGCGCGGACCTGCGCCAGCGCCGCAAAGACCCGCTCGGCAAAATCAGCGCCGCGCAAGCCGCCCTCCCAGCTGAAGAATTGCGCCAGGATGGCGGTGGTGATGCCATTTGCGGCCAGTTCCGCCTCGGCGGCGATCAGCCCCTGATCGAGATCCTTCATCGCGCCGCGGCGCGGGGCGAGATGGCGCTCGAAGCCGTCGCCATGCAGGTCCACGATGCCTGGCAGGATCAGAAATCCGCTCAGATCCACGACCTGCGCCGCCGGGGTCTGCGTGATGATCCCGCCGGCCAGATGCAGATCACCCGCCCCAGGGCCATCGGGCCAGAGCACCTCTGCGCCGCGCAGGGTCAGGGCCAGTGCGCTCATTCCTTGTGGCGCCCGAGCAGGACATCGGACAGAGTGAGGCTGTGATCGAACCGGCCATGCGCCAGAAACTCCTCGACCTGCGCGATCACCAGCGGGTTGTTCATCAG
>PFEY01000053.1 GCA_002783205.1 Rhodobacteraceae bacterium CG17_big_fil_post_rev_8_21_14_2_50_63_15 | reverse complement strand
CGCTATGGGGTGCAGGTCAACAGCCTTGGCCTGACCGAACAGCAGCCGGAAAACAACGTCTATCGGATCCTGATCGAAATGCTGGCGGTGACGCTGAGCAAGCGCGCCCGCGCGCGGGCGGTGCAACTGCCCGCCTGGAACGAGGCGCTTGGCCTGCCGCGCCCCTGGGATCAGCAATGGTCGATGCGGATGCAGCAAATCCTGGCCTATGAGACGGATCTTCTGGAATTCGACGATCTCTTTGACGGCAACCCGGCGGTGGAGGCCAAGGTCGAGGCGCTCAAGGACGGCGCGCGGCATGAACTGGCGAATATCGACAGCATGGGCGGCGCGGTCTCGGCGATCGAATACATGAAGGCGCGTCTGGTGGACAGCAATGCCGATCGTCTGGGCCGGATCGAGCGCAACGAGACCATCGTCGTCGGGGTCAACCGCTGGCAGGCCGGCGAGCCGTCGCCGCTCCAGACCGAAGATGGTGGCATCATGGTCGTCGATCCGGCGGTCGAGGCGCAACAGATCGCGCATCTTGCTGACTGGCGGTCGGCGCGCAACCCCGCGGCGGTGAAATCCGCGCTGGCCAATCTGCGCGCCGCCGCCGCCGAGGGACGCAACGTGATGGCGCCCTCGATTGCCTGCGCCAAGGCAGGCGTCACCACCGGTGAATGGGCGGCCGAGATGCGCGCCGTCTTTGGCGAGTATCGCGGACCGACCGGGGTCTCTGCCAGCCCCTCGAACAAGACCGAAGGCCTCGAGGAGATCCGAGCCGCCGTCGATGCCGTCAGCGATCGTCTGGGGCGGCGCCTGAAGTTTGTCATCGGCAAGCCGGGGCTTGACGGTCATTCCAACGGTGCCGAACAGATCGCCTTCCGAGCCCGCGACTGCGGCATGGATATCGGCTATCAGGGTATCCGGCTGACCCCGGAACAGATCGTCCATGCCGCACTCGAGGACCGCGCCCATGTGGTCGGTCTGTCGATCCTGTCGGGTAGCCACATGCCGCTGGTCGAGGATCTGATGGGACGGATGCGCGCGGCGGGGCTTGGCGATGTGCCGGTCATCGTCGGTGGCATCATCCCCGAGGATGACGCCCGGCGGCTGCGCGAAATGGGCGTGGCACGGGTCTATACGCCCAAGGATTTCGAACTCAATGCGATCATGATGGACATCGTCGCCCTCGTCGATCCGCAGGCGGTGGCGGCGGAGTGACGGGCGCGCTGACCCTTCGCGCGATCGCGCCCGCCGACAAATCCGCCTGGGTGCCGCTCTGGCGTGCCTATCTGGAGTTTTACGAGACGGTGCTGCCGGAGGAGGTCTATGACACGACCTTTGCCCGGCTCACCTCGGACGCGCACCCGGACCAATGCGGTTTGCTCGCCCTTTTGGGTGGCACACCCGTGGGTCTGGTGCATTACCTCTATCACCCGCACAACTGGCGCATAGAAAGGGCCTGTTATCTGCAAGATCTCTACGCCGCGCCCGAAGCCCGCGGCCGGGGCGTGGGGCGGGCGCTGATCGAGGCAGTCTATGCCAGGGCCGATGCCGATGGCTGCCCTGGGGTCTATTGGATGACGCAGCATTTCAACACCACGGCGCGGCGGCTCTATGACCGGATCGGGACGCTGACGCCGTTTGTGAAATACACCCGCTGAGGGCGGGCGGGCGCGCTACACCCCGACATAGCGGTCGATGATCGTGTGATCGGCGCGGAGATCTTCGGCGCGCATCACCACGCCGCCCTGACCATTCTCGATAAAGGCCACGCGATCGGCCACCGACAGCACCGCATCGACCCGTTGTTCCACCAGGAGGATCGCCACACCCTTGTGGCGCAGGCCGACGATCACCTCGCGGATCGCGGCGATCATCGACGGCTGCAAGCCCTCGGTCGGCTCGTCGAGCAACAGAACCTTGGGTCTGAGACAGAGCGCCCGCGCCGTGGCCAGCATCTGTTGTTCGCCGCCCGAAAGGGTTTGAGCGCGCTGATGATAGCGCTCGCGCAGGCGCGGGAAGAGGTCGAGCACCTCTTCGCGCACCTCCGGGCCGCTGCCCCGCGCCATCAGGCCGATTTCGATATTCTGCGCCACCGTCAGTTCGGCAAAGAGCCTGCGCCCCTGCGGAACATAGCCCACGCCTGTGCGCGGCACCTGATGCGGCGCAAGCGCGCTCAACTCTGTCTTATCGAGCCAGATCCTGCCCGACATCAGCGGCAAGAGCCCCATGATCGCGCGCATGCAGGTTGTCTTGCCCGCGCCGTTGCGCCCAAGAAGGCACAGGATCTCGCCCGCCTTCACCTCGAGCGAAAGCGCGCGCAGCACCTGCGCGCGGCCGTATCCGGCGCTGACCCTATCCAGCCGCAGCATCGGATACCCCTCCCAGATAGGCCGCCTGCACCTCTGCATTGAGATGGATTTCCGCGGGCGTTCCCTCGGCCAGCACCGCGCCGAAATTCAGCACCGTGATCCGGTTTGCCAGTTCCATCACCACGCGCATGTTGTGTTCGATCAGGAGGATCGTCGACTCCTGTGCCACCTCGCGGACCAGCGTCTTGAACGCCTCGATCTCGCCCTCGGCCAGACCCTGTGTCGGCTCGTCGAGAATGAGCAGGCGTGGGCGTTGCGCAAGGCCCATGGCAATCTCCAGCAGGCGTTGGTGGCCATAAGCCAGATCGCCCGCCTCCTGCCCGGCGCGCGGCAGTAATCCGACCCGATCGAGCGCTGCCTCCACCGCCGAACCGACCGCCGACCCCTTGAGCCGCCGACGGGCCGCCAACGCGACGTTCTCTGCCACGCTGAGGCGCGCAAAGACCGACGTGATCTGGAACGTATAGGCCATGCCAAGCGCGATCCGGCGATGCGCGGGCAATGCGGTCACATCGCGCCCGTCAAAGATCACCCGCCCCGCCGAAGGCGCGATCCGTCCCGAGATCATGCCCACCAGCGTCGTCTTGCCCGCGCCGTTGGGGCCGATCAGGGCGCGGATCTCGCCCTCGGGCAGGTCGAAATCGACCGAGTCAACCGCACGCAAGCCGACAAACTGCTTGGACAGGCCCCGCGTGGACAAGAGCATCACGGCAACCCTTTCCACAGACGCCGACGCACCTCGCCCATCAATCCCTGCGGCGCGAACAGCGTCAGCGCCACCAGCACCACACCGGCAATCAGCATATAGGCGGTGGTAATCCCCGATGAGAGGTCAATGAGGTAGAACATGAACAGCGTGCCGACGAAAGGCCCCAGCACCGTGCCCGCGCCACCCAGAAGCACCCAGAGCAGCGGAAAGATCGAATATTGCACGCTGGCAAAGGTTGCCCCGGCATAGCCGAACAAGAGGCCATAGCCTGCCCCCGCCGCCGCCGCAATCGTCCCCGAGATCACCATCGCCGCCAATTTATGCGCGAAGGTGTCATAGCCCAGCATCCGCACACGCTCTTCGTTCTCGCGGATCGCCACCAGCACCCGGCCAAAGGGCGTGCGCACCAGCCAGAGGCTGAGCAGGAGACAGGTGCCAAAGAGGATCAGCGCCGCAAGGTAACGGTTGCCCGGATCGCTCAGATCGATGCCCCAGAGGGCACGGCTTGCCTGCGCGATCACGAAGCCTTCATCGCCTCGGGTATAGGTGCCGAAATAGAGGAGCGTCAGATAGCCGGCCTGTGCGAACATCAGCGTCACGATCATGAAGGCCACGCCGCTTGTGCGCAGCGCGAGAAGCGCCAGACCGCCAGAGACGACAGCCCCCGCGACCAGACCGAGAAGAAACGCGGGTGCAGGGGCAAGACCCAGATGCTGGATGCCCAGACCCATCCCATAGAGGCCCGCCGCAAAGAACAGCGCGTGGCCGAGGCTGAGAAGGCCGGTATAGCCGAACAGGATGTTGTAACCGATCGCATAGCTCGCCAGAACCATCACCCGTGCCAGATTGCCATGGTGGTAGGCGGGCAGCAGGAAATGCAACGCGAAGAGCAGCACGATCAGCCCGGCATGAAGCGCATAGACCCTCATCCGCCGCGCTTTCCGAAAAGCCCCTGCGGGCGAAAGACCAGCACCAGCCCGACCAGCAGCGTTGCAAGGATCTTGGCCAGGGTCGGCGAGAAAAAGACCGAGATGATCCCGTCGCTGAGACCGATGAGGACGGCGGCGACGACCGTTCCCGGCAGGCTGCCCAGCCCGCCGATGATGACCACGACAAAGGACAGCAGAAGCGGATCCGCGCCCATCAGGTAATGCGCCTGCTGGATGGGCACGATCAGCACGGCGGCCAGCGCCGCCAGCCCCGCGCCAAGGCCGAAGACCAGCGCATAGACCCGCTCGACCGGGATGCCGAAGGCCAGCGCCATCTCGCGATCCGACTGGGTGGCGCGCATCACCAGCCCGATCCGGCTGCGCGCCATCAGCGCCCAGACGGCGCAGAGCACGGCGACCGCCGCCGCGATCACCGCCAGCTTGTAGGACGTGGTGCCAAGCCCCCAGGGCCAGATCATCTGCCAGCCTTCGGCGCCCTTTTCGAACCACGGTATCGCAAGGCGCGTGTTGAACGGGGCCGCGACCGGGCGCGCATCCGGTCCGTAGCCCATCAAGGTCAGTTGCTGGATGATGTAGAGCAGACCGATGGTGGCGACGATGGTGCGCTCCGGGTCATAGTCGAGCCGCTTGAGGATGGTCATGTCGGCGGCCACCGCCAGCGCGCCGACCACAAGCGGGGCCACCACCAGCGCGACGGCAAAGCCCACCGCCGGATGCCCGGAAAGGCCATGTGCGAGCGCCCAGGCGATCACCGCCCCCAGCATGAAGAACTCTCCATGTGCGATATTGACCACCCGCATCACGCCAAAGACGAGGCTGAGGCCGACTGCGGTCAGCGCAAGAACGGCCGCTGTGACCGCCCCCTCGAGCGTCGCCAGCACCAGATAGGGGCCGAGATCCATGTCAGCGGTCCCCGGTCATTGCGCCACGAACTCGATCCCGCCCATCAGAAGGCGCTGATCGTCGGTCAGGGTCACGATCTGGCCGTGCTCGCGTTCGAGCGCGCGGGCCACCACCTCGTTGCGCGGCTGCCATTTGTAGGCGCTGTCCGCCTTGACCGGAACCGCGGTCAGCCGCCCGCCCCGGCGCCAGGGGTCGAGCACGATGCCCTCGTCGAAGGACGCCCCCTTGGCGCTGATGATCGCGGTGCTGTGTTCCAGCCGAAAGGCATTCTCGGCATTGGCCACGGCGCGGTGCAGATCGAGCGTCTCGAACCGTTCCCTTTTCAGGCGCTTCTCCATGTCGTGCGCCCAGTGCCAGCAGAGACCGCGCGGCTTCAACCCCATGTTGACCTTGGTGTTGTGGATGATCGGCGGATCGGTAATTTCATACGCCAGCGCGAGGTCATGCGCTTGCGTATAGGCGATGCGCGCCGCGCGCGCCGCCTCTTCGGGGTCCACCGCGGGATCAAGCGCCCGGATTTCCGCCGCCAGTCGCGTCACATCCTCGGCCTGCGGCGGCGGTGGCGCACCACAGGCGACCACGGGCAACATCGCAAGCCCGCAGAAAATTCCGCGAATTTTCCGCCGCATTCTCGACGCCGCCGGGATCGCCACTTCAGAAGGCTTGCGTCGTGTAATCCACTTCATCGGGATAGAGCGTGTCCTCGATCGAGGTGGTATGCACCCGCACAAGCTGACCGCCTCTGACCTGGCTGATGTTCTGATGGCCAAAGACCTGATGCGTGCGCCCGTTAAAGAGCTTTGCCCCCTGCGGATGCGCAAGGCTCTCGGGGATATCGGTCATCGCCTCCACCGCCTCGATCAGTTTGGCGCGGTCCTGCGGGCCGGCATAGCCAGAGGCCTCCATCCCCGCCTTGACCACATGCAGCGTTTCCCAGCAGCCGAACATATGGGCATAGGTCGCCACGTCCTTGGGATCGCTGAGGGATGCACCTTGCTCGTTCACGCCCACCGCCGCGCGATAGGCCGTCTCGTGGGCGCTCTGACCGGGCTGAGCGTTGCGACACATGCCCTCCCAGAAATAGCTGTTTTCGAGAAATTCGAGGCCGGGGCTGTCGATCGCCACCGCCTCGAGGCTGTCGATGAAGCCAAAGAGCGCCGGCCCCTGCCCGCCAAAGAATTCGCCCAGTTCCTTGACGAAGGTCAGCACGGCGGGGCCGACCATCACGTGATAGAGCACCTCGGTCTCGCGCGGGATCTTGGGGAAATACTTGGTAAAGGAGGTCTCGGCGGGCGGAATCGCGATCTGCTCCAGCACCTCGCCACCCTGAGCCTGCATCGCCGCGGTAAAGAAATCCCGGTGATCGTGGCCAAAGGCGAAGTCGGGGAAGATCATCGTGACCTTCTTGCCCAGCGTCGAGGCGACATAGGGCGCCATTGCCTGAACCTGGCTTTTGACATCCGTGATGCCGGGCTGAAGCGTATAGCGGTTGAGCTTGCCGCTGGCCACGTGATGCCCCTCGGAGACCACGAAATAGGGCAGCTTCAATTCGCCCGCACGTGGGGCGGAGCCGATCACGACATGGCTGAATAGCGTGCCAAAGCCGATGTCGCAGCCATGCTGGTTGGTGAATTTCTCGACCACCTCGGCGCCGCGCTTGGGGTCGGTGCCGTCATCCTCGGCAATGATTTCGACCATCCGGCCATTGATGCCGCCGCCCTCGTTGATCAGCTTGACCGCTGCCTGCGTGGTGCGGTCATACCAGCGCCCGTAAGCCGCACCGATACCGGTGCGATGCACCTGAAAGCCGATCTTGATCGGGGCAGCGGTCTGGGCATGGCTGTAGCGCGCCCAGAGCGGCAGGCCAGCCGCCGCAACTCCGCCCGCCAACGTGGTCAGCGCGCCGCGCCGGGTTGTGGCCTTCGGGCCGGATTTCGGGATCATGATCGAAACATCCTCCAAGACAGGTTTGCGCCGCGCGACAGTCGCGCCGAATGTGCCCAGTCTGCGCAAGCCCCCCCGGCTTGTCCAGCATTTTACGTCTCAGGCCGCGCGCGGCGAGGCCAGAAGCCACAGGCCGAACACCGTATAGGCAACCATGAAGAGCGCGAGGGGCGCCTGTCCCAGCACCGCATGGCGGGTGCCCTGCCCGCGCCCCATCGCGAACGTATGCGCCAGAAGGATGGCGATCACATGCCCCGCCACCACGACACCGGCCTGGGTAAACCAGATCAGCCGCACCGGGCCGGGCGTGTTGAGAAATCCGGTGGTGACGTGGATATGCCCGAGGCCCAAGGCATCGCTCAGCGCGGCGAGCACATATTGCCCGTCCACCAGAAACGAGGTGAGATAATGCGCGATGTGATAGGCCAGCGCGATCGGCAGGATGGTAGGGGCGTAAAGGCAGAACAGGCCGGGCAACCGGGCCCGCCCCCCGGCCAGCCGCTCGCCCAGCCAGAGACAGGTGGCAAAGGCCATCATGAGGACGGCGTTGGCGGCGAGGAGCCCGAGGAGATTTTGCGACACCACCGCCGAACGGCCGGGGAACTCAAGCGGATTGAGGCCCAGAACCCCGAGCCACCAGAACGTCTCATTGAGTCCGTCGAAACTGCCACTGCCCAGCATGACCAGAATGAAAACGGCAAACCCGAGGCGCGCCTTGGGACTTGCCAGCACCTGCCAGCCGGGCACCCCCAGTGCCAACCCGCCGCGCGCCCGACCGATCAGGCCCATGCGTGCATAGGCGCGCATCAGGACCGTGAGGGCCTCGGCGCGCACCAGCCAGGCGGGGCCGAACAGGACAAGCCCCGCCAGCATCGCCGCCCCGTAAAGCCCAACCACCAGCGCCAGCCGTGCCGGATCGGTGGGCGCAGGATCGGCCATCAGAAACCCGGCAAAGGCCAGAAAGCCCAGAACGCCCGGCCAATGACCCAGACCGCGCGGATAGCGCAGGAGCGCGCGCTGGCCGGTCAGCCTGTAGAGCAACGCGCCCACCCCGACCCACGGATTGAGCCAGCGCCAGAGATCCCCCAAGAGGCCCTGCACGCTGACCACTCCGACCCAGAACACCACCCAGACCGCCAACGGCAGGGGGTTGACGGCCGGATCGCGTGGACCCGCCAGCCCGCGCCAGATCAGCCAGACCAGAAGCAGCGCCGTCAGCAGGCTCGCACCGTGCCGCAATCTCGGGCGCGCGCGGCCCAGACGGAGCGGCCGGAACAGCGCCGCTGCCAGCCCGCCGGGCAGGATCGCGAGCAACAGCACGGTGAGCGTCACCGTTGCCCCGCCGGCGAAAATGTAGACATCCGTCGGCAGCAGGAGCACAAATCCCTGCTCGGACGCATGGGCCCAGAGCGCATCCGCCATCAGGGTCCAAACGATCCCGCTCAGAGCGATTACCCGCATCTGCCGTCCCCTCTTGCCAGTCGCCCCTGATCCTGACCCGCTTGCCTTGCGTGGGAAAGAGACAATCCGCCGACCGACAGAAAAACCCCCGGTCAGGGACCGGGGGTGTGGGTTTTTGCTTGGATCCGGTTCAGCCCGCGTGGCGCTTGCCCGGTTGGCGATACTCGGTCTCTTTGGTGACGGAAAAACGACCGCCCGAGAGCTTTTGCAATTTGCCGGCGCGCAACAACTGCCCGAACGAGCGCAATCCGTCCTCGCGCGAATAGGTCTCGGCCTCGACCTCCTTGAGCTTGCTCATCAGCATCGGTCGGGAGAATTGCGGACGTCCCTCGACATCCGCGAGATACGCCGCCGCCGCTTCGAGCAGGTCGGGCAGGTGAGTAATCCCCAACTCCTCGACGAAGGCCACAAATCCACTATCGGGTTGCACCCGTTCGATCTCGGCGCGCAAGGCCGCCCCCGAAATGCGCCGTGGCTGGATCGGCGCGCGGGGGGTGTCGATGCGCTGTTCGGCGACCAGCTTGAGCGGAGCCGGGCGGGGCTCGTCGGGGCGCAGACTGCGCGACCCCTCGGGCGCGGCCTGCGGACGGCGCGGCCGCACGACGCTGGCCAGATCGCTGCGATAGGGTGCATCATCCACATCGCGGTGCAATTCCGAGCCAGCCTTGCGCTCGGCGCGCGTCGCCGCGACGGCGGCACGCAGGTGCTGAATGGCGTTGCGCCGCTGGCTTGAGGCCGGGGTGTCGAGCTGAGAATCCGCTTCTTCGAAAAACCGCATCAGATCGCCGGAGTCGTCGGCCTTGTGCAATCTTTCCCGGCCGGGCACCGCAAGATCTGGCGCGACGGGGCTGTCGTCCATCTCGTCGTCGATCTCGTCGGACGAGTCGGCCTCTGCCTCTGCCTCTGCGACCTCTTCGTCCTCGGTGTCGAGATTGGCCTCTTCTCTTGGCAGGTCGTCGAATTCAAGTCTCAGATCGCCGTCACGATCGGTCAGGTCTCTGTGCAGATCGTCGTAATCGTCAGTCGCAAGTTCCTCTGCCTTGGCGCCGAAGATATTGTGAAAAGGGTCGGTCACTTCGCTTTCTTCATCGTCGAAAACGTCATGCTCCACCGTGGCCTCAAAGGCGATCTGCTCGACGATCACCGCCGTTTCGCGAGTTGCGCCGGGGGTTTGGCTGACGGGCAGGGCATCGGCCATCAATTCGGCCAGCGAATCCTCGAAATCGTCATCTTCGCCGTAGGCGCTGGTCGTCGGGGCCTGCTCCTTGGCGATCTCGGTCTCTGGCGAGCCCCCTTCGAGGTCATCGGCGGCATGGAAACGTTCGGCCAGATCATCCGCCGCAAGGACGGCATCGAGATCCTCTACCGTGCTGTCGAGGAAATCCTGCGCGTGTTCATCCTCGGAATAGTCTTGATCATCGGTCGGCACGGTCTCTGACACAACCGAGCGGATCAGGTTCAGCTTGGCGGCAATGCTGCCCGACTCCGCGTAGGGAGCAAGGTCATCTTGTGCAACGGGCCGGGCATTGTCGGCAAATTCAGTCTCTGACCCGGCGTCCTCCTCGCTGTCTTGTGCCCCGGTCCATGCGTCCTGGACGGGCGCAACCGCCTGTGGCTCTGCCTCCACCGGCTCTGGCTCCACCGGCTCTGGCAGGGGCGCCTCCTGCGGTGCGGCCTCGGTCAGGGGTTCGGCAAATTCTGCAACCGGCTCCGTCGTCCGCGGGACGGCTTCCGTCTCGATCCCTTCCGGCGCGGAGACGGCCGCTGCGGTCATCTCGGGCGGGGTCTCGGGCGGGGTCTCGGGGGCTTGCGGCGCAGCTTGCTCGGCGAGAGGCGCGCTCTCTGCTGCCGTGCTCAGCGCGGGCGCGGCTCCGGCCCGCAGCACGATCCGGCCACGGTCCTCGTGGGCCTGGACCCGGCGGGAAATCTCGCGCTCGGCGATGCGGGCCAGCATGTCGGCGTCCGGGGTTGGCGGCTCTGCACCGAAATAGCGATCATCAGCGGCGAGATCGCGAAAATATTCCGCAATCGCCTTCATCGTTTCGAAAGAGTCGTCAAATCCTTCCAGCGTGCACGAAAATGTGCCGTAGGAAACCGTCAGGATCTTGCTTGAACCAACCATGCCAAATGCTCGCTTTGCCAACCTGCAACAACTGGGTTTACCATGAGACACACGTCGAAAGACGCCCGATTCTTAGAATTTTACCGTATCATTTCATGGTTAGAATGTGACATCTCCTCAGCCAAGGCAACGATCAGGGGCAAGCGGCATGATTGTTCATCAAACGGAACCAATCACCCTGGTCGGCGGTGCAGCGGTCTGTTCCGCCCAGTTGAAACGTGCCCGCGCGATTGCGCCTGCGATCGTCGCCGCGGACGGTGGCGCCGATGCCGCGCTGGCCCATGATGCGATGCCCGTCGCGGTGATCGGCGACTTTGACAGCATATCAGAGGACGCGCGGCGGCGCATCCCCCAAGTGGCGCAACACCCGATCCCTGATCAGGACACGACCGATTTCGACAAATGCCTGTCCAACATCTCGGCCCCGCTGATCGTTGGTGTCGGGTTTTCCGGCGACCGGCTCGATCATCAGCTCGCCGCCTACAGCAGCCTCGTGCGTCACCCCTGGCAGCGCTGCATCCTGTTGGGGCGCGAGGAACTGGTGTTTCTCTGCCCGCCCGCGCTGGACCTGCCACTGACCTCCGGCTGTCCGGTCTCCTTGTTCCCGATGGGCGCGGTCGAGGGACGCTCGGAGGGACTCAGATGGCCGATCGGCGGGCTCAACTTTGCCCCGGACGGGCGCATCGGCACCTCGAATGCGGCCCTCGGCCCAGTCTCGCTGACGCTCACCGCACCCAAGATGCTGGTGATCCTCCCCGAGGCGACGCTTGAGACGGTCGCGCGCAGGCTGATCGCCACACCGGCCCGCTGGCCGGACAGAGCGCCGCAGTAGATGCTGACCCCGATGGCGCCCGCAAAGCTGATTGCCACCTGGTTTGACGCCGTGGTCCTCGATCTGGGACGGCAGATGCGCTGGACCTTCCTGCCGCCGCTGATGGTCTATTTCGCCGCCGGATTTTCCGGGCTGACGATGATCGTCGGCACCTTTTTCGTGAAGGAATACCTCGACCTTTCCGCAGCTTTCCTTGCCGGTCTGGCGTTTTGGGCCGGACTGCCCTGGGCGCTCAAGATGCCGCTTGGGCATCTGGTCGATATCATGTGGCGCTGGAAATGGCTGCTGATCTATTTCGGCGCGGGTCTCATCGGGCTCTCGGTCTTGATCATGTATCTGTTGCTGACGCAGACCGAGCAGATGACCGCGATCCTGCCGATGAATGCTTGGTATATCCTCTCCTACCTGCTGGCCCCCTCGGGTCTGGTCATCCAGGACGCGGTGGCCGATGCGATGTCGGTCGAGGCGGTGCCGCGGTTTGACGAATCGGGCCGCGAGATCCCGCTCGCGCAGTCCCGTGCGCTGCACACCACGATGCAGACGCTGGGCCGGTTCGCGCTGATTTCCGGCACCGTGGCGGTCGCGCTGCTCAACATCTACATGTTTTCCGGGATCGAGGCGCTCGATGCCGAAGCCAAGCGCGCGACCTATGCGCTGATCTATTTTACCGCCCTTCTGATCCCGTTCGTCTCGGTGTCGGGCGTGATCCTTGCCGCCTGGCAGAAGTATCGCCTGCGCCGCGGCCTGTTGCGGCGCGGCCTGTCCGACGCCGAGGCTGATACGCTCTTTGAGCGGTCCGACGAGAAAACCGAGCCCAATCCATGGTATTTCATCGGCGGTGCCGGGTTTGTGGCGCTCTCGCTCACCATTGGCCTGAGCGATATCGCCTATGGGCAGGAGATCATCTTTGCCGGTTCGATGCTGATCGTTCTGGCGCTGATGCGCCAGTTGCTGTCGGTGCTTGCGCCGGCGCAGGCCCGCGCGCTGATCGGCACCGCCATCATCATCTTCATCTTTCGCGCCACGCCGCTGCCCGGCAACGGGCAGACATGGTTCGAGATCGACGTCCTCGGCTTTGACCAGCAATTCCTGTCGATCCTGTCGCTGATCACGTCGGTGCTCACATTGGTCGGCATCGTGATCCTGCGCCCGCTGATCGCGCATCGCTCCATCGTCTCGATCATCGTCTTGCTGACCGTGGCGGGCGGGTTTCTGTCGCTGCCCAATATCGGTCTCTATTACGGCATCCAGAACATCACCGCCGCGATGACTGGGGGCGTGGTCGATGCGCGATTCATCGCCATACTGGACACGGCCATTGAATCGCCGCTCGGCCAGATCGCGATGATCCCGATGCTGGCCTGGATTGCGCGCAACGCGCCAGCCAATCTCAAGGCCACGTTCTTTGCGGTGATGGCGTCCTTTACCAATCTGGCGCTGTCCGCGAGTGCGCTTCTGACCAGATACCTCAACGAGATCTTCGTGATCACCCGCGAAGTGCGCGATCCCGCGACCGGGCAGATCACCATCCCCGCCGATTACAGCGATCTGGGAATTCTTCTGATCCTGGTGACGCTGATTGCCGTCGGTGTGCCGTTGCTTGTTGTGTCGATGGTGCAGAATTCACCGCTCCGGACCCACGACTGAGGCGTTTGCCGACCGCTGCGACGCCACCGCCCGCTCGAGCGCCGGATAGCGCAGACCGAGCGTCAACCCGCGCGCCACATAGCTGATCAGGAGCGCGGCCCAGAGCCCATGATTGCCAATCAGGGGCATCAGGACGATCACCGCGACGACATAGATCATCAGAGAGACCGCCATCATGTTGCGCATGTCGCGGGTGCGCGTGGCACCGATGAAGATCCCGTCCAGCATCCAGGCGGCCAGGCCCAGGATGGGGGCCAGAACCATGTAGATCAGATAGGCCTGCGCCTCCGCCTGCACCTCCGGGGCTTTGGCCATCAGATTGATGAGCGCGCCCCCCCAAAGCGCGAAGCCCGTGGCCAGAACAGCGATGATCCCAAGACCCCACTGGCTTGTCCTGAGCGCCGCCTGTCGCAGCGCCGCGCGGTTGCGCGCGCCGACCGCCTGACCCACCAGGGCCTCGGCGGCAAACGCAAAGCCGTCAAGGGCATGGGCGGTGATGTGCAGGAATTGCAGCAGCACCTGATTTGCCGCCAGGGTGGCATCGCCGAAATCGCTGCCCAGAAACAGGAACGAAATGACGATCCCCTCGAGCATCAGCGAGCGCAGCAGGATGTCGGTGTTGACCGAGGCCATGTTGCGCAGGCGTTCGGGATCAAAGACCTGGGCCCAGTCGCGCCAGGCCGGTACGCCAAAGGCATCGCGGCAGAACCAGAGCCCGAGCGCCAGCCCGCCCCATTCGGCGATGACCGTGGCACGCGCCACGCCCGCCACGCCCCAGTCGAGCCCGAGCACGAACCACAGATCGAGCAGGATGTTGAGGCCATTCATCAGCACCTGAATGGCCAGCACGGCGCGGGTGCGCTCGCGCGCGATGAGCCAGCCCGTCATCCCGAACAGCGCGATCATCGCCGGCGCGCTCCAGACCCGGATCGCCATGTAGTGCCGGGCCAGCCCCTCGACCTCGGCGCTGGCCGGAGCCAGCCGGAACGCCGCCCAGAACAGAGGCGCCTGCAAAAGGATGATCACCAGCCCCCCGGCAAAGCCGATCATCAGCGCGCGCGTCAGCAACGCCGCCACCTCGCCCTGTCGCCCGGCCCCCTGCGCCTGGCTTGTCAGCCCCGTCGTTCCCATCCTGAGAAAGCCGAATACCCAGTAAAGGCCGGTGAGGATCACGGCGCCGAGGCCAACCGCGCCGATCGGCGCGGCAAGGCCCAGTTGCCCGACAACCCCGGTATCGACCGCACCCAGGATGGGCACCGTCGCATTCGAGATCACGATCGGCAGCGCGATGGTGAGAACCCGGCGATGCGTGACGGGCCTGACCGCCTCAGCCATCCCGGCGCGGCATCAGGAAATGCCCCGTCGCCTGGGCAAAGGGACGCCCGCGATTATCCTGCCAGGCCTCGACATGCACAGAGGCATAGCGGCGGCCGGATCGGTTGACCTGTGCCCGCGCATAGGCATCGCGCGGCAGGCCGGAGCGCAGGTAATCGACGGTGAAGTCGATCGTCTTGGGCAGGCGTGGCAGGGCACCGCCGACGATGGCCTCGGGGTCGAATGCGCCGCTCTCGATCTCTTCCCAGAGCATCCCCCAACTCAGACCGATGATCGCGGTGATCTCGAGAAAGGCCGCCGTCGCGCCGCCATGCAGCGCGGGCAAAAGGGGATTGCCGATCAGCCTGTCGTCATAGGGCATCATCGCGGTCAGCTCGTCGCCGCGGCGGTCGAACTGCACCCCCAGAAAGCGGATATAGGGCACGCCCTCGACCAGCGCCTTGAGCGCGGCATCTCGACGTTGCTTGATGACCTGCACCGGTTCGGGACGGGGCCGCGCCATCACTTGCCCTCCACGGTAAAGGTGCCGGTGGCGCTGGCCACCGGCAGCGCGTCATCCGCGTCCACCGCGCGCGCCCGCACGAAGGCCACCGACCGGGTGATGTGATAGCACTCGGCATGGGCGCGGATCATCTGGCCCGGCGTGGCAGGCCGCATGTAGTCGATACGCAGCGAAATCGTGGCCGTGCCGCCTGGCGCCGCCGGGTGGCTCATCGCCGCCGCCCCGCAACAGGTATCCATCAGGGCCGAGATCGCACCACCATGGATCACGCCCGTCTCCGGATCCCCGATG
>PFEY01000029.1:79386-99608 GCA_002783205.1 Rhodobacteraceae bacterium CG17_big_fil_post_rev_8_21_14_2_50_63_15 | reverse complement strand
GCAGGGATCAAAAGTTATCGCTAACACTATGAATTTTCATCGAAAAAACACAATTTTATCTTTCAGCTTGGCCACTTTCCGGCTATATCACCGCTAACTTACGATCAGGAGTGCCCCATGACGATTAGTGTTGGTATCAATGGTTTCGGCCGTATCGGCCGCGCAACCCTCGCCCATATCTCCGAAAGCCTGCGCAACGACATCACCGTGGTCAAGGTCAATGCCACCGGGCCGATCGAGACCGCCGCCCATCTGATGCGCTATGACAGCGTGCATGGCCGCTTCGCCCATCCGATCGTGGTCGAGGGCCGGACGATGGATCTGGGGCGCGGCCCGATCGAGGTGTCATCGACCTATGACATGTCCGATCTGGACTGGGACGGGGTCGATGTCGTGCTCGAATGCACCGGCAAGTTCAACGACGGCCTGAAATCGCGCACCCATCTCGAACGCGGCGCCCGCAAGGTGCTGATCTCCGCCCCCGCCAAGAATGTTGACCGCACCGTGGTCTACGGCGTAAATCACGAGACGCTGCGCGCCGACGAACGGATGATCTCGAACGGGTCCTGCACCACCAACTGTCTGGCGCCGCTTGCCAAGGCGTTGCATGCGGGCATCGGCATCGAATCGGGCATCATGACCACGATCCACGCCTATACCGGCGATCAGCCCACGCTCGACCGTCGCCATAACGACCTCTATCGCGCGCGCGCCGCCGCGATGTCGATGATCCCCACCTCGACCGGCGCCGCCAAGGCGATCGGCGAGGTGCTGCCGGACCTCGCGGGCCGCCTTGACGGCTCGGCCATTCGCGTGCCCACTCCCAATGTCTCGGCGGTCGATCTGACCTTTGTCGCGCAACGCGACGTCACCAAGGCGGATGTCAACGAGGTGATCGCCATTGCGGCCGCCGGACCGATGAAGGGCATCCTCGGCTACGATCCCGAACCCAAGGTCAGCATCGACTTCAACCACACGTCCGAAAGCTCGATCTTTGCCCCCGATCTGACCAAGGTCGTCGGCAAGCGCCTGGTGCGGGTGCTCGCCTGGTATGACAACGAATGGGGTTTTTCCTGCCGCATGGCGGATGTCGCGGTTGCCATGGGGCGGTTGCAGTAACCCCCCCGCGCTCTTGCATTGACCGGTCCCGTCGGGCATACCCGGCGGGACTTTTGTCTGGATAGGCATCTGATGACCAACCGGATCGCGATCACGCTCGGCGCTCTCATTTTGGGCGGTGTCGCGCTGGACGTTGCGATCAACGACAGCGCTGCCCTGGTCTTTGCCGGGCGCAAACTGGTCGATCTGATCGAATATCTTGCTTTCTGGCGTTGAGACGTCCGGCCCTTCACCCAATCGTCAGCGACCGTGCATTGACTATTTCCAAAACTGGCGTAAGTTAATTCAGGAATGTTAGCGCTAACAAACACAGCGGAGCCTCGCATGACCCTGAAAGTAGCCATCAACGGATTTGGCCGTATCGGACGCAACGTGTTGCGTGCCGTGATCGAATCGGGGCGGCATGATCTCGAGATCGTAGCGATCAACGATCTCGGCCCGGTCGAGACCAACGCCCATCTTCTGGAATTCGACAGCGTACATGGCCGGTTTCCGGGCCGCATCACCACTTCCGCCGATACGATCGACGCCGGGCGCGGCCCGATCCGCGTGACCGCGATCCGCAATCCGGCAGAGTTGCCGTGGGGCGATATCGACATCGCGCTCGAATGCACCGGCCTTTTCACTGACCGCGACAAGGCCGCGCTTCACCTGCAAAACGGAACCCGGCGCGTGCTCGTCTCGGCCCCGTCCAAGGGCGCCGACCGCACTGTCGTCTATGGCGTGAACCATGCCGATCTGACCGCCGAGGACGTGATCGTCTCAAACGCATCCTGCACCACCAACTGCCTCGCGCCGATCGCCAAGGTGCTGCATGAAACGCTGGGCATCACCCGCGGTTTCATGACCACGATCCACAGCTATACCGGCGATCAGCCAACGCTCGACACGATGCACCGCGATCTCTACCGCGCCCGCGCCGCAGGTCTCAACATCATCCCCACCACCACCGGCGCCGCGCGCGCCGTAGGTCTGGTGCTGCCGGACCTCGCAGGGCGGCTCGACGGCACCGCGATCCGCGTGCCAAGCCCGAATGTCAGCGTCGTGGATCTCACATTCGAGACCGCGCGCGCCACCACGGTCGAGGAGATCAACGCCCTGATCACCCAGGCGGCAGACGGTCCGCTGACGGGCATCCTTGACGTGACCGACCGCGAACTCGTTTCGTCTGATTTCAACCATGATCCGCACAGCGCGATCCTTGCCACCGATCAGACCCGCGTCATGGACGGCACGTTTTGCCGCGTTCTGGCCTGGTATGACAACGAATGGGGCTTTTCCAACCGGATGGCCGATGTTGCCGTGGCCATGGGCAAGGCCCTTCACAGGCGCGGCGGTCGTGCTGATGCCAACCGTCGGGCAACCCGCGCCGCCGAAACCGTCTGATCCCCCGCATCAGCCGAATTTCGCCAGCAGGGCCTGCCTGACCGCAGGGGTCACGAATTTCGTCACATCCCCACCAAGGCGGGCGATTTCCTTGACCAGTTTCGAGGCGATCGCCTGATGCCCGGCATCGGCCATCAGAAACACCGTCTCGACCGAATTGTCGAGCGCGCGGTTCATCCCGACCATCTGGAACTCATACTCGAAATCCGCCACTGCCCGCAGACCGCGCACGATGATCTGCGCGCCCACTTCATGCGCGCAGTGAATCAGCAGATTTTCAAACGGATGCACCACCATCTCGGTGCCGGTTTGCGCGCTCAGCTTGGCCGCTTCCGCCTCGATCATCGCCACCCGCTCTTCAAGGTCAAAGAGCGGCCCCTTGTCGCGGTTGATCGCAACCCCGATGACCAGCCTGTCCACCAGAACAGCCGCGCGTCGGATGATGTCGATATGGCCCAGAGTGATCGGATCGAACGTGCCGGGGTAGAGGGCTATGCGCATCACGGCACTCCGTCATTGCAGTTGCCCGACACGCAACATTATTGCGCGCGGCAATGCAACCCCTAGTAGCCCATGATCATGCCTTCGAGCGCGGTCTTTTCCATCGACAGCTCTTCAAGCCGCGCCTTGACCACGTCGCCGATGGTGACGATCCCCACCAGCTTGCCGTCCTCGATCACCGGCATGTGCCGGAACCGGCCTTCGGTCATCCGCGCCAGCACGGCATCCGATGTATCCTGCCGGGAGCAACAGACCGGGTTGCGGGTCATCAATTCGCTCACCCGCTCGGTCATGCAGTTCACGCCGCGCACCGCAAGGCTCCGCACGATGTCGCGCTCGGACACGATCCCATCCGCCGTCTCACCCGTCTTGGAGACGATGACACCGCCGATGCGACGTTCGGCGAGGATCTGCGCGGCTTCCGAGACAAGGGTTTGGGGCGTGACAGTGATCACCGCGCTGTCGCCCTTTGATTTCAGAATCTGCTGCACCAACATGGCCCGCCCCTCCGCAACAAAATATCCTCAAATAACCGTGATCCATAATAAAATGTCTGTCAAGCCTGCGCCTCAAGCCGCGCCACCTCCTGCCGCAGCCCCTCCACCAGCGCCGCGGCAAACCGGTTCTGCCGTTCCAGCCGCCGGTCATCGGCATGTCGCACCAGATAGAAACTGCGGGTGAGAGAGAAAACCTCTGGCAACACCTTCTGCACCCCGCGCGTCCAGGGCAGCGAGAAATCATGCAGCACGCCGATGCCAGATCCCTGCCGCACCCAGTTGAGCTGCACCGAAACGGAATTCGACGCCAGCGAAACCCGTTCGACCCCGGCCTCGCTCAGATAGTCGAGTTCCTTGTCAAAGATCATGTCCTGAATATAGCCCACCATCCGATGCCCGCGCAGATCTTCCAGCCGCCGGATCGGCGGATGGGCCCGCAAATAGCGCTGCGAGGCCGCCAGATGCAGCCGGTAATCTGTGATCTTCTGCACCGTCAACCGCCCGGCGGTGGGCGGGCTTACCGCGATCACCATATCAGCTTCACGCCGGGTCAGGTTGAAGACTCGCGGCAGCGCCACGATCTGAATCTCCAGATCCGGGTTGTCCACGCCAATCGCGGCGCAAACCTGCGGCAAGAGAAAATTGGCACAGCCGTCCGGCGCGCCGATGCGGATCTGCCCGGTCAGGCCTCCGGTCTGCCCCGCCATGTCCTCGACGGCATCCTCCATCGCCTGTTCGGCCCGTGTCGCATGATTCATCAACCGCGCCCCCGCCTCGGTCAGCGCATAGCCGGTGGGCGATTTGGCAAAGAGCGGCGCACCGATCTCCTCCTCCAGCCGCGCCACACGCCGTCCCACCGTCGCCGGGTCGATCCTGAGCACCCGCCCCGCACCTGACAGACTCTCGGCGCGCGCCACAGCCAGAAAGATGCGGATGTCATCCCAGTGCGGCTGCATCATTCCCCCTTGCAAAAATGCAAATCACTTTTGAAACTTTGCCTCTTTTCACCCGAAAATTGCAAGACTACCCTGCGCCCATCAAGAGGAGGACTCCGATGCAAGAACTCACCCACTACATCAATGGTCAACATGTCAAAGGCACATCCGGCCGGTTTTCGGACGTGTTCAACCCCGCCACCGGCGAAGTGCAGGCGCGCTGCCCGCTGGCCAGTGCCGACGAACTGGCGCAAGCCGTTGCCGCCGCAGCCGCAGCGCAGCCGAAATGGGCCGCGACCAACCCGCAGCGCCGGGCGCGCGTGATGATGGAGTTCGTCCGCCTCCTCAACCGCGACATGGACAAGCTGGCCGAGGCGCTCTCGCGCGAACATGGCAAGACCTTCCCCGACGCCAAGGGCGACGTGCAGCGCGGGCTCGAGGTGGTGGAATTCTGCATCGGCGCGCCGCAGATGCTCAAGGGCGAGTTCACTGATGGCGCGGGCCCCGGCATCGACATCTATTCGATGCGTCAGCCTCTGGGTGTGAGCGCGGGCATCACGCCGTTCAACTTTCCCGCCATGATCCCGATGTGGATGTTTGCGCCGGCGCTGGCCTGCGGCAACGCCTTCATCCTCAAACCCTCCGAGCGTGACCCGTCCGTGCCGCTCATGCTGGCGGAACTATTGGAAGAGGCCGGGCTGCCCAAGGGCGTGCTCCAGGTCGTCAATGGCGACAAGGTGGCCGTCGATGCGATCCTCGATCACCCGGTGATCCAGTCCATCGGCTTTGTCGGCTCGACGCCCATCGCGCAATACATCTATGGCCGCGGCTGCACCAACGGCAAGCGGGTGCAATGCTTTGGCGGGGCCAAGAACCACATGATCATCATGCCCGATGCCGACATGGATCAGGCCGCCGATGCCCTCATCGGCGCCGGTTACGGCGCTGCGGGCGAACGCTGCATGGCGATTTCAGTGGCGGTCCCGGTGGGCGATGAAACCGCCGACCGCCTGATCGAAAAACTGGTGCCGCGCATCGAGAAACTGAAAGTGGGGCCCTACACCGCTGGCAATGACGTGGATTACGGCCCTGTCGTCACCGCCGAGGCGAAAAAGCGCATCCTCGGCCTGATCGAGAGCGGCATCGCGCAGGGTGCCGATCTGGTCGTCGATGGCCGCAATTTCAAACTCCAGGGCTATGAGAGCGGATTTTTCGTCGGCCCCCACCTGTTTGACCGCGTGACGCCCGACATGGACATCTACAAGCAGGAAATCTTTGGCCCCGTCCTCTCGACCGTGCGCGCGGGCTCTTACGAAGAGGCCTTGAGGCTGGCGATGGACCACGAATACGGCAACGGCACCGCGATCTTTACCCGTGACGGCGACGCGGCGCGCGATTTCGCGGCCCGTGTCAATGTCGGCATGATCGGCATCAACGTGCCGATCCCGGTGCCGCTCGCCTATCACACCTTTGGCGGGTGGAAGAAATCAGGCTTTGGCGATCTCAACCAGCACGGACCGGATTCCTTCCGCTTCTACACCCGCACCAAGACCGTCACCGCCCGCTGGCCGTCGGGCATCAAGGACGGCGGCGAATTCAACTTCAAGGCGATGGACTGAGCCAAGAGATAGGGGCGGCCCCCCAGGCCGCCCCTTGTTCCTTGCGCCAATAACACCCTTTCAGGCGGTCTTGCGGCGGCGCAACCCCGCGAGCAGGGCAAAGGCCCCGATCAACAGCGGCGCCGGCAGCGGCACGACCGGCGTACTCGACCGTCAGGCTCTTGAGCTTCCAGCTATGTCTGTCACCAAAGGCACCGACCGCGAAGATATCCGTCGAGAGACCGTTCATGACTTTGTAGGGGTTATTGCCCTTGATCCGGATCTCGGGCCCATAGGCGTCGCCGATACCGACCGCGCGCTTGCGGCCTTGATGACAATCCTGATGTTCTCGGGATTGCAGTCCCTTGTGTAGCACAAACTCACCATGCTTTTGCCACATTTTCACTATTTTTCAGGCAGTTGTTCGCTTTTCCGGCAAACAGGCCGCTCCTTGTGGAGAGGCACGAAACAAAGATCCGGATGCTTTTGTTTCGTTTCCGTTCCAGTTCTGGACGCATCGGCGAGACGCCACCGTTCCGCCTCATTTCAAGCGGCTCAAAGGGCATTTCCGCGAATCAGGCCGCTTCCCGTCTGACAATCGCGTGAAGGGTTCGATCTGCGGCAATCGGGGTCTGGCCTTCGGGACCGCGCTCGGATATGAACTTTCCGACCTTCCACAAGAGAAAGGATAGAGCAGCATGACCCCGACGCCGCCATATCGCCTCACCCGCCGCACCGCGCTTGTCAGCGGGCTGGCTGCGATTGCCATGCCCAACCTCGCCCGCGCTCAGGATACGCTGGCAGAGGGTGTGCGGCGCAATGCCTCGGCCTTTGTCACCCGCCATTGGCGCGACCATTTCGAGACCCTGGGCCAGGGGGCGATTTTGGCCGACATCAGCAGTCGCGCGTTGCACTACTGGGGGCCGGACGAAAGCTATGTGCTCTATCCCTCCTCCGTGCCGATGACCGAGGAACTGACGCGGCGCGGCTATACCCAAGTGGTGCGCAAGAAAGTCGGCCCCGACTGGACGCCGACGCAATCGATGCGCGACCGCGATCCGTCGCTGCCCGCCTACCTGCCGCCCGGCCCCGGCAATCCTCTGGGCACCCACGCGCTCTATCTCGCCTGGCCCGCCTATCTGGTGCACGGCACGCATGACACCCGCAAGATCGGACGGCAGTCCTCGTCGGGCTGCATCGGGCTCTACAACGATCATATCGCAGAACTGTTCTCCAAGGTGGAGGTCGGAACGCAGGTGCTGCTGCTCTGAGCTTGCCCAACATCGCTCCTGTTCTGCACACGCCCCGGAGTTTCGCTTCGGGGCGTTTTGCATTTTTATCCCCTTTTCCCTGGTTGCCGCCTTTGCAATAGTGCTGCAATGATCCATAATTAAACATCCGTTCAATTCGAAGATCAGGAGCCGCCCCATGGATTTCGCTCTCACCGAGGAACAGACCGCCATCTTCGACATGGCCCATGCCTTTGGTCAGCAACGGATTGCACCACATGCCCGGACATGGGAAGCGGCGGGGACGATTCCAAAGGATCTCTGGCCCGAGATCGCGGCGCTCGGCTTTGGCGGGCTCTATGTCAGCGAGGAGGCGGGCGGATCCGGCCTCTCCCGGCTCGACGCCACGCTGGTGTTCGAGGCGCTCTCGATGGCCTGCCCTGCGGTCGCGGCGTTTCTCTCGATCCACAATATGTGCGCCAAGATGATCGACACCTTTGGCAGCGCCGAGATGAAGGCGCGCGTGCTGCCCCGCGCCCTGACGATGGAGACCGTGCTCTCCTACTGCCTGACCGAACCGGGATCGGGATCGGATGCCGCCGCCCTCCGGACCCGCGCCGCGCGCACCAACGAGGGCTATACGCTCAACGGCACCAAGGCCTTCATTTCGGGCGGGGGCTATTCGGATGCCTATGTCGTCATGGTGCGCACCGGTGCAGACGGGCCCAAGGGGATCTCGACCGTCTATGTCGAGGCGGGCACCGAGGGCCTCAGCTATGGCGGTCTGGAGGACAAGATGGGCTGGCGGGCGCAGCCGACCCGTCAGGTCCAGTTTGACAATTGCAACATTTCTGCCAGAAATCTTGTCGGTGAGGAAGGAAAAGGTTTCACTTATGCGATGAATGGCCTGGACGGCGGGCGCCTCAACATTGCTGCCTGCTCGCTCGGCGCGGCGCAGCAGGGTCTCACCATGACGCTGCGCTATATGGCCGAACGCCGCGCCTTCGGCAGGCCGATCGACCAGTTTCAGGCGCTGCAATTCCGCCTTGCCGACATGGAGATCGAATTGCAGGCCGCCCGAACCTTTCTGCGGCAGGCGGCATGGAAGCTGGACAACGAGAGCCCAGATGCCACCAAATTCTGCGCCATGGCCAAAAAATTCGTCACCGAGGCGGGCTCTCGCATCGTCAACCAATGCCTGCAACTGCATGGCGGCTATGGCTATCTGGGCGATTACGGGATCGAGAAACTGGTGCGCGACCTGCGCGTACACGAGATCCTCGAAGGCACCAACGAGATCATGCGCCTGATCGTGGCGCGCCAGATGCTGTCCGACCGATGACCGCCGGGATCCATATCCGCAGAGAGGGCCGCGCCGGGCGCATCACCCTGAACCGGCCCGAGACACTCAATGCGCTGAGCTACGAGATGTGTCTTGCCATCGCTGCGGCGCTCGCGCAATGGCGTGCCGACGACGACGTGAAACTGGTTCTGATCGACGCGGAGGGCGACAGGGCCTTCTGCGCGGGCGGCGACATCCAGCAGCTTTACGACACTGGCCGCGCCGGCGATTTCGCCTATGGCCGCAAATTCTGGGCCGACGAATATCGCCTGAATGCGAAGATCGCCGAATATCCCAAACCCTATGTCGCGCTGATGCAGGGCTTCGTCATGGGCGGCGGCGTGGGGGTGTCCTGCCACGGCGCGCATCGCGTGGTCTGCGACAGCACGCAGATCGCCATGCCCGAATGCGGCATCGGCCTCGTTCCGGACGTTGGCGGCTCGCTGCTGCTCGCGCGCGCGCCCGGCCGGTTGGGCGAATATCTGGGCACGACCGGCACTCGGATGGGCCCGCAAGACGCAATTCATGCAGGCTTTGCAGATTCTTATATCCCAAAGTTGAAGTGGCCTGCCCTGACCGCCGCGCTCATCGAGACCGGCGATCCCGCCGTCATCGCCGCGCATGCAGAACCCCCGCCGCCGGGCGCGCTGACAACCCTCGCGCCGCAGATCGACGCCCATTTTGGCGGCGAGACGCTGCGCGACATCGTCACCGCGCTGCGCACCAGCGACAGCGACTTTGCCCGCGACACGCTCAAGGTGCTCGCCCGCAACGCGCCGCTTTCGATGGCCAGCGCGGTCGAGATGGTCCACCGCCTGCGCGGGCCCGCCACCACGATCCGCCGCGCCCTCGGCCTCGAATACCGCTTCACCTGGCGCGCCATGGAAGAGGGCGACTTTCTCGAAGGCATCCGAGCCGCGATCATCGACAAGGACCGCAAGCCACAGTGGCGCCACACCATCGACAACCTGCCCGACATCGCCGTCGCGCAGATGCTTCTGCCATTGGGCAAGAATGCCCTGACCTTTGAGGAGGAGGTTTCATCATGAAGATCGGATTTATCGGGCTGGGCAACATGGGCGCGCCGATGGCCGCCAACCTTGCCAAGGCCGGACACGACGTCACCGGATTTGACATGGCGCAGGTCCACATCGACGGCGTGCGCATGGCCGAGAGCGCCGGCGCCGCCGCCACAGGTGCAGAAGTGGTCATCACCATGCTGCCCAATGGCGCGATCCTGCGGGCGGTCGCGGATCAGGTGATCCCGGCGATGGACAAGGGCGCGGTGCTGCTCGATTGCTCGACAGTGGATGTCGAGAGCGCCCGCGATGTTGCGGCGCAGGCCGTGGCGGCGGGGCTGCACGCGCTCGACGCGCCGGTGTCGGGCGGCGTTGGCGGGGCTGCGGCGGGCACGCTCACCTTCATGGTGGGCGGCACGGAGGCGGGATTTGCCATCGCCAAGCCGCTCTTTGACGTCATGGGGCAGAAGGCCGTGCATTGCGGCCCCTCCGGCAACGGTCAGGCGGCCAAGATCTGCAACAACATGATCCTTGGCGTCACCATGATCGCCACCTGCGAGGCCTTTGCGCTCGCCGACAAGCTGGGGCTCGACCGGCAGGCGATGTTCGACGTGGTCTCCACCTCCTCGGGCTACAGCTGGTCGATGAACGCCTATTGCCCGGCGCCGGGCATCGGCCCCAAATCCCCGGCCGACAACGATTACAAGCCGGGCTTTGCCACCGATCTCATGCTCAAGGATCTGCGCCTCTCGCAACAGGCCGCCGAGGCCGCGGATGCCGATACGCCCATGGGCCGCGCCGCCTGCGACCTTTACGCACAGTTTGTCGAACACGAGAACGGCAAGGGCCGCGATTTTTCGGCCATGCTGCCGCGCTTCGAGAAACGCGGGCGCGGCTGATGGGATGGGTCGCCCGGGCCCCGGACCTGACCGGCACTCGGGCCCGAGGGCACCGCCCTGCTCGACCGTCTGACCCCGGTCAAGGCCGCCGCGGGTCAGGGTCTCGTCAAGCCCGGCGAGACGGTCAAGGTCTTGCCATCGTGCTCTCTGGCCGCATCGCGGGCTTTCTCACCGGCACCTCGGGACGTGAACTTCTGCTCCATGCGATCGAGCCGGGGCAAAGCTGCGTGCAATCCACCCTCAGCCTCATGGGCGGCGCAGATTATTGCGGCGAGGCCGTGGCGCGCGAGCCAGGCGAGATCGTGCTGGTGCCGCGCAACATCTTCCTGCGACTGATGGATCTCTCCGACAACTTCCGGTGTTTCGTCTTTGCCTCCTTCGCGCAACGTATGCAATCCATGATGCACCTGCTCGATCCTGTGGCGTTTCAGCGGATCGAGACGCGGCTGGCGCAATGCCTGCTCGAGCGCGCCGAGGACAACATGCTGCACGTCCCCCAAGCCGAGATCGCGGTCATGATCGGCTCCGCGCACGAAGTCGTCTCGCGCCGTCTCGATGCGCTCGCCCGGCGTGGGATCGTCACCCTCGAGCGCGGCGTGGTGCGGATCCGGGACGCCGCGACCCGTGCCGAACTGGCGCAAGACGAGGCGTAATAGCGGTGGCGTGCACCCCGCACGGTCCCTCGTCCGCCTCTTGCCCTTGGCCACGATATGTTGCACCACAGGCGCGATAATGACGCGATGGAAGGATCCGGCGCAATGGCTGACGGAAAGATGGACATTAACGCAAAACCAACCGAGGAAATCTCCGTCCGTGAGGTCTTTGGCATAGACACAGACATGGTCGTCAAGGGCTTTTCCGAGCGCACCGAACGCGTGCCGGAACTCGACGCGACCTACAAGTTTGACCCCGACACGACACTGGCCATCCTTGCGGGATTTGCCCATAACCGCCGGGTGATGATCCAGGGCTATCACGGCACCGGCAAATCGACCCATATCGAACAGGTGGCGGTGCGCCTCAACTGGCCCTGCGTGCGCGTCAACCTCGATAGCCACATCAGCCGGATCGACCTCATCGGCAAGGACGCAATCAAGCTGCGCGACGGCAAGCAGGTCACGGAATTCCACGAGGGCATCCTGCCCTGGGCCCTGCGCAACCCGACCGCGATCGTGTTCGACGAATACGATGCCGGCCGCGCCGATGTGATGTTCGTGATCCAGCGTGTGCTCGAGGCCGACGGCAAGCTGACGCTTCTGGATCAGAACGAGGTGATCTCGCCCAACCCCTTTTTCCGCCTCTTTGCCACCGCCAATACCGTGGGTCTGGGGGATACGACCGGGCTTTACCATGGCACCCAGCAGATCAACCAGGGCCAGATGGACCGCTGGAGCCTCGTCGCCACCCTCAACTATCTCAGCCACGATGCCGAAACCGCCATCGTGCTGTCCAAGAACCCGCTCTACAACACCGCCGAGGGGCGCAAGACCGTGAGCCGCATGGTGACGGTCGCCGATCTGACCCGCACCGCCTTCATGAATGGCGAGCTCTCCACCGTGATGAGCCCCCGCACGGTGATCGCCTGGGCACAGAACGCCACCATCTTCCGCAATCTGGGCTATGCCTTCCGCCTCACCTTCCTCAACAAATGCGACGAGCTCGAGCGCGCCACCGTGGCCGAATTCTACCAGCGCTGCTTTGACGAGGAACTGCCCGAAAGTGCCGCGAATGTGAGCGTGCGGTGACAATCAGCAGGTCCTGACATGAACAAACCCACCGACAACCCCGCCGACCCGTTCAAAAAGGCGCTCGCCAACGCCACCAAGGTGATGGCGGATGACTCGGACCTGACGGTCAGCTATTCGGTGGACCCCAGCGGCCTCTCGGGCGATACCCTGCGGCTGCCGCAGGTCTCCCGCCGCATGTCACGCGAAGAAGTGCTGCTCGCGCGCGGCACGGCGGATGCGCTGGCCCTGCGCCATAAATTCCACGACGACGCCTTGCACGCGCGCTACGCCCCTCCCGGCGAGATGGCCCGCGATCTCTACGAGGCGATGGAAACCGCCCGCTGCGAGGCGGTGGGCGCCCGCGACATGCCCGGCACCGCCACCAATATCGACGCCCGCATCGCGCAGGATGCGGCCCGCCTCGGCTATGCGCAGATCACCTCCGCGGCCGAAGCCCCCCTGCCCGCGGCCGCCGGATACCTCATCCGTCACCTTGCCACCGGCCGCAACATGCCCGCCGGCGCGCAAAACGTCATGGATCTCTGGCGCGGCTTCATCGAGGAACAGGCCGGCGGCACGCTGGAAAACTTGCAGGACACCCTCGCAGATCAGACCGCTTTCGCCAAGTTCGCCCGCCGCATCATCGAGGATCTCGGCTACGGCGATCAGTTGGGCGACGATCCCGACACTCTCGACGACGATCAGGACGACAATGCCGAAGAGGCGGGCGAAGAGCAGGACGATCCCGACAGCAGCGGTCAGGAGGACAGCGACGAGAACGAGGCCGAGGCTGATCCCGAACGCTCCCAGGATGATGAACAGGACGCGAGCCAGGCCCAGATCAGCATGGACGACCAGTCTGACGAGGACATGGACGACAAGACCGAACTGCCCGAGGGCGAGGCCCCGCTCGAACCTCCCTCGCCCCAGCCGATTTCCGACGCAGACCCCAACTACACCGTGTTCAAGGCTGAATTCGATGAAGAAATTCGCGCCGAGGATCTCGCCGACCCGATCGAACTCGAACGCCTGCGCGCCTATCTCGACCAACAGCTCGAGCCGCTCAAGGGCGCGGTCTCGCGCCTTGCCAACAAATTGCAGCGCCGCCTTCAGGCCCAGCAGAGCCGAAGCTGGGAGTTCGACCGCGAGGAGGGCATTCTCGATGCAGGCCGCCTCGCCCGCGTCGTCGCCAACCCGACCACGCCGCTCAGCTTCAAGGTCGAAAAGGACACCGAGTTCCGCGACACCGTAGTGACGCTGCTTCTCGACAATTCCGGCTCGATGCGCGGCCGCCCGATCTCGATTGCCGCGATCTGCGCCGATGTTCTGGCGCGCACGCTGGAACGCTGCTCGGTCAAGGTCGAGATCCTCGGCTTCACCACGCGCGCCTGGAAGGGCGGCCAGAGCCGCGAGACATGGCTGGCCGAGGGCCGTCCGCACCTGCCCGGCCGCCTCAATGACCTGCGCCACATCATCTACAAATCCGCCGACGCACCGATGCGCCGCACCCGCGACAACCTCGGACTGATGATGAAAGAGGGACTCCTGAAGGAAAACATCGACGGCGAGGCGCTGGAATGGGCGCATCGGCGGATTGTCTCCCGCAAGGAAGCGCGCAAGATCCTGATGGTCATCTCGGACGGCGCACCGGTCGACGATTCGACGCTTTCGGTCAATCCCGCCAATTACCTCGAAAAGCACCTGCGCGACGTGATCGCCATGGTCGAACGCCGCAAACAGGTCGAACTGCTGGCCATCGGTATCGGCCATGACGTGACGCGCTACTATCACCGCGCCGTCACCATCACCGATGCCGATCAATTGGCCGGCGCGATGACAGAACAACTCGCGGCCCTCTTCGACAGCGACCCGCGCGCCCGCGCCCGCGTCATGGGGATCAGAAGGGCGGGGTGATCCCACCGGCCCAGAGAGAGGGGTTGGCGGTGGTGCAGGAGTATTTGCAGAACGATGAAACAGCCCTACGCTTGGCTTTCATCGGTCCCTAAATACTCCGGGGGGCAAGGGGGCAGCGCCCCCGGCAACGTTGACAAGGCGCGCCCGCGCCGGTTTGTAAGAGCAGCAGCATCGACTCAGGCGCAGGAGAGAGCATGTTTCAATCCTTCTCGGAAACCGCGCGCCCGGATCAGGGCCCGCCCCGGCTGGAATACCTGCGCCGCGCCATGGCAGAGGCGGGGCTCACGGGGTTTCTCGTGCCGCGCGCGGATGCCCATCAGGGTGAATATGTCGCGCCCTGTGACGACCGTCTGGCGTGGCTGACCGGGTTCACCGGCTCGGCCGGGTTCTGTGCGGTTCTGGCGGATGTCGCCGGCGTCTTTGTTGACGGGCGCTACCGGGTGCAGGTCCGCGCGCAGGTGGATCTTGCCACCTTCAACCCTGTGGATTGGCCCGAAACGCAGCTCGCCGACTGGCTGAGGGGCCATCTTCCCGCAGGCGGCGCAGTCGGGTTCGATCCCTGGCTCTACACGCCCGAACAGATCGAGAGCCTTGAAAGCGCGCTCACCGGCAGCGCGATTCGCCTTGTGCCGCATGACAACCTGGTCGACACGATCTGGCCCGACCGCCCGGCGCCGCCAAGAGGGGCCATCACGCCCTGGCCCGACACGCTCGCCGGGGCGAGCCACGCCGAGAAGCGCGCGCGGCTGGCCGAAATCCTGCGCGCGGCAGGCCAGGTCTCAGCCGTCATCACCCTCACCGATTCGATCGCCTGGCTGCTGAACATCCGGGGCCGCGACATCCCGCGCAATCCTGTGGTGCAGGGCTTTGCCATCCTGCAGGATGACGGGCGCGTGGCCCTGTTCACCGACCCGGCCAAGCTCGATGCGCCAGCCCGCGCACATCTGGGCCCCGAGGTGACGCAGGCGCCGCCCGCGACCTTCGAGACGGCCTTGGCCGCGCTCTCCGGCCCGGTGCGGCTCGACCGCGCCAGCGTGCCGCTCCGGGTGGTTCAGGTGCTCGATCAGGTGGGCAACCCGCATGTCTGGGGCGAGGATCCCTGCCTCCTGCCCAAGGCCCGAAAGACCCCGGCCGAGATCAGTGCAACCCGTGCGGCGCATCTGCGCGACGGTGCAGCGATCTGCGAATTCCTCACCTGGTTTGACGACCAACCGCCCGGCACGCTCACAGAGATCGACGTGGTGCGCAAACTCGAGGCGTGCCGGGCCGCCACCGGCCAGCTTCTCGACATCAGTTTCGACACCATCGCCGGATCCGGCCCGAATGGCGCGCTGCCGCATTACCGCGTCAGCGAAACCAGCAACCGGACCCTGACAGAGGGCGATCTTCTGGTGCTCGACAGCGGTGCGCAATATCTCGACGGCACCACCGATATCACCCGCACCTTGGCCGTGGGCCCGCCCGGCGGCGACGAACGCGCCGCCTTCACCCGCGTGCTGCAAGGCATGATCGCGATCTCGCGCCTGCGGTTTCCAAGCGGCCTTGCGGGGCGCGATCTGGATGCCATCGCGCGCTATCCGCTCTGGCTCGTCGATCAGGACTATGCCCATGGCACCGGCCATGGCGTCGGTGTGCATCTTTGCGTGCATGAGGGTCCGCAGCGGCTCTCGCGGCTGTCCGAGGTGCCGCTCGAACCGGGCATGATTCTCTCCAACGAGCCGGGCTATTACCGCGAGGGCGCCTTTGGCATCCGCATCGAGAACCTCATCGTGGTGACAGAGGCAACACCGCTCCCGGAGGGCGATCAGACCGGCAAGCTCTGCTTCGAGACGCTCAGTTTCGTGCCCATGGATCGCCGCCTGATCGCGCAGGACATGCTGAGCACCGCCGAGCGGGACTGGCTCGACACCTACCACCGCGCCTGCCGCGACAAAATCGGGGCTCTGCTTTCCGGTGCCGCCCGGTTATGGTTGGACAAGATGACGCAACCGCTTTGACATGGTTGTGTGAAACAACAGCCACACGTCGTGCCAGGACACGAAACGAGAGGAATGGATGATGCCGAAGATCACGATACACAAGGCCCCAGGGACATGGACGGTGCGCGCCGGCGGGGCCGTTCTGGGCGAGAGCCGCAATGCGCTGGAACTGACCGAGGGCGATTATCCGTTCGTGATCTATTTCCCGCGCGACGACATCGCGATGGCCTTTCTCGACCCAAGTGACAAGTTCAGCCATTGCCCCCACAAGGGCGATGCACGCTATTATTCGATCGCAACCAAGAGCCAGACCCTCGCGAACGCGGCCTGGAGCTATGAGGCCCCAAAGAATGCGGTCGCTGAAATCAAGGATCACATCGCATTTTATGCCACCGAGAATGTCACAATCGAGCGGGTCTGACTCCCATCGCCCGCCGCGCTTCTAGCGATGCTCTTCGCGTGACACCGCCGCCAGCGCTCGGTTCACGGCCTTGAGCGCATCAACGTGAAACAGCGCGCCCTGCAAGAGCGGCGGCCGGTCGCCGCCCGAAAGCGTGACCACCGGTATAAACGCCACCCCCGCGCGCTCGAAAAGCGGCATCGCGGCCTCAAGCGTGGCGGTTGCGTCCAGATAGACCCCCCGCTCGATCAGGGACCAGCATTGATCCTCGGCGGCGGCGGCCTCGTGATCGGGTGCGCGCATCAGCTTGGACACAGGGAACATCGCCAACAGGTAATCCTGCGGCCCGGCGGCCAGACGCACGCCCCGCCGCATCAGTTGCGCCAGAAAGAATGATCGCTTCACCAGCCGCGACCCCAGTGCCGTGGACATCGACACCGCCACCATCACCGCGATGCCGATCTGCCAGTCTCCGGTCAGCTCGAACACGATGAGCGTGGTCGAGATCGGTGCCCCCAGCACCGCCGCCGCCACCGCCCCCATGCCCGCCAGCGCATAGATCGTATGCGCGCCCGACACATCGGGAAACACCGCCGTCGCGACATGGCCAAAGGCCAGTCCGGTCAGCGCCCCCACCATCAGCGAGGGCGAGAACACGCCGCCCCCCATGCGCCCGCCAAGGGTGATCGCCACCGCCACCACCTTGAGCACGGCAAAGACCACCGCCTCGTGCCAGAGCAGTTTCCCGGTCAGCGCCGCCGACGTGGTCTCGTATCCGACGCCGATGATATGCGGAAACCAGATCGCGATGATCCCGAGCATGAGCCCCGCCCCGACCGGGCGCAGCCAGCGCGGCAGATGCAGCCGCACCTGAATGTAACCTGCCATATCCTCGGCCAGAAAGATCGCCCGCATCATCATGGTCGCCACCACGCCACAGATCAGCCCGAGCAACAGGAAGGCCGGCAATTCACCATAGAATTCCAGGTTGCTTGCCACCGGCAGGCTGAACTCGGTCACATCGCCGAATTCCAGCCGGTTGATGACCGTGCCCGCCACGCTCGCGATCACGATCGGCGCAAAGGCATGCACCGCGAAATGCCGCAACACCACCTCAAGCGCAAAGAGCGCCCCCGCGATCGGCGCGTTGAACGAGGCCGAGACCGCCGCCGCCACCGCACAGCCCATGAGATCGCGCGCGGTGATCCCGTCGGCATGGATCCGGTCGCTGACCCAGCTCGATATCACCCCCGCCAGATGCACCACCGGCCCCTCGCGCCCCGACGAGCCGCCGGAGGAGAGCGTGATCAGCGAGGCGGCAGCCGAGGCCAGCCCGGCCCTGTGCTCGACCCGGCCGTCATAAATCGCCGCGCCCTCGATCACATCGGCGACCGAGCGCACCCGCCCGTCCGGCGTGAAATGATGCAGGATGAGCCCGACCACCAGACCGCCCGCCACCGGCATCAAGAGGATCCAGTACCACGGCAGGGCTTCAGCCAGAGTGTTCAGCCGTGTCACATCCTCGGTGCCATAGAGCAGGCCTTGCAGGACAATGATTCCCTTGCGAAAGAACAGCGCGGCAAAGCCCGCCACGATGCCGATCAAGAGCGCGATCAGCCAGAACTGGAACTGGCTCGGGCCGCGCTTGCGCAGCACCCTCCAGCCGTCACGCAGCGCTTGCCGCGCTTTCATGAAGATCTGGCGGAGAAAGGAAGGATCGTCTGCCTGCATCAACCTGTCATTCCCGGCGGCACCACGCTTTCGCATTGCGGCGGTATGGCCTAGGGTTACATCACACCTTCGGATGAAAGTTTCCTCATGGACACTCAAAACGCTGTTGCCGAACTCCAATCCTCTCTAGGCCAACGGATCACGCGCTCCAAGTCCGATCTCGACCTGCACGGGCGCAGCGAGTCGCATTTTTCCCTCAGTCCGCCCGATGCCGTCGCCTATCCCGAAACCACCGAGGAGGTGACGCAGATCGTCAGAATCTGCGCGCGCCACCGTCTGCCGGTGGTGGGCTGGGGCACCGGCACCTCGCTCGAGGGTCAGGCGCAGGCGTTTTCCGGCGGCGTCGTGGTCGATTTCTCGCGCATGAACCGCATCCTGCGGATCGCCGCCGAAGACATGACCGTCACCGTGCAACCGGGCGTCACCCGCGAGGCGCTCAACGAGGAACTGCGCGCCACCGGCCTCTTCTTCCCGGTCGATCCCGGCGCCAATGCCTCGCTCGGCGGCATGGCCTCGACCCGCGCCAGCGGCACCACCGCCGTGAGATACGGCACGATGCGCGACAATGTGCGCGCGCTCGAGGTCGTCACCGCCACGGGCGCGGTGATCCGCACCGGCACCGCGGCGCGCAAATCCGCCTCGGGCTATGACCTCACCGCCCTCTTCGTCGGCGCCGAGGGCACCCTTGGTCTCATCACCGAACTGACCCTGCGCCTTTACGGCCAGCCCGAGGCGATCTCGTCCGCCGTCTGTGCCTTCGAGACCGTGCGCGATGCGGTGGACTGCGTGATCGACACCATCCAGTGCGGCATTCCGATGGCCCGGATCGAACTGATGGACACCGACAGCGTGCGCGCGGTCAACGCCTATGCCGCCATGGGCCTGCCCGAAAGACCGCATCTGCTGCTCGAATTTCACGGCAGCCCCGCCAGCGTGGCCGAGCAGGCCGAGACTTTTGGTGCGATTGCCGCCGATCACGCCGCCTCGGGCTTCGCGCAGGCCACCCGGAGCGAGGAGCGCACCGCGCTCTGGACCATGCGCCACAACGCCTACTACGCCATCCTCGCCGCGCGCCCCGGCGCCCGCGCCATCGTCACCGATATCTGCGTCCCGATTTCGCGACTGGCGCAGGCGATCGACGAGACCCGCGCCGATCTCACGCAAGCCGGCGTGCAGGGCCCGATTCTCGGCCATGTCGGGGATGGCAATTTCCACGCCATCCTGCTGGTCGATGAGACCGATCCCGCCGAGATCGCCCGCGCCCAGGCCGCCTCCGACCGGATGGTCGCACGGTCTCTGGCGCTTGGCGGCACGGCGACCGGCGAACATGGCATCGGCGTCGGCAAGCTTGGATACATGGAACGCGAACACGGGGCGGGCTGGGCGATGATGGGGGCGATCAAACAGGCGCTCGATCCCGACAACATCCTCAATCCCGGAAAACTGGTGCCACCGCGCAACTGACGACCCCAAGAGGCATTCTTCTTGGCAAAAATACCCCGGGGGTGCGGGGGCAGCGCCCCCGTCCTATCCCGCGATCAGCGACTCGGCTGCGGCGCGGGCCTCGGGCGTGATCCGCTCGCCCGAGAGCATCCGCGCGATCTCGTCCACCCGCTCCGCTCCGCTAAGCGCCCGCACGCGCGACAGCGTCACCTCGTCCTCGATGCGCTTTTCCACCCGCCAGTGATGCGCGCCCCGTGCCGCCACCTGCGGCGAATGGGTCACGACCAGAACCTGCCCGCCCGCCGCCAGTTGCGCCAGCCGCCGCCCCACCGCATCCGCCGTGGCCCCGCCCACGCCCCGATCAATCTCGTCAAAGATCATCGTCAAGCCGCTGTCCGGTCCCGCCAGACAGACCTTGAGCGCCAGCATGAACCGGCTCAGCTCGCCGCCCGAGGCAATCCGCGCCAACGGCCCGCCGGGCGTGCCGGGATTGGGCGCCACGG
>PFEY01000029.1:57719-79373 GCA_002783205.1 Rhodobacteraceae bacterium CG17_big_fil_post_rev_8_21_14_2_50_63_15 | reverse complement strand
CCGCATCGAGCCGCGCCGCCGCCGCGCGCCGCGCCGCACTCAACGCGGCGGCTGCGGCCAGATGTTCCGCCACGGCCGCCTGCTGCTCCGCGGCCAGTCGGCACAGATCCGCATCCCCCTGATCGAGCGCCGCAATCCGCCCGCGCAACCTTTCGGCAAAGTCTCCCAGATCATCGGGCAAGACACCATGCTTGCGCGCCAGCCCCCGGATTGCAAAGAGCCGCTCCTCCACGACCTCCAGATCGAGCGGATTGAACCGCAACGCCTCCAGACAGCGCGCAACCCCGCGCCCCGCCTCGTCGAGTTCCACCAGCGCCCGGCCAAGCGCCGCGATCGGCTCGTCAAGCTGTGCCTCGGCCCGGTCCGCCACCCCCTCAAGCCAGCGCAGCGCCTCGCCCGCAGCCCCTTCGGCCCCCTGCGGGCCCAGCACCTCTGACGCCCGCGCGACATCCTCGCGGATGCGCCCGGAGGCTTGCATCAGACGCCGCCGCGCGTCGAGCTCCGCCTCCTCGCCGGGCTGCGGATCAAGCGCATCCAGTTCCGTCACCGCATGGCGCAGGAATTCCTCCTCGGCGCGCACCGTCGCCAGCGCCGCCTCGGCCTCGGCCAGGGCCTTGCGCCGCGCCACCAACGCCCGCCAGGCCCGTCCCACATCCTCGCGCAGCGCCGCAAGATCGCCATAGGAATCGAGCATCTCACGGTGATTCTTCGGGTCGAGCAGGCCCCGGTCGTCCTGCTGCCCGTGCAATTCCACCAGCCGGTCCGAGAGTTGCCGCAACACCTCGCCCGAGACGCGCCGGTCATTGACCCAGGCGGTCTTGCGCCCGTCGCTGCCATTCAACCGTCGCAGGATCAGCTCATCGGCCTCGGGCAGACCCGCGCTGCGCAGCACCGCACGCGCCGGATGCCCGGCGGTCAGGCCAAACACCGCCACCACCTCGCCCTGCTCGGCGCCTTGCCGCACCAGATCGGCCCGCCCGCGCCAGCCCAGCACGAAGCCCAGCGATTCCAGCAGGATCGACTTGCCCGCCCCGGTCTCGCCGGTCAGGACATTAAGACCGGGCTGGAAGTCGAGATCCAGCCGATCAATGATCAGCATGTCGCGAATCTCAAGCGCGCGCAGCATCAGGCCACCCCAGGGGCGGGGTTTCCCCCACCCTCCCTATAGCCAGCGGCCCTGCACGGTCTGGCGGAAAATCTGCCGCAACCAGCTGTCCCCCGTTGCCTCAAGCGTATAGCCGCGCCCCGTCAACAGCTTGTAGCTGTCCTCGTACCAGTCCGTGCCCCGGAAGTTATAGCCAAGGATCGCGCCGGCGGTGCGCGCCTCGTCGATCAACCCGAGCGACAGATAGGCCTCGACCAGCCGGTGCAGCGCCTCTGCCGTGTGGGTCGTGGTCTGGAAATCCTCGACCACCACCCGGAACCGGTTGATCGCCGCAGAGAAGTGATCCCGCTTGAGATAATAGCGCCCGATCTCCATCTCCTTGGAGGCCAGATGGTCAAAGGCCAGATCGAATTTCAGGATCGCGGCATTGGCATATTCGCTGTCGGGATAGCGCTCGATCACCTCGCGCAGCGCCTGCAACGCCTGGAAGGTCAGCCCCTGATCGCGGCCCACCTCGTCGATCTGGTCATAATAGCTCAGCGCCAGAAGATACTGCGCATAGGCAGCGTCCTCATCGGTGGGATAGAAATCGATGAAGCGCTGCGCGGCGGCGCGGCTTTCCTCATAGGCCTTGTCCTGATGATGGGCAAAGGCCTGCATGATCACCGCGCGCTTGGCCAGTTCCGAATAGGGATAGAGTCGCTCGATCTCGGCAAAACTCTTGGCGGCAAGACCCGGATTGCGCTGCGCCAGATCATATTCGCCGCGCTCGAAGATCTGCTGCGCGGTGTAGTTCTCGTAATTGACCGTGCCGCGCTCGACGCTTTGCCTGTCGCACCCGGTTGCAGCCAATGCCACGACCAAGACGCCGACCAGCCGGGTCCGGGACTTGCCGATTCTCATGCGCGATCTCATCCTAAGTTACGAAAGTGCAGCGATGCGTCCGCCGTCAACGCAACGCTCCTAGCACATTAATTTCAAGTGCAAAACGTATTTGGCGCTTTTCATGGCCGTCGTTTCGGACCTCGTTGAGAATTTCCAGCGCCCGGCCCCGGCCAAACCCACCGCCGATCAGACTTCTGTCATACACCACCCTCAGAGGCAGGCCAATAGCGTCGGAAAACACGGCGTCCGCGATGATTTCGCGCAGGCTTTTGTGCGCGATGGCCGCTTTCCGATCCGCCATCGCGCCCCCAACCCTGTGCCCTGTCACCGAAAAGGCCGCCACAAGGGCGGCCTCTTCCTGGTGCTGATCGTCGAATTCAGTTGGCCTGACGGCGCAGAAACGCCGGGATCTCGATCTTGTCTTCCTCTTCGACCACCCGTGTCGGCGCAGGTTGCGGCTGAGCGGCCTGCATCGAAGGCTGCTGGCGAGCCGGACGGGCCGGTTGATGATCGGCTTCCGCTGCGGCGTGACCGGTCATCCGGTTGATCAGAGAATTGATCCCAAAGCGCGGGCGATCCTCGCTGGCGGCTTGGGCTGCGGTCTCCGGACGGCGCTGCTGCGGTTGCACCGGCATCCGGTTGACAGCAGCCTGCAGCCGCTGAAGCGTCTCTGGCGACGGTGTTCCGGGCGCAGGAGCGCGCGGCGCGACATAGCTCTCAAGCGCTTCATCGTCCATTTCGTCATAGCTGACAGGCTCGAACTCCTCGACCTTTGGCTGATAGGCCGGCATCGGCAGGTCGGCCTCTGCACTATCCTCCTCCGCAAAGGCAAACCGCTCTGCCGTGTTGCCCGCAGACGGGCGCGCGTCGAGATCGGCAAAGAGCGAGGGTTCCGGCGCAACAGCGGCCACCGGGGCCTCGATCGGGGTCTCCATCGTGGCGCTCTGATGCAACGGCCGCGCCATGGAGCGCCGCGGCACGGGCATATCCGCGGCGTTTTCGCTGGCGTCAATGCCGGTGGCGACGACACTGACCCGGATCATCCCTTCCATCGACGGATCAAGGGTAGAGCCGACGATGATGTTGGCATCGGGGTCCACTTCCTCGCGGATCCGGTTGGCGGCCTCATCGAGCTCAAAGAGCGTCAGATCATGACCGCCGGTGATGTTGATCAGCACCCCCTTGGCGCCGCGCAGGCTGATTTCATCGAGCAGCGGATTGGCAATCGCCTTCTCGGCGGCCTGGATCGCGCGATCTTCGCCGCTATCCTCTCCGGTGCCCATCATCGCCTTGCCCATCTCGTCCATCACTGCGCGGACATCAGCGAAATCGAGGTTGATGAGGCCGGGGCGCACCATCAGGTCGGTCACGCCCTTGACGCCCTGATAGAGCACGTCATCGGCCAGGCTGAAGGCCTCGGTAAAGGTGGTCTTTTCATTGGCCAGACGGAACAGGTTCTGGTTCGGGATGATGATCAGCGTATCGACCATCTTTTGCAGCGCCTCGACGCCCTGCTCGGCCTGCCGCATCCGCTTGGCCCCCTCGAACTGGAACGGCTTGGTGACAACGCCCACCGTCAGAACGCCAAGCTCTCGCGCCGCCTGCGCGATGATCGGCGCGGCGCCGGTGCCGGTGCCGCCCCCCATTCCAGCGGTGATAAAGCACATATGCGCCCCCGCCAGATGATCAACGATCTGCTCGATGCTCTCCTCGGCGGCGGCGGCCCCGACATCCGCGCGCGCCCCGGCCCCCAGCCCTTCGGTCACCTTGACCCCCAACTGAATACGGTTCTCGGCAAGGCTTTGGCCCAGCGCTTGCGCGTCGGTGTTGGCGACCACGAAATCCACACCGTCGAGCCGCTTCTCGATCATGTTGTTGACGGCATTGCCGCCCGCGCCGCCCACCCCAAAGACGGTGATGCGTGGCTTGAGATCGTCATGTCCGGGAATTGAAAGATTCAATGTCATTGGTCTGTCCGCCTGCTGTTACGCCCGCCTTGGGGGCAGTTTTCCGCCTGATTGAGGTCATTATTAACGGTCGTTAACCCGATCGTCACCAAAAAAACACCACTCAACCACTAGATATGGTCATAATTTTAACATGTTTCGCGGTATTTCGCCGATAACGCCACATCTAGATGTCACCAATTGTCCCGAAACCACTTGACCGCCCGCCGGAGCGAGCGAGTCGGGTAGCGATCCGAGGGAATCTCGAAATCCCACCATTCATCCTGCGGATTCGCCGCAAAGAGACACATGCCCACCGCACTGGCGAACGCCGCCCCCGTCGCCGCCTGCGGCAGACCATGCACCCTGAGCGGCCGCCCCAGCCGTACCTGCCGGCCCAGAATCTTGCTCGCCAACCCGTCCAGACCGGGAATCTGACTGCCGCCGCCGGTGAGCACGATCTGTTGGCTCGGCAGATGATCGAACCCGGCCGCATCCAGCCGCGCGCGCAACTCTTCCAGAATCTCCTCGACCCGCGGGCGCATGATCCCGATCAGTTCCGCACGACTGACGCGGCGCCGGTCATGCTCGAAATCGCCGGTCTCGCCACCGATCTCGATCATTTCGCGGTCGTCCATGCCGGTGGCAACAACGCCGCCGTAAAAGGTCTTGATCCGCTCGGCGGTCGCCTGCGGCACCTGCAAGCCCATCGAAATGTCGCTCGTTACATGATGACCACCCATGCGCACGGAATCGGCGTAGATCATGTGTCTCTTGATGAAGATCGACACCCCCGACGTGCCACCGCCCAGATCGATGCAGGCGGCGCCAAGTTCCTGCTCATCCTCGACCAGCGCCGCAATCCCCGACACATAAGCAGAGCTTGCCACCCCCGCGAGTTCCAGATCACAGCGCTTGACACAGTAGGCAAGGTTCTGGATCGCCACTTCATCCACCGTCAGCATGTGCATGTCGGTGGACAGAACCTGCCCCAACTGCCCACGTGGATCGATCAGGCCAGAGCGATGATCGAGCGCGAAATTGACCGGTTGCGCATGAAGCACCTCGCGCCCCGCGCCAAAATCGGGCACATCGCAGGCGCTCAGCACGCGGCTTACATCCTCCTCGCTGACCACATGCCCTTCAAGCTCGACCTGACCGGCCAGACCATAGCTGCGCGGATCGGCGCCGGAAAAGCAGGCAATCACGTGATCGACCCGGATATTCGCCATCTTCTGCGCCGCCTGCACCGCGGTGCGAATCGCCCGCTCGGTCTCGGCCATCGCGTCGATCTCGCCGAACCGCACCCCGCGAGAGCGGGTGGTGGCGGCGCCAATCACGCGAAACCCGGCCTGCCCGGCCATCCGCCCGATTCCCTCGGCCTCGCTGAGCCGCGCCGCGCCATCGAACCGCAACACCAGACACGCGATCTTCGAGGTGCCCACATCCAGCACCGCGACCACGCCCCGGTGCATCGCCGCCTTGCGCATGTTGCGCATCGCACGCTGGGATTCGTAAAGTTCGATCATCCGTTCACTCTGCCCCCAAACTCATCTTTGTGGTCCGCCACCACTCTTCCATCGCATAGTCGTTGAGACGAAGCGTCGGCCGCGCCGCGATCCGCATATCGACCGCCGCGACATCGCGCTCCAGCATGTCCTGCGCCGCATTGAGCACGATCACCCGCTCCACGGCGCGCACCGGATCGGTCTCGGGCAAAAGGATTCGCCGACCATCGTCCAACACCAGATCCCAGCGCCGCTCTCCCATCCGCACCAGGCCACGCAGATCGCGTCCCAGCGCCGCCGCCGCGACGAGAGTCTCGAGCGCCTCGGCGACCTGCTGATCGGCACCGGCACCCGCCAGAACCGGCAGATCGGGGCGCGCCGCGCGATTTGGCGCAACACCGATGATCACACCCTCGACATCGACCACGTTCAATCCGTCGGGCGTTTTCCACAACGCCACCGGCACCCGTTCGGTGATCTCGGCGGTCAGCACCCCACCCTGCCGGATCCGCACCGAGGCGCGCGCCACGGCGGGCAACTCCTCGATCATCGCCCGGATCGCGTCGAGATCGAGATCGAAGGAACTCGCCGGCAGGTCATAGGGAAAGATCTCGCGGATATCCTCCTGAACCCCAAGGCTCGCGCCCTCGACCGCCAGCAGGTTGACCATGAATTCGGGCCGCGTCTCGATCTGTCGGCGGATCTCGGCCACCTGCCCGATCAGCGCCTCGCGCCGCGCCTGATCCCCGAGATAGCCCGCGCAGAGCCCCACGACCGCCAGCACCGGAAGCCCGAACCGGATGAACCGTCGATAGAGCGGTGTCAGCATCCAGCGATGCAAGCGGTAACTCAACCGCGAGGGCGCGGGATCGGTCCGCGGGATCACCGGTCGCATGAGGCATCCTCCACCAGCCAGCGGCAGAGATCGGGAAAGGAAATCCCCGCCACCCGCGCCTGTTCCGGGCTGAGCGAGGTCGGCGTCATCCCCGGCTGCGTGTTGGTCTCGAGCAGAACCAGCCCCGCCAGACCGCGCGCCGCGTCCCAGCGGAAATCCGTCCGGCTTATACCGCGACAGCCCAGCACCCGATGCGCGCGCAGCGCATGGTCCTTGCAGGCGTCGAAAATCTCGGGCGGCACCTCGGCAGGCACCACATGGCGCGAGCCGCCGGGCTTGTATTTGGCGTCATAATCATACCAGCCCTCGGTCAGGATATCTGTCACCGTCAGGCTGCGCTCGCCCATCACCGTGACCGTGAGCTCTCGCCCCGGCACATAGGCCTCGACCATGACCATCTCTGGCATCGCATCCGACAGGGCCGGCGGCCCGTTCGCCGCCTCATGCACCAGATAGACCCCGACGGAGGAGCCCTCGTTATAGGGCTTGACGACATAGGGCGGCGGCATCACGTGGCGCGCTCGCACCTCCTCGCGCCGCGCCAGAACGCTCTCGGCCACCGGCAGACCAGCGGCGCGATAGGCCGCCTTGGTGCGCTCCTTGTCCATCGCCAGCGCCGAGGCCAGAACCCCCGAATGGGTATAAGGAATGCGCAGCCACTCCAGCATCCCCTGCACACAGCCATCCTCGCCCCAGCGGCCATGGAGCGCGTTGAACACGACATCGGGCTTCAGCTCCGTCAAACGCGCGCAGAGATCGCGGGAGGCCTCGACCTCTACCGCGTCAAACCCTGCGTCCCTCAATGCGGCGGCGCATTCGCGCCCTGACGACAGCGACACCTCGCGCTCCGCCGAGGGGCCACCCATGATCACCGCCACTTTCGGGGTTGCTCTGCTCGAACCAACCACCTTGTGCCTCAATGTCCCGGACCTGTTTCGGTCCTGTTATCGTTGACTTATTCTTGATCTGCCTGTGAGCTTTCGCCCGGAGCCGGTTCGCCGACCCTCATGATTTCCCACTCTAACTCTATTCCGCTGTGTTGGAAAACCCTTTTTCGCACCGCCTCGCCCAATCCTTCCAGATCGGCGGCGCTCGCGCCGCCGGTGTTGATCAGAAAGTTGGGATGCTTCTCGCTCATCTGTGCGCCGCCGCGCCGCGCGCCGCGCAATCCGGCGGCGTCGATCACCTTCCACGCCTTGAGATCATGCACGTCATCGGCGCGCCCGGTGCTGCTGAATCCGGCAGGATTGCGGAAGGTGCTGCCCGCGCTGCGCTCGCGCACGGGCTGCGTCTCGTCGCGCTTTTGCAGTTGCGTGGCCATCCGCTGCGCCAGCGCCTCGGGGTTCCCCGCCGCGCCCTCGAAGGTCGCCTCGGCGATCACCCAGCCTTCGGGCAGATCGCTGTGCCGATAGGCGAAATTCAGCGCCTCGCGCCCGAGCGTCACCACCGCGCCGTCCCGCGTTACTGCGCGCGCACTTATGAGATGATCCGCGACATAGCTGCCATAACAGCCCGCATTCATCCGCACAGCACCCCCGATCGCGCCGGGAATGGTGCGCAGAAAGGTCAGGTCAATGCCCGCCTCCGCCGCCCGCCGCGCCACCTGCGCATCAAGGGCGGCGGCCCCGGCGATCACCCGACGGCCCTCGACCCTAATCGCATTGAACCCGCGCCCCAGCCGGATCACCACGCCGCGCAACCCGCCATCGCGCACGATGAGATTGCTGCCCACGCCCATGGCAAAGACCGCAACGCCGGGATCGAGCGCCGCCAGAAACCCCGCCAGATCGTCAAGGTCCGCTGGCTGAAACACCCAGTCCGCAGGCCCGCCCACGCGCAGCCACGTCAGATCGGCCAGCGGCCGGTCGGGCGTCAGCGCGCCACGGGGTGTTGGCAGATCCATCGTGCCGCCCTCCTGCCCTGTCATCCCTCACACCCCCAGATAGCGATCCCGCACCCCGGCATCCAGCCCCTGAAACGCACCCTCCCACACGCTGCGCCCCTTTTCGAGGATCACCGCCCGGTCCGCCACCAGGCCCAGTTCGCGCAACGACTTGTCCACCACGATGAGCGACAGTCCGGCCTCCGCCTTGAGCCGCGCCAGCGCCGCCCAGATTTCCTGACGCACCACCGGGGCAAGCCCCTCGGTCGCCTCGTCAAGGATCAGGAGGCGCGGGTTGGTCATCAGCGCGCGCCCGATCGCCAGCATCTGCTGCTCGCCGCCCGAGAGCGTCGCCGCCCCCTGTCCCAGCCGCTCGCCCAGACGCGGGAAAAGCGCCGTCACCGACGCCAGATCCCATGCCCCCGGCCGCGCCGCCGCGATCAGGTTCTCGCGCACGCTGAGCGGGCCGAAACAGCGCCGCCCCTCGGGCACAAGGCCGATCCCCGCCCGCGCCGCGCGATAGCTTGGCAGCGGGCCCAGGTCCTGCCCGTCGAAGGTGACGGTGCCGCCGCGGTGGCGCAGCAGGCGGCAGATCACCTTGATCGTGGTCGATTTGCCCATCCCGTTGCGCCCCATCAGCGCCAGAACCTCGCCTTCGCCCAGGCTCAGATCGACATCGAAGAGCGCCTGCGACGGCCCGTAAAAGGCGCTGATATTGTGCAGCCTGAGCAGGCTCATGGCAGCACCTCATCGCCCAGATAGGCCTCACGCACCCGCGCATCGCGGCGGATCTCTTCCGGCGCGCCGGAGGCGATCACCCGGCCATAGACCAGCACGCTCACCCGGTCAGCCAGCGCAAAGACCGCATCCATGTCATGCTCGACCAAGAGGATCGGCGCATGTTGCCGCAAACCGTCGAGAAGCCGCGTCATCTGAGCCGATCCCTCGGCCCCCAGACCCGCCATCGGCTCGTCCATCAGGAACACCTTGGGCGCCTGCGTCAGCGCCACCGCCACCTCCAGCTGCCGCCGCTGCCCATGCGAGAGATCCGCCACCCGCTGCGCCGCCACCTCCAGCAGCCCGACCCGCTCCAGCGCCTCGCGCGCCACCGCGCGCAGCGCCGGATCGCGCATCACGTCGCGGAAAAACCGCATCACCCGGCCGCGCGCGCCAAGCGCCCCCAGCACCGCGTTCTGCACCACCGTCATCTCCATCGCCAGCGACGAGATCTGGAACGTCCGCGCCAGCCCCGCCCGCGCCCGTGCCGCCGGATCGAGCGCCGTGACATCGCGCCCGTCCAGCCAGACAGAGCCCGCATCGGGCCTCAGGCTCCCGGCGATCTGCCCGATCAGCGTCGTCTTGCCCGCCCCGTTCGGACCGATCAGCGCATGGATTTCGCCGCGCCGAAGCGTCAGGCTCACCGCGTCAGAGGCCGTCACCGCCCCGAACCGTTTGGTGATCCCGCGAATATCGAGCAGCACCTCAGTCACGTCGCACCTCGCGTCCCGCGATCAGACCGATGATCCCGCCGCGCGCAAAGAGCACGACGCCCAGCAGCACCGCGCCCAGCCAGATATGCCAGAACTCGCTCAAGCCGCCCAGAAAATGCTCCAGAAGGACAAAGACCGCCGCCCCCACCACCGGCCCAAAGAGCCGCGCCACACCACCCAGGATCACAAAGACGATGATCTCGCCGCTGGTCTGCCAGCTGAACATCACCGGGCTGACAAAGCGGTTGAGATCGGCAAAGAGCGCCCCCGCCAGCCCGGTGATCATCCCCGAGAGCACAAAGGCCACCAGCCGCAGCCGATAGGGCGCGATGCCCACCGCCTCGACCCGCGCCGCGTTCTGCCGCGCCGCCCCCAGCGCCAGCCCGAAGGCCGAGCGCATGATCCGCGCAAAGACCCAGAGCGCCAGCCCGAGCAGCGCATAACAGAGCGCGAAAAACTGGATCGGATCGAGCGTGTTCAGCCCCGGAAACCCGTTGCGCACATAGATCGACAACCCGTCCTCGCCGCCATAGGCGGGCCAGCTGATCGCGAAATAATAGAACATCTGGCCAAAGGCCAAGGTGATCATGATGAAATAGACCCCCGAGGTGCGCAACGAGAGCGCCCCGATCGCCAGCGCCGCCAGCCCGCTTGCGCCCATCGCCACGAGCCAGATCACCGGCATGGATTTGGTGCCCTCTATCACCACCGGCCACAAGATCAGCGGCGTATAGCTCTGCGCATGGCTGGCCAGAACCCCCATCGCATAGCCGCCGATGCCAAAGAACACCGCATGGCCGAGGCTCACCAGCCCCCCCAGCCCCAGCGCCAGATTGAGCCCGACCCCCGCCAGCGCCAGAATCGCCAGCCGCGTCGCCAGGGTAATCGTGAACGGCTCATCCACCGCCCACGCCCAGAGCGGCACCGCCAGCAGCGCCAGCAGCACGCAAGCGTTGAGCAGCCGCTCGGCGCGCATCTCAGGCCACCCCATACAGGCCTCGGGGCCGAAAGATCAGCACCAGCGCCATCAGGATATAGATCGCCATCGACGCCAGCGCCGATCCCACCGCCGTCGCCGCCGCCGGCGCCATCACCTGCGCAAAGGCAACCGGCAGCAGGAACCGCCCCATCGTATCGGTCAGCCCCACCAGCAGCGCGCCCACCAGCGCCCCCTTGATCGATCCGATACCACCAATCACGATCACCACAAAGGCGAGGATCAGCACCGGCTCGCCCATGCCGACCTGCACCGATTGAATCGCCCCGATCAGCGCCCCCGCCAGCCCGGCGAGCGCCGCGCCCAGCGCAAAGACCACCGTGTAGAGCGCCGCGATGTTGACCCCCAGCGCGCCGATCATCTCGCGATCCGCCTCGCCCGCGCGGATCTGGATCCCGATCCTTGTGCGCGCGATCAGCGCGAAAAGCCCCGCCGCCACCATCACCCCCGCCACAATGATCGCAAGGCGGTAAAGCGGATACTGAATCCCCCCCGGCAGGCGCACCGGACCCGACAGATAGGGCGGGATTTCCAGAAACAGCGGCAACGACCCAAACACCCAGCGCGTGCCCTCCGACAGGATCAGAATCAGCGCAAAGGTCGCCAGCACCTGATCCAGATGACCGCGCGCATAAAGCCTGCGGATCACCGCCACCTCGATCAGCGCCCCCGCCGCCGCCGCCGCCGTGAGCGCCGCGATCAGCCCCAGCAGAAACGATCCCGTCAGCCCCGCCGCCCATGAGGCGGCAAAGGCGCCCACCATGTAGAGCGAGCCATGCGCCAGATTGATCAGCCCCATGACGCCGAAGATCAGCGTCAGACCCGCCGCCATCAGAAACAGCATGACGCCGAACTGCACGCCGTTCAGCATCTGCTCGATAAACAGGATCAGGGACATGTCCGGGCCATCAGAGGCCGGGCCCTGTCGTGGGCCCGGCCCGTGATCTTACATCTTGCACTCGACCGCATAGGCATCGGCATGGTCCTTCAGCGCCACGCCGATGATCTTGTTGGTGTAGATATCGCCTTCCTTGATCACCTCGCGGACATAGATGTCCTGGATCGGGTGATGGTTCGGCCCGAACGCGAACTTGCCGCGCGTCGAGGCGAAATCCGCCGCTTCCAGCGCCGCCCGGAACGCATCGGCATCCGACGGCTCCGCCACCTTGAGCGCGCTCAGCATCAGGTTCGCGGTATCAAACCCCTGACTGGCATAGAGCGAGGGCAGACGCCCGTATTTCTCCTGAAAGCTGGCGACAAAGGCCACATTGGCCGGATTGTCGATATCCTTGGACCATTGGCTCGTGTTGACCACGCCCAGCGCCGCATCGCCCACCGCCTGAAGGATCCCCTGATCGAAACTGAAGGCAGGCCCCACGACCGGCAGACCGACACCGCTGTCGGCATATTGCTTGAGAAACGAGATCCCCATGCCGCCGGGCAGGAAGAAGAACACCGAATCCGCCCCGCTGGCGCGGATCTGCGCGATCTCGGCGGCATAATCGGTCTGACCCAACTGGGTATAGACCTCGCCCGCCAGAGCCCCCTTGAAGAACCGCTTGTACCCGGTCAGCGCATCCACGCCCGCCGGATAGTTGGGCGCGAGGATGAAGCTGTTCTTGTAGCCCGCATCATTGGCATAGGCCCCCGCCGCCTCATGCAGGTTGTCGTTCTGCCAGGCCACGTTGAAATAATTGGGATGACACCCCTTGCCGGCCAGCGCCGAGGGCCCGGCATTGGGCGAGAGATAGAACTTGCCCTGCGCCACCGCGCCCGGCACCACCGCCATCGCAAGGTTGGACCAGATGATGCCGGTCAGCACATCGACCTTCTCGGACTGGATCATCTTGTCGGAGAGTTGCACGGCAATGTCGGGCTTGCGCTGATCGTCCTCGATCACCACGCTGATGTCGTCGCGCCCCGACTGTTCCAGCGCCAGCATGAAACCGTCGCGTACGTCGATGCCTAGGCCCGCACCGCCGCCTGACAGCGTGGTGCTCATGCCCACCTTGATCTCGGCCTGCGCGCCCGCCGCTGCGAGGCTGAGGGCCCCAGCCATCGCCAATGTTCTGACTATCATTCCTTGTCTCCCTGATGTCGGGCGGTTTTCTCCGGCCCGGTTTATCTCGTGTCCGCCAGCGGACGACCGTCAATCCATCCCACAGCTTTGCGCAAAGGTCCAGATGCAAGCGCCGTCTTGCAACTCCGCCTGCCCGAGGGCACCCTGTCCCGGAGTGCAAGAAAGGCAAACCCCCGATGTCCCGCGATCCCCTGCTCCAGCCCTACACGCTCCGTCACCTGACGCTGAAGAACCGGATCATGACCACCAGCCATGAACCGGCCTATCCCGAGGACGGCCTGCCCACCGACCGCTACCGCGCCTATCATGTCGAGCGCGCAAAGGGCGGCGTCGCGCTGACCATGACGGCAGGGTCCGCCGTGGTCAGCCGAGACAGCCCCCCCGCCTTCAACAATATCCTCGCCTATCGCGACGAGGTGGTGCCATGGCTGCGCAAACTGGCCGACGAATGTCACGACCACGGCTGTGCGGTGATGATCCAGCTCACCCATCTGGGCTGGCGCACCGGCTGGAGCACCGGCGACTGGCTGCCGGTCGTGGCGCCCTCCGCCCGGCGCGAACCCGCGCACAAGGCCTTTCCCAAGGTGATCGAGGATTGGGACATCGCCCGGATCATCACCGATTATGCCGATGCCGCCGAACGGATGCAGGCCGCCGGTCTCGACGGGATCGAGCTTGAGGCCTACGGCCATCTGATGGACGCCTTCTGGGCGCCGCGCCAGAACACGCTCGCGGCGCCCTGGAATGGCGATCTCGACGCAAGGATGACCTTCTCGCTCGACGTGCTCCGCGCCATCCGCGCCCGCACCGGCCCCGATTTCATCGTCGGCCTGCGCTATACCGCCGACGATCTGGCGCCGAACGGCATCACCTCCGAGGACGGCATCGCCATCGGCAAACGCCTGCGCATGAGCGGCATGGTCGATTTCCTCAACGTGATCCGCGGCCGCGTCGATACCGACGCGAACCTCACCGGCGTGATCCCCCTGCAAGGCATGAGAGCCGCCCCGCATCTCGATTTCGCGGGCCGCATCCGCACCGAGGTGGGTCTGCCCACCTTTCACGCCGCGCGCATCCCCGACGTCGCCACCGCCCGCCACGCCGTCGCCACCGGGCAGATTGACATGGTCGGCATGACCCGCGCCCATATGGCCGAGCCGCATATCGTGAAAAAGATCACCGAGGGCCGCGAGCACGACATCCGTCCCTGCGTCGGGGCCACCTATTGCCTCGACCGCATCTATCAGGGCGGCGAAGCGCTCTGCATCCACAACGCCGCCACCGGGCGCGAACTCACCATGCCGCATGTCATTCCCGCCGCCACCACGCCGCGCCGTATCATCATTGTCGGCGCGGGCCCCGGCGGGCTCGAGGCCGCCCGCGTCGCCGCCGCGCGCGGCCACCGGGTGACGGTTTTCGAGGCCGCCGATCAACCCGGCGGTCAGGTGCGTCTGACGGCCCAGAGCAAACGGCGCGCGGAGATGATCGGCATCATCGACTGGCGCATGGCGCAATGCGCCGCGCGTGACGTGGAGTTCCGCTTCAACTCCTACGCCGAGGCCGGCGATGTGGCGGCGCTTGACCCTGACGTGGTGATCATCGCCACCGGCGGCCTGCCGCAGCACGCCATTCTCGACGCGGGCAACGATCTGACCGTCACCGCCTGGGACATCCTCACCGGCGACGCAAGGCCGGGGCGCGAGGTGCTGCTCTTTGACGACGCAGGCGACCATGCCGCACTACAGGCGGCAGAAGTGCTGGCCAACACCGGTGCCATGGTCGAGATCATGACCCCCGACCGCACCTTTGCGCCAGACGTGATGGGCATGAACCTCGTGCCCTACATGCGCAACCTGCAAGACAAATCCGTCACCCTGACCATCGCCCGCCGCCTGCTCCGGGTGACGCGCGCGGGCAACCGCCTGCGCGCCACCATCGGCACGGATTACTCCGGCCATAGCTATGAAAGAGAATACGACCAGATCGTCGTCAACCACGGCACCCTGCCGCTCGACGATCTCTATTTCGCACTCAAACCACTCTCGAAAAACCTCGGCGAGGTCGATCACGACGCCCTGATCGCGGGCCGCCCGCAGGCGATCACCCGCGCCCCAGACGCCACCTTCCAGCTCTTCCGCATCGGCGATGCGGTGTCCGCCCGCAACACCCATGCCGCGATCTATGACGCGCTGCGCCTCGTCAAGGATCTGTGAGCGCGCGAACCCGGAGCCTTGTCAGACGCGCCCGCGCGCTCTACCTTCCCCGCTGGAGAGACAGGGCCGCCAGATAGCGGCGCGTGCCCCCCTTGACTGGCCCGCCGCACCGGCCCAACCGCAAGCGCGATGATGGAATTTCTTGACTATTCCCATGACCCCTGGCTGGTGGCCGCCTCGCTCAGCATCTCGCTGGTGGCCGCCTTTACCGGGTTTTCGCTGACCCGTGGCATTGCCACCCAGCCCGTCGCCCTGCGCAAGCTTTCCGTCTCGCTCGCCGCCATCGCGCTTGGCGGCGGCATCTGGTCGATGCATTTCGTGGCCATGCTCGGATTGCGCCTGCCGATCCCGATCTATTACGATGCGATGATCACACTTGGCTCGGCGCTGATCGCCATTCTGATGGTCGGTCTGGCCCTCCTGCTGTTGCACTTCCGCCCCCGCAGCGCGCGCAGCCTGACGGTTGCCGGGCTCATCATCGGGCTTGGCATCGTCGCGATGCATTACCTCGGAATGGCGGGGCTCGAACTCTGCCGACCGGTCTATACCCTGCCCGGCATTGCCGTCGCGGTGCTCAGTGCCTGCGGGCTCAGCATCGCGGCAATCTGGGTGGCCTACGGCCAGCGCAACCCGCGCAACATCCTTCTGGGCACGCTGGCCTTTGGCCTCGCCGTCTTTCTCGTGCATTTCGCCGCCATATCCGGCACCCGCTTTGTCGCCAGCGGAACGCTTCAGGACATCGGCCCGCTGATCGGCAACGACGTGCTGGCGCTTGGCGTTCTGCTGAGCAGCTTCATGCTCTGCGGCGCCTTCCTGCTGAGCGGCGTGACCTTCCTTGCCGCAGCGCCAAAATCCGCCACCCCCAGCCAATCCCTGCCCCAGACCTTGCCCAAATCCCCGCTGCTGCGCCTGCCCTACGAGATGAACGGCAAGACCCATTTCATCGACGCCCGCGACGTCGCCTTTCTGCGTGCCGAAGGGCATTACACGCTGCTCTATGCCGGCGCACAAAAGCTCTTCTGCACCTGGTCGATCACCGAGGCGGAACGCCGCCTGACCCCCGGTGCATTCCTCAAATCGCACCGCAGCTACCTGATCAACCCCGATCACGTCACCCTCTTCGAGCGGCGCAAGGACAACGCGATCTGCCATTTCACGCTGGCCGGTCAGGACATCACCACCCCGGTCAGCCGGGCCCGCCTCCCCGACCTCCGCGAGGTGCTGGGGCTCTGAGCCGCGCACGCCTCAACCGCCCCTCCTTCAGCGTTCGTCAAATACTCCGGGGGGCGCGGGGGGCTGGCCCCCCGCTGCGCGCCGTCGCAATTCGTGCAGCCCTCTCGCATTTCGTGCAAGACGCGGCTGATTTCGGGATTTGTGATGTAACAGTCCCGGCTTGCGCTCACACCCTTCGCGCAGGTCAGGGCCGGGTTCGGTCCGATACCGTCTTTGGGAGGAGACAAGATGATTCCAGCCGCCTTCGCGTATCACCGCCCCGGGGATCTGCCCGCGGCCCTCGCGCTCTTGCAGCAATATGGCGACGAGGCCCGTGTCATTGCCGGAGGCCACAGCCTCATCCCGATGATGAAGCTGCGCATGGCCGAGGTGCCCCATCTCATCGACCTTCAGGCCATCGAATCGCTGCGTGGCATCCGCATCGAGGGGCGCCAAATCACCCTTGGCGCCATGGTCACACAACAGGATCTGATCGCACATCAGGGCCTCGGACAAAGCGCGCCGATTCTGCGCGAGGCCGCCATTCAGATCGCAGACCCGCAAGTGCGCGCCATGGGAACGGTCGGCGGCAACGTCGCCAATGGCGATCCGGGCAATGACATGCCGGGCCTCATGCAATGCCTGGGTGCGATCTTCCATGTCACCGGCCCCGAAGGTCCGCGCACCCTGCCCGCCCGCGGGTTCTACGAAAGCGCCTACATGACCGCGCGCGCGGAGAGCGAGATCCTCACCGCCGTCAGCTTTGAGGTGCCCACTGGCGGTCAGGCCTATGAAAAACAGAAACGCAAGATCGGCGATTATGCCACCGCCGCCGCCGCCGTCATCGTGCGACGAGAGGGCACCACCTGCACCGCAGCCTCGATCGCCATGACCAACCTGTCGGACGTGCCGGTCTGGTCCGAAGCGGCGGGTGCGGCCCTTGTCGGCACCCCCTGCGACGATGCGGCCACGCGCAATGCCATCGCCGCCATGCTCGCCGATATCGACCCGGCCGGGGACAATCGCGGCCCGGTGGAATTCAAGCGCCACACGGCGGGCATCATCCTTGCCCGCGCCATCGCCCGCGCCTGGTCGCGCGCCTGAGAAAGACCCCGACATGACCCAGAAAATGCAGATCACCCTCACCGTCAACGGCACCCGTCACGAATTGCTGGCAGAACCGCGCGAACTCCTGATCCATGTCCTGCGCGAGCGGCTCAACCTCACCGGCCCGCATATCGGCTGCGAAACCTCGCATTGCGGTGCCTGCACCGTCACCATGGGCGGCCGTTCGGTGAAATCCTGCACCGTCTTTGCCGCGCAGGCCGACGGGGCAGAGATCACCACCATCGAGGGTCTGGGAACGCCCGACGCGCTCCACCCGCTGCAAGAGGCCTTCCGCGAACATCACGGGTTGCAATGCGGCTTCTGCACACCGGGCATGATCACCCGCGCCGCGCAATTGCTGAAGGAGAACCCGGACCCGACCGAGGCAGAGGTGCGGTTCGGCATGGCGGGCAATCTCTGCCGCTGCACCGGATACCAGAACATCGTCAAGGCCGTGCTTGCCGCCGCCGCCACGATCAATTCCGCCAAGGAGGCCGCAGAATGAACGACCTGACCCCGGACCGCGACGAGCGCACCGCGAAACTCAAGGGCATCGGCTGCGCCAGAAAACGCGTCGAGGATGCGCGCTTTACCCAGGGCAAGGGCAACTATGTCGATGACCTCAAGCTGCCCGGCATGCTCTTTGGCGATTTCGTCCGCTCGCCCTATGCCCATGCCCGCGTCACCGCGATCGACACCTCCGCCGCGATGGCGCTTGACGGCGTGGTGGCGGTGCTGACCGCCGCCGATCTGGCACCGCTCGGCCTGCACTGGATGCCCACCCTTGCCGGCGACAAGCAGATGGTTCTGGCCGATGGCAAGGTGCTCTTTCAGGGACAGGAAGTGGCCTTTGTCGTCGCCCACGACCGCTATGTCGCCGCCGATGCGGTGGAACTGGTGGAGGTCGAATACGAGGAACTCCCCGTGCTCACCGACCCGTTCAAGGCCATGCAATCCGATGTGGTCCTGCGCGAGGATCTGACGCCCGGCGCCGACGGCGCGCATGGCCCCCGCCGCCACCCCAACCATATCTTTCTCTGGGAGGCAGGCGACAAGGCGGCCACAGAACAGGTGATCGCCTCGGCCGATGTGGTGGCCGAGGAAATGATCCATTACCACCGCACGCATCCCTGCCCGCTGGAAACTTGCGGCTGCGTCGCCTCGATGGACAAGGTGAACGGCAAGCTCACCGTCTGGGGCACCTTTCAGGCACCACATGCGGTGCGCACCGTGGCCTCGCTCATCTCGGGCATCGAGGAGCACAATATCCGCATCATCTCGCCCGATATCGGCGGCGGTTTCGGCAACAAGGTGGGGGTCTATCCCGGCTATGTCTGTTCCATCGTCGCCTCCATCGTCACCGGAGCGCCGGTCAAATGGGTTGAGGACCGGATGGAAAACCTGATGGCCACCGCCTTTGCCCGCGATTACTGGATGAAGGGCAGGATTTCAGCCACGCGGGACGGCAAGATCACAGGCCTCTGGTGCCATGTCACCGCCGATCACGGCGCCTTTGACGCCTGCGCCGATCCCACCAAATTCCCCGCCGGGTTCTTTCACATCTGCACCGGCAGCTATGACATCCCGGTGGCCTATGTCGGCGTCGATGGTGTCTATACCAACAAGGCGCCGGGCGGGGTGGCCTATCGCTGCTCCTTCCGCGTGACCGAGGCCGCCTATTTCATCGAACGCATGATCGAGATCCTCGCCATTGAGCTCAACATGGACGCGGCCGACCTCAGACGCATCAACTTCATCCGCGCCGACCAGTTCCCCTATCCCTCGGCCTTGGGCTGGGAATACGATTCGGGCGACTATCACACCGCCTGGGACAAGGCGCTCAAGGCTGTCGATTACGCCGGGCTGCGCGCCGAACAGGCGACACGGCTCGCGGCCTTCAAGCGCGGCGAGACCCGCAAGCTGATCGGCATCGGCCTGACGCATTTCACCGAGATCGTCGGCGCAGGCCCGGTCAAGAACTGCGACATCCTGGGTCTTGGCATGTTCGACAGCTGCGAGATCCGCATCCATCCCACCGGATCGGCCATCGCCCGCCTTGGCACGATCAGCCAGGGCCAGGGCCACGCAACGACCTTTGCCCAGATCCTCGCCTCCGAGATCGGCATCCCGGCCGACAAGATCACGATCGAGGAAGGCGATACCGACACCGCGCCCTATGGGCTTGGCACCTATGGCTCGCGCTCGACGCCCGTGGCAGGCGCCGCCACCGCCATGGCCGGCCGCAAGATCCGCGCCAAGGCGCAGATGATCGCGGCCTACCTTCTGGAAGTGCATGATGACGACGTGGAATTCGACATCGACCGCTTTGCCGTCAAGGGCGCGCCGGAACGGTTCAAGACCATGGCCGAGATCGCCTTTGCCGCCTATCATCAGGCGATTCCGGGCATCGAGCCGGGGCTGGAGGCGGTCAGCTATTACGACCCGCCCAACATGACCTATCCGTTTGGCGCCTATATCTGCGTGATGGAGATCGACGTCGATACCGGCGAGACGCAGATCCGCCAATTCTACGCGCTCGACGATTGCGGCACCCGGATCAACCCGATGGTGATCGAGGGCCAGGTGCATGGCGGCCTGACCGAGGCCTATGCCATCGCCATGGGTCAGGAGATCGCCTATGACGAAATGGGCAACATGAAGACCGCGACGCTGATGGATTTCTTCCTGCCCACCGCCTGGGAGACGCCGCACTACACCACCGACTGGACCGAAACCCCCTCGCCGCACCATCCGATCGGCGCCAAGGGCGTGGGCGAGAGCCCGAATGTCGGCGGCGTGCCGGCGTTTTCCAACGCGGTCCATGACGCGCTGCGGCCGTTCGGTCTGCGCCACACCCATATGCCGCATGACCACTGGCGGATCTGGAAGGCCGCCCATGAGCTTGGTCTGCATGGCTGAGGGCGGAACCGGGGGCCAGCCCCCGGACCCCCGGAGTATTTCAGGAACCGTGAAAGAGCAAATGAGGATGCCGGACTGGCGCGATCTGCAGGCAGGCATGGCCGAGCGGGGCTATATTGCCGGGGATGATCTGGCGATGGCGCTGCATATCGCGCTCGCGCTCGAACGGCCCTTGCTGCTCGAGGGGGCGGCGGGCGTCGGCAAGACCGAGGTGGCGCGGATTCTGGCCGCGCTGAAGGGGGCGCGGCTCATCCGGCTGCAATGCTACGAGGGGCTGGATGCGGCGCAGGCGATCTATGAATGGAACTATCCGCGCCAGCTGCTTGCCATCCGCGCAGCAGCCGAGGGCGGCGAGACCGGCGCGGGCGTCGAGGCGCGGATCTTTTCCGAGGATTACCTGCTCGAGCGGCCCCTGTTGCAGGCGATCCGGCAGGCGGAGCCGCCGGTTCTGCTGATCGACGAGATCGACCGCGCCGATGAGGAATTCGAGGCCTATCTGCTTGAAATACTTTCAGATTTTCAGATCTCCATTCCCGAGTTGGGCACCATCACGGCGCGCGCGCGCCCGATGGTGGTTCTCACCGCCAACGGCACCCGCGATCTCTCGGACGCGCTGCGCAGGCGCTGCATTTATGCCCATGTCGATTACCCTGATCGCGCGGCGGAACTTGCGATCGTGCAAAGCCGCTGCCCCGGGACCGATGCTGCGCTGATCCGGCAGATCGTCGGCTTTGTGCAGGCGATCCGCCGCGAGGATCTGGAAAAGACGCCCGGCATCGCCGAGACGCTCGATTTCGCCGCCGCCCTCGCCGGACTCGGGATCAACGATCTGACCCAGGATCCGGTGGCCTTGCAGGCGGCCCTTGCCACCCTGCTCAAGACGCAATCCGACCGCGCCGCCATCCCCACCGAGGTGGCACAGCGCCTTGCCGGACAGGCGGCATGAGCCGCGTCACCCGCTTTGCCGCCCGCGATCCGGGGCCCGCGGCGCGCATCGTCGGGTTCATCGCGCATCTGCGCGCCAACGGGTTGCGCCTTGGCGTGGGCGAAACGCAGACCGCCTTGGCCGCCCTCAGCCATATCACCGCCAGCGACCCCGATCAGGCGCGCCGCGCCCTCAAATCCGTCTGCGCCGCCAATTCTGACGAGGCCGCGCGCTTTGATGCCCTGTTTGACAGCTACTGGAGGAATGACGGCCGGGTGCGCGAAAGGGTCACGCCAAGCGACCGTGGCGGCGCGCTCCGGATGCAGAACACCCGCGACGCCAGCGGCGAGAACAGCACAATGCGCGGCCAGATCCATGCCCCCGAAGATGGTCCCGGCGCGGCCCATGGCGATGGCACCGGCAGGCTCATCGCCAGCCGCACCGCCAGCCTGATGCACCGCGACATGCGCACATTCGTGAGCCCGCAGGA
>PFEY01000029.1:246-57710 GCA_002783205.1 Rhodobacteraceae bacterium CG17_big_fil_post_rev_8_21_14_2_50_63_15 | reverse complement strand
GCCTACCGCCGGTCGCGCCGCCGCCGCGCCGCGCGCCGGGGCGATCAGCTGCACTTTCGACGCCTGATCCGCGCCAGCCTCTCGACCGGGGGTGAGCCGCTGACGCTGCCGCGCAAGAAGCGCCCCGACCGGCGGGTGCGGATCGTGGCGCTCTGCGATGTCTCGGGCTCGATGACCTGCTATGCGCGGATCTTCCTCGCCTTTCTCGCAGGCCTCGTGCGCGGCGATGACGCCACCGACGCCTGGCTCTTTCACACCCGCCTGGTGCGCATCTCGGAGGCCTTGCGCGATCCCGACCCGCTGCGCGCCCTCAACCGCCTGACGCTTCTCGCCGAAGGCTTTGGCGGCGGCACGAAAATCGGCAAGGCGCTTGAGGAGTTCGCTCGTGGTCCCGCCCGTCACAGCGTCAATTCCCGCACCATGATCCTGATCCTGTCAGACGGTTATGACACCGACCCACCCGAACAGATCGCGGCGGCACTGGCCCGGATCAAGCGGCGCGGCGGCCGGATCCTCTGGCTCAATCCTCTCAAGGGATGGAAGGATTACGCCCCCGTCACCGCCGCCATGGCCGCCGCCCTGCCGCATCTCGATCTCTTTGCCGCCGCCACCACGCTTGCCGATCTGGCCGCACTCGCACCTCGTCTGGAGCGTCTCTGACATGGTCCATGATCCGTTCGACACCACCATCCGCCGCCTCGATGTCGCGCACCAGCCCTATGCGGTCGCCACCGTGATCCGCACGGTAGGGGCGACCGCCGCCAAGCCCGGCGCGCGCGCCCTGATCCTTGCCGACGGCACCATCGCCGAGGGCTGGATTGGCGGCGGCTGTGCGCGCGGGGCGATGGCCCGCGCCGCCCGTGCCGCCATTGCCGAAGGCCGCCCGCGCCTGATTTCCCTCCAGCCCGAGGAAGATCTCGCTGCGCAGGGCCTCACCCCCGGCGAGATCCATGAGGGCCGCGACATCGCCCGCAACGGCTGTCCCAGCAAGGGGGCGATGGAGATTTTCGTTGAACCGGTCCTGCCGCGGCCCGAACTGCTGATCCTTGGCGCCTCGCCGGTCGCCCAGGCGCTCGAAAGCCTCGCCGCCCCGTTTGGCTTTGACATCAGCAGGGCCGAGAGCGCCATTCCCCTGCCCGCCTCGAACCGTGCCCGCATGATCGTCGTCGCCACTCAGGGCAAGGGCGATCTCGACGCCCTGCGTGCCGCGCTCGACAGCGGGGCGGATTACATCGGCTTTGTCGCCAGCCGGCTCAAATTCGCCACCCTCTCGGCCCGCCTCACCGCGACCGACCCAGAGATGCTGGCCCGCGTCCATGCCCCGGCTGGGCTCGCCATCAATGCCGTGACCCCACAGGAAATCGCGCTCTCGATCCTCGCCCAGATCGTCCAGATCCGCCGCAACGGCCAGCGCCAGATCTAGTGATCGCCCGCGCCCGGCCCGGTCTGGACAAAGGTGACGATCACCGTGCCCCCCTCGTCGGCATCGACATAGACATTCTGCCGCGGGATGCGCACCTCGGCACGGCGGGCCTCGTCCCCCGCACGCCACGGGCGCGCGCTCAGCACACAGCCCGCCTCCTGCCCAGCATAATCCGCCATCGGCGGCACTTCCCGCATGAAGAGCAGTCCGCGCAGCAGAACCTCGCGGCCCAGCACCACCGAGCCAGAGCCCAGAAGGCGCGGCTCGACCCAGTTGGTCAGCACCGATTGCTGGCGGCTCTGCGCCCAGACCCCGCAGACCATTGTCTTGCCGTTCGCCTCGCGCAGATCAACCGCGACCGTGATCCCGCCACCGCTGCTATAGGTGCCGCCCGACAGCACCGGATCGGGGCCCAACGGCGCAAGGGCCTGCGGGGCCAGCGTATCACAGCCCGCTGCCAGCAAAAGCGCAGCCACACTCAATGCCTGTTTCATGGTCCTGCCCCTTTCGGTCAATCCCCGGTCCTCTGACTGTAACATCCGGTCCCGGCGAATCCAGCCCCCGTGCGGGCGCGGCGTTCACTCCAACCCCGTGATCAGGCGCGCGCCGCGACCGCGGCGGTTTCCTTGAGCATCTCGGGATACCATTGCTCGAGCGTCGGCAGGAACGCCTCGCGGAGCCGTCCCACCTGCGCCGGGCTCAGATCCTCGCGCCAGACCCCGGCCTGCCCCTTGGCGAAAAACGCCTGCATTCCCTGCGGCCGTTCGAGAAACCCCAGCGTTTCCTCCTGCTTTTTCATCGCCTCGAAACTCGTGGCCTTGATCGCGCGCGCCAGCTTCGGCCCATCCACCTTGACGCGCAGGAATTTCTCCAGCAGGCCGCGCATCGTCTTGCCGGGGTTCTTCAGCAGATCCTCGTAGCGCAGCACGTGATGCGGCAGGCCGGGCGCGTTGGTCCAGACATGGACGTGATCGTCCCAGCGGCCCAAGAGATCGATGATGCCCGACGGCGTGCCGGTGATCGTATCGGGGTTGCACATCTGCGCAATCGCCGTGTCGAGATCGCAATTCTGATGCCGGGCAAAGGACGGCGCCAGATCGAAGGGATTGCGCAGGATATAGATCGCCGCCGCCGTCAGCTCGGGCGGAATCACGTCCTGATCAAAGATGCGGATCGTCTGGCAATGCGTCTTGACGAAATGATGATCGGGCTTGGAGGCCGCAATCAGCCTGAGCGCCCGCCCGCGCACCTTGATCCAGTCATCGAGACCCGTGCCGCGAAACGGCCCGCCATTGGCCGCGTCAAAGAAATCCTGCCGCGTGTCGCCAGTGGTGAACTGTCGCAGGTTGTTGATATCGGGCGCCTGCCCGGCAGGCATGAAATAATGCGCCAAGAGACTGCGCATCCAGGTGTTGCCCGATTTGGGATAGCTCGCCAGCCAGATGATCCGCCGCAGATCGTTCATTCGAGATACCCGTATCGCTTCATCGTCTCCCCCATCTTCTCGCGGATCATGTCGGCCAGCGCCGGGTCAAGATCGGTTTTCCACTGATCCTTCTGCCCCTTGCGAAAGAACTTCTCGCTCTCCTTGGGGCGTTCGATGAATCCTTGCGCCTCCTCCTGCTTCGACAATTCGTCGAAACTCGAAAACCGGATCGCGCGGCGCAGTCGCTCGGGGTCCACGGGCACGCCCACCAGATCCAGCACCTTGGAAAACTGCGTCTCGGGATCGTCAAGCAGATCCTCATAGCGCAGCAAGAGGCGCTTCCACGGTGCATAGGCCATCCAGGTTTTCACATGCATGTCCCAGGATCCCAGATACTGCGCCACGGAGGTCTCGGTGGGCAGATTGGCATTGTCGGGATGACAGATCTTGCCCGCCGCCTCCTCGTGGCTGATCCCGTAATGCCGCGCATAAGACAGCACCATGTCGAGCGGATTGCGGATGATGTAGATGGCCGCGCGGGTGTAGCGATCGGGGATCAGGTCCACGCCTCCGGGGGCCACCCGCGCGTGATGCGTCTTGACGAAATTCACATCCGCATTGTTGGCGACGATGCCGCGCAACACGCCGTCGCGCAGCCGCAGCGCCAGCGACAGATCCTGCGGGTCGATCGCCCGCCCCGCAACAAGATTGTACATCTTCACGATGGAGTCGCCCATGGCGAAGCGATGCGCGGCGTTGATCGGCACCGGCACTTGCGCGTTGCTCAGGTAATTGGCGAGAAAGAGCCGCGTCCAGGTGTTGCCGGATTTCGGATAGGAGGCCAGCCAGATGATGCTTCTGCGCGTGCTCATTCCAGATACCCGTAGCGTTTCATTGTGGGGCCCAGCTTGTCGCGGATGATGTCCGCCAGCGCCGGGTCAAGATCGGTCTTCCACTGATCCTTTTCGCCCTTGCCAAAGAACCTCTCGCTTACCGTGGACTTCTCGATGAACCCGCTTTCCTCCTCCTGCTTCGACAGCTCGTCAAAGCTTGAAAACCGGATCGCGCGGCGCAGACGCTCGGGATCCACGGGCACGCCCATCAGGTCGAGCACCTTGACGAACTCCGTCTCGGGATCGTCGAGCAGATCCTCGTAGCGCAACACAACCTGCGGCCAGGACGCGTCTTTCACCCAGGAGAGAACATGCGCCTCCCATGTGCCCAGAAATTCGGCGACCGAGGTTTCGGTCGGCAGGTTGGCGTTATCGGGATGGGTGATGCGTTCGACCGCAGCCACATGACTGATCCCGTAATGCCGCGCATAGGACAGCACCATATCGAGCGGATTTCGCATGATATAGACCGAGGCGCGGGTGAATTTCTCGGGGATAAGCTCGACCCCGTAGGCGGTGACGCGGGCGTTGTGCGTCTTGACGAGATTGATGTCGGCATTGTTGTTGACAATGCCCTGCAACACCTTGTGGCGGAATGTCAGGACATGTGGCACGCGGATAAAGTCGAGCTTGCGCCCGGCCACCATGTGATAGGTAGCGGCCAGCGAATCGCCGCGGCCAACGCGGTGGACCTCATTGATCGGAATCGGCTTTTGCGTGTTGAGCAGGTAATTGGCAAGGAACACCCGCGTCCAGGTGTTGCCGGATTTCGGATAGGAGGCCAGCCAGATGATGCTTCGTTTCATATCCCGGCAATACTCCGGCGGCTCAGCCATGAAAAGATCCGGGCATGAAAAAGGCGGGGGAAATCTTCCCCCGCCTCGTTGTCTCCGATCGTTCGATCAGAATTTCAGGTTGACCGACGTGCCGATCAGCGTGCCTTCAACCGAGGTGTTCGGGTTGGCCGAGCCACCGCCTAATGCACCGCCTGCGAGACCCGCTCCGTTCACAGTGCCTTCGGCATACATCGCGTAAACCGACCAGCTTACGCCAGCACCCAGTTTGCGGTTGGCAACCAGTTGATAGCCTTCATATTCAGCCTTGCCACCGACATTGTCGTCCCACTCACCTTGATAGGTGTCAAAGCCGACAGACCACGGACCTGCGATGTCATAGGACACACCAAGGCTCCAGCCTTCTTGATCGGGAAGCAGACCGCCGTTGTCGTTCTCGCCGTAGTGACCACCGAAGGTCCATCCGGCGACGCCGATGAGAGCGCCAACACCCCAGACATCGGGATCATCCGTGTTTGCGATGCCAGTGTCGTTGCTGGCCGTGCCGTAACGACCGGACAGGGTCAGATCAACGCCGTTGAACGACTGGCTGTAAGCGACGCCGATGTCGAAGATGTCGTTGACACCCACATTGCGGTTGACACCAAAGTTGTTGCCGGCGTTCACACCCGAGCCGCCAAGGCCGTTGGCCGAAGCAGCATAGGACACACCGATCGTCAGACCGTTGAAGGACGGCGTATAGTAGGTGATGCGCGGCACGTCGTTGTTGCCGACAACCTCAGTCCACTGCGAAATACCCGACTGACGGAAGTTCCACGGCAGGTTACCGCCGGAGCCGACCGAGATCGGAACGAATCCCGACAGCGACGGCGAGTTGATGCCGATGCCGCCACCGACTTGGGCAGAGCCCCCGCCGACCATCATCTTGTAACCGGCAGAGTTCTCGTTGCCGAGGTCGATCTTGCCCAGCGTGTCCGACTTGATCGTCATGAACGATTCGTCGACGATCGCGCCGCCGTTGGTTTTGGCTTCGTACTGAACGTCGATCCCGAAGGTCAGGCCGTTGTCCAGAGTTACCGACGGGGTAAAGTGGATCTCAGCGTTGGTATAGGTGTCAACACCGTCAAAGTCTGCACCAAGTTGTGCAGCGGTATCCGTATCAACGTTGACGTAGCCGACATGCGTGTTGTGGAAACCACCCCACTTCATGTTCCATTCCTGGGCCGAAGCCGGCGAGACCATTGCAACGCCAAGTGCGATTGCGCTGGTGCTCAGAAGATGCTTTTTCAAGGGTGTCCCTCCTCATAAGCAGGTTAATTCACATCCGCCGCACCAGTCATTGGAAACGGCTTGGATCACGGAATGCGCCATTCTGCCCCCGAGTGTCAACGAAGCCCCCCGCCATCGCCCCCTTCCCGTCTCGAATGTGGCCCATAAACCACACCCTCCTGTCAGGACGGCGCGGAATTCCGCGAATCTCTGAAATCACGTAATATTCTTGCTCTTGGGGCCCCATCGCGTGCCATCTCCGCCCACGCCCACGCCCACGCGACTCACGCCCAGGCCGCCCCGGTCTGCGACCAGATTCCCCAGAGGTGCCGTCAAACCCCGCCCCGGACATGCAAAAGGCGGGGGAAATCCCCCGCCTTGGCCTGTCTCTGTTGCTCGCTCAGAAATAGAGATTGACCGAAGTGCCGATCAATGTGCCCTCGACGCTGGTATTGGCATTGCCGAACGTGCCGCCCAGGTCAGCATTTACCGTGCCTTCGGCATAAACGGCATAGATCGACCAGCTGACGCCCGCGCCCAGATCACGGTTCGCGATCAGCTGATAGGCCTCGTATTCCGCCTTGTCGCCATTGCCCACGCCATTCCATTCGCCCTGATAGGTATCAAAGCCGATCGCCCAGGGCCCCTCGATATCGTAAGTCACCCCAAGGCTCCAGCCTTCCTCGTCAGGCGCCAGATTGCCATTGTCATTCTCGGCATAGGCCCCCCCCAAAGGTAAAGCCGGCAAAGCCGACGGACCCGCCGATAGCCCAGACCTCGGGATCATTGCTGCCAGCGATGCCGGTGTCATTGCTGGCAGTGCCCCAACGGCCCGCCACGCTGACATCGACCCGGTTGAACGACTGGCTGTAGGCCACGGCAATGTCAAAGACGTCGTTGATGCCGACATTCCGGTTCACACCGAAGTTGTTGCCGGAATTGACACCCGACCCGCCCACATCGCTCGACGCCACATAGGAAAGGACGAGATCGCCGCTGACTGGAAATTCCACGGCAGGTTGCCGCCCGCGCCAATCGAAATCGGAATGAAGCCCGACAACGAGGGGGAGTTGATATAGATGCTGCCATCCAGACCCGGCGCCGCGACGATCATGTTGTAGCCGACAGAGTTGGTGTTGCCGATATCGATCTTGCCCAGCGTGTCGCTCGAAATCGACATGAACGAATCGTCCACGATCGCGCCGACGTTGACGGTCGTTTCGTAATCGACGTTGATGCCAAATGTCAGACCGTTGTCGAGCGTCACCGACGGGCTGAAGGTGATTTCGCCGGTGTTCAAGGTATCCACACCATCAAAATCCGCACCAAGCTGCGCGGCGGTGTTGGTATCAACGTTGACATAGCCGACATGAGAGGTGAAAAACCCGCCTCATTTCATGTCCCAGTCCTGCGCCGATGCCGGTGCCGCCAGCGCGGCAACGCCCAGGGCAATCGCGCTTGTGCTCAGAAGCTTCTTTTTCATGCTGTGTCCCTTTCTTGTGCCGGATGGACCGGGACTATTCTGAACTTGGCCAAAGCGAACAGCCGGTTTCAGAACCTGAAGCCTCAATCATCACAAATCTGTCAAAATTTGCCTTCGCAAAAGAAATGAACGTTAAGAGTCGTGGCACGTAAGACACATCACGCTGACAGGGACAGTCAGAGGCGATCTCACTCCGGGTCATTGTCTGCGTCCGGGTCCACGGCCGCGACGCAGACATGCAAAGAGCGGGGAGGGCCCCCCGCTCTTGCCGTTCGACTTTGCGCGATGCTCAGAAACTCAGGTTGATCGACGTGCCGATCAGGGTGCCTTCGACGCTGGTATTGCCGACCGCCTGCCCCGCAATCGCGCTGAACGTGCCGCCCGCATCGTTGTTCACGGTGCCTTCGGCATAAACGGCATAGATCGCCCAGCTTACACCCGGCCCGATCTCGCGGTTGCCAATGATCTGATAGGCCTCGAATTCGGCCTGATCGCCATTGCCTGCGCCGGTGCCATTATATTGGCCCTGATAGGTGTCGATGCCAATCAGCCAGGGGCCGGGGATATCATAGGTCGCCCCCAGCGCCCAGCCCTCTTCATCGGGGATCAGATCGCCATTGTCATTCTCGACATAGGAGCCGCCAAAGACGAACCCGGCATAGCCGATCGTCCCGCCAAGGCCCCAGATCTCGGGATCGTCGGTGCCGGGAGTGCCGGTGTCGTTGCTCGCCGTGCCCCAGCGCGCGGCCAGGTCAATATCTACGCCGTTGAACGACTGGGTATAGGCCACCGCGATGTCAAAGATGTCGTTGACGCCGATATTGCGGTTCACGCCAAAGTTGTTGCCGGCATTGACGCCACTGCCCAGCACGTTGCTCGATGCGGCGTAGGACACCCCAAGGGTCAGGCCGTTGAAGCTGGGCGTGTAGTAGCTGATGCGCGGCACGTCGTTGTTGCCCAGCACCTCGGCATAGGCCGAAATCGCTGACTGGCGGAAGTTCCACGGCAGGTTGCCGCCGACGCTGACCGAAATCGGGATGAAGCCCGAGATCGACGGCGAGTTGATCCAGATCGAGCCATCCACCTGCGGCGCCGTCACGATCATCTTGTAGCCGACAGAGTTCTCGTTACCGATATCGATCTTGCCCAGCGTGTCGCTCGAAATCGTCAGGTAGGATTCGTCCACGAAAGCGCCGCCATTGGTGGTCGATTCGTATTGGACGTTGACACCAAAGGTCAGGCCATTGTCGAGCTTGACCGAAGGGGTGAACTGAATTTCCGCTTCGGTATAGACATCGACGCCGTCGAAATCGCCGCCGATATGGGCCGGGGTGTTGGAATCGACATTGACATAGCCGACATGGCTCGAGTGATAGCCGCCCCATTTCATGTCCCATTCCTGGGCCGAACCCGGTGCCCCAACGCTGGCGACTGCCAAGGCGATCGCACTTGTGCTCAGAAGATGTTTTTTCATGGATGCCCCTCCAGGACGCGTCTTTTGTTGACTGCCAACCCATGTTCCGCGGCTGACTTGAGTCCTTGGATGCCCTCTTGGGGTGTTCACTGTCCAATCACAGCTACGTGTCGCCCGGTTGAGCGACGCAAAACAACGATAACGTGACACAACCGCCGCGCGACACCCCCTTGGCCTCAGCCGTCGCGCCCCGGCCCCGCCTGCCAGCGCTCCACCCGGTCCACCACCTGCCGATACCACAGATTCGCCGCGCGCAGGAAATGCGGCCGCTCGAGCGGATGCAGCCAACTGCGCTCGAGCCGCGTGGCGCTATAGGCGGTCGCCCCGCGCGCATCGCCCATCGCCTGATAGCCTGCCTTTGCCCCCAGCCAGGGCGCCATGACCGTCCCAGAGCCGGAAAACCCCATGGCATAATGCACGCCGTCCGCCTGACCGACATGCGGCATGTGCGAAAACGAATAGCCGGTGTTGCCCCGCCAAGAATGACTGAGCCGCGTGCCTTCCAGTTCGGGCCAGATGCCCAGCATGATCTTGTAGAGTTGCGCGGCGGCGCGCTCTGGCCCCATCTCTGCCATCGAGGCGCGGCCGCCAAAGATCACCCGTCGGCCATCCGGCGAAATCCTGAAATAGCTGTGCCGCGCCCGCGTCTCGACCATCATCCGCCGCCCCGGCGCAATGTGACCAATCAGGTTCGACGGCAATTCCTCGGTCGCAATGATGTAGGAGGGCAGCGGAAACACCCGTGCCATATGCCAGCGAAAGGGCTGTGTCGTGTAGCCGTTGGTGGCCAGCACCACCTTCTGCGCCCGGATCAACCCCTTGGCGGTCTGCGCAGCATACTGGTTGCCGGACTGCTCCAGCGCCCTGACGCCCGCCTGCCCCACCACCGGCACGCCCCGTTGCCGCACCGCACGCAGCAATCCCTGATGGAATTTGGCCGGGTGAATCGCGCAATGCGCGGGAAAGAGCAGCCCGCCATGATAGAGACGGGTCGCAATCTCCTGACCCAGATCGGCGCGCTCGACGATCTGCGCATCGACCGTGCTCTTCTCGCGGATGGTCCTCACCATGGCTTTCTGGGTGGCAAAATGCGCCGGTGTGTAGGCCAGCTGAATCCGCCCGGTTTGTTGCAGGTCGCACGTGATCGCCTCTCGCGCAATCAGGTTCTTGGCCCAATCGAGCGCCGGTTGCGCCTCGGCAAAGAGCCCATCCGCCACCTCTGCCCCGAATTGCGCCTTCAGCGTCGCCCAGCCCAGTCGCGGATGCGCCCCGAACATTCCCCCGTTGCGGGTCGAAGCACCAAACCCCGGCTCACCCGCATCGACCACCACCACCCGCGCCCCGCAGTCCTGCGCCGCCAGCGCCGCCGAGAGCCCGGCATAGCCCGCACCGATCACCAGAAGATCGCAGGTCTCGGGTAGCGGGTCGGACGGCTCCGATGCGTCAAGGGCAGACCACCAGTAAGGGGTTCCCAGATCGGCTTCCGGGGCCCATTCTATCCGCATGATCCTCTCCTGATGTCACGCCCGCGCGGGCAAGGTCCGGTTGTGTACGAAAGCTGCGTACATCCTGCACGACATGTCCATTCAGAATCGCAGCGAAAGACAGGACATGCCACCATCCAGCTTGGCACATTCGCTGTTTTCGATCTCCACCACCTGATAGCCCGCCGCGTCGAGCATCGCTGCCGTGCGTTGGAATCCAGACGCCATGATGACAAGGTTATTGAAACGAATACAATTACTTGCTGCCTCCTCCTCAGGCGCGACATGCAACACGCGATAGCCGTCGAAACAGCCCGACGCCGCCAGCCGAGGCGTTGCCAGAATCGTATCAGCGTCAAGCAACCCGCAATCGGTCTTGAAATGAAGCACCCCGTCCGGGGTCTCCACCATCCGCGTGGAATAGCCATATTCTCTTGCAATATCCGTAAGTTGCGAGATTCCATCACGAGTCGTGCGCGCCGACAAACCCACCAGAATCTCGCGGCCCGTCACCAGAATATCGCCGCCTTCGATGGTTCCAGGGGCTGAAATCTCCCGCATTTTTTCCCCGTAGAACGCCCTGACGGCAGGCATCATCTCGGCCACTTCGCCTTGACGACTGACCGCACCGGGGCGCATCGAAATCGTCACTTTCGGGAGGCAAAGCATTGTATCTTCTACGAAAACAGAATCCGGATACGCCTCCAATGCGGGCAATTCCACCACCTCGGCCCCGGTGCTGCGCAGCGCCGCCACATAGGCCGCATGAGCCTCCAGCATCCGCGCCAGATCCGGCGTGCCAATATCCGCGGCGCGCAACCCGTCAACGATGCTCCGGCCCGGCTTTCGAGTGATGGCATGACCAAAAATATGCGTAGAGTTCATCACTTATCCCATTGTTATTATTGTATTCATGGTATTCAGGCGATCTTGAGTTGTGCTGCGTTGGCATGAGCCACGATCCGGTCAATGGCATCGGCAAAGGGCGCGTCTCCAACCGTCAGCGCCAGCCTGACCCAACCGTCCAGACTCGTGCCAAAGGATGCACCCGGCATGACTGCAACTCCTTTTTTTGCCAGTAGATCATAGGCATAGGCGGCACCGTTCATGCCCGTGGCGCTGACATCAACCATCGCAAACATCCCCGCCTCGGGGCGATGCACCACCAACCCCGTCTCGCGACCCAAGCGATCCGCCAGCATCGCCGCCCGCGCCGCAAACCGCGCTCTCATGCCGGGCGCAACAGACGAGCCCTCGCGGATGGCCTGTTCTGTCATGTCAGCGATAAAGGGTTGATTACCAAAGAGCATTACCTCGGACAGGGCCAAGAGAGAGGCCGTGAATTCCAGCGATCCCACGCACCATCCGCTGCGAAATCCGGGCGCGGCATGGCTTTTCGAGATCGACGAAACCGCCACCACGCGCTCGGCCAGATCGGCAAAGGATAACGGCGAGACAAAGGGGCATCCGTCAAAGATCAACTCTTCATAGACCTCATCCGAAATGATCCACAGATCATGCTCGACCGCCAGTCGACCGAGGGCGGCTATGTCCTCGGTGCGCAGGATTGCGCCTGTTGGATTATGAGGCGTTGTCAACAAGATAGCGCGCGTTCTTGAGGTTATGAGACGCTCTGCATCTTTCGCTGCCAGCCGGAACCCGTTCTCGGGTCTCAACGGCACCGGCACCATGTCCGCCCCCGTGGCCCGGATCACGCCTTCATAGGTGGCATACATGGGATCGCCCACCATCACCTCGCAGCCCGCTTCAGCCACGGCCATCATCACCGCATAGAGCGCCGTCTGCGTCCCCGGAAAGCACATCACCTGATCGGGATGGAACACCCGCCCGCGCCGAGCGCTGTAGCGCTCCGCCAACGCCCGCCGCACTCCCGGCTCGCCGCGCCCGTCCGAATAGCCCGTCCGCCCCGCCCGCATCGCCGCAAAGGCCGACTCCGTCAGCGCCTGTGGCGTCGGAACATCGGGTTCGCCAATCGTCAGGAGGATCACATCGTGACCTGCACGCGCCATTGCCTTGGCCTGCGCATGAACCTCCCACTTTGCCCCACCGAGGCCTGCAAGTCTTTCTTTTATTGATGAAAACTTCATTGATGTTCACCTTCCTTCAAATCCATATTCAGGATCGCGCCCACCGATTCCAGCGCAATCCCGGGCAGTTCGCCCGCCTCAAACGCCTCCGGCAATGCGCCACCCTCCAGCCACAGCCCGTCAACCATCGCATTGCAGGCAATCGCGAAGCGTCGGGCCTGCACGACCTCGATGTTACGCCCGGTTTCCTTGAATACCGCCACGATCAACGCCTCCAGCTTGTCACGAAATTCGTGATAGGTGCGCGCATGAACCGCGCGCATCCGCGCATCCTGTCGCACATGGCCGAGAAACCCCGCCCATAGACCGACCGAGGCCGGATCGACCACCGGTGGCGTCACCGAGGCCACCACCAGCGCTGCAAGCCGTTCCCGCGCCGTGGCCGCATGAACAGCGGGGGCAAACGTCTGTTCGGTCAGCCCCGCCATATGCTCCAGATAGGCGGCCAGAACCAATTCCTCCTTGGTTGAAAAATAATGCCGGATCATGCCCTGCGTCACCGCTGCACGTTCGGCAATCGCCCGCACGGTCGCCCCCCGCACGCCATCTTCGGCAATCAGGTCCAGCGTCGCACGCACCAGAGCCGCCCGCCGGAGGTCCGCTCCCTCGCGCCTGAATTTTCGGCGTTCGCCTGTCACGAGCATTTTCATCCATTGGAGAAAAATTATACGCTTGCATAATTATCCAGGTTCGGCCTTACTACAAGGCGAAAAGCGCGCCGACAGGAGAAATGCGCCTTGCCAGCAGAGCCCCGACCATCCGTCGCAGCCACGCCCGCGGAAACGGCGATCATTGTGGAAAACCTTCACAAGTCCTTTGGCGCCCTGGAGGTGCTCAAAGGGGTGTCGTTGAGCGCACAAAAGGGGGATGTCGTGGCGATCATCGGGGGATCCGGCTCCGGCAAATCGACCATGCTGCGCTGTATCAATTTTCTCGAAACGCCCACATCAGGCCGCATTGTCGTGAGCGGCGAAGAAATTGCCGTGCGCGCCGATGGCAGCCCCGCTGACCGTCGCCAGATCGAACGCATCCGCACAAGGCTTGGCATGGTGTTTCAGGCCTTCAACCTCTGGACCCACCGGACGCTTCTGGAGAACGTGATCGAAGTGCCGGTGCATGTGCTGAAAACCCCCAAGAACGAGGCCGTTGCCCGCGCCCGTCAACTGCTCGATCGGGTTGGTCTCGCCGACAAGGCCGATACCTTTCCCGCATTTCTGTCGGGTGGCCAGCAACAACGCGCAGCCATTGCCCGGGCTCTCGCCGTTGACCCTAGCGTGATGCTCTTTGATGAACCCACCAGCGCGCTTGACCCCGAACTGGTCGGCGAAGTGCTGAGCGTAATCCGCGATCTGGCCGCCGAAGGACGCACCATGCTGATCGTCACCCATGAAATGAAATTCGCCCGTGAGGTGGCCGATCACGTCGTCTATCTCTACGAGGGTCGGATCGAGGAAGAAGGCCCGCCCGAACGCGTCTTTGGTGCGCCACAATCGGCCCGCCTACGACAATTCCTGCAAACCGTCGGATAGGACGGAGAAGATCAACCAGAACCAACAAGGGAGACTGACATGACACTGAAGACCATTCTGACCGCTACCGCACTGGCCCTCTTTGGCTCCGGGCTTGCCGCGCAAGACGTCAAGATTGGCATCGCCGCAGAGCCTTACCCGCCGTTTGCTTCACTCGATTCCTCGGGCAAATGGGTGGGCTGGGAGGTTGACGTCATCGACGCCGTCTGCAAGGCCGCCGAACTGAACTGTGTGATCACGCCGGTCGCGTGGGACGGCATCATTCCCTCCCTGACTGGCGGTCAGATCGACGCCATCATGGCGTCGATGTCGATTACCGAGGAGCGCCTGAAAACTATTGATTTTTCAGACTCTTACTATAACACCCCCACGGTGATTGTCGCCAGCAAATCGCTTGATGTCGATGCAACCCCCGAGAGCCTGAAGGGCAAGATTCTCGGTGTGCAGGTCTCGACCATCCATCAGGCTTATGCGCAGGAGTATTTCAAGGATGCCGCAGAGATCCGGCTCTACCAGACGCAAGACGAGGCCAATCAGGATCTCTTTTCCGGTCGGATAGATGCCACGCAGGCCGACAGCATTGCCATGGCCGATTTCGTTGCGACCGAGGCCGGTGCCTGCTGTGAGATCAAGGGCAGCGTCGCCGACGATCCGGCCATTCTCGGGCGGGGCGTCGGGGCCGGCGTGCGCAAGGGCGACGACGCTCTGCGCGAGGCGCTCAACAAGGGGATCGCGGCCATCCTTGCCGACGGCACCCATGCTGCGATCACCTCGCGCTATTTCAAGACCAGCATCTACTGAGCCCCGTTGGAGGCTCTGCTTGACACGCTGGGGTTGGCGCAAAGCGCACAACTGCTATCGCTCCAGCCTCCGGGCTGGGGCGGCAATCTTTTGCGTGGCCTTGCGAATTCAATGCAAATCGCGATTGGGGCCTATGGCTTTGGCCTCGTGATCGGGCTTTTGGGCGCCTATGGCAAGCTCCATGGCGGCCCGGTCCTGCGGGATCTTCTGGCGATCTACACCACCGTGATCCGGGCCGTGCCGGAACTGGTGCTCATTCTCATTCTCTATTACGTGGGCTCCGACCTGATCAATCAGGCCTCGGCCGCCCTGGGATATGGCCGGGTCGAGATCAGCGGTGTCGTTGCAGGCATCTGGGTTCTGGGCGTGGTTCAGGGGGCCTATTCAACCGAGGTGCTACGTGGTGCCATTCAGGCCATTCCGAAAGGTCAGCTTGAGGCCGCGCGCGCCTTTGGCATGCCGCCCCTGATGACTTTGCGCCGCGTGACGATCCCGGCCATGATGGGTTATGCCACACCCGGCCTCGCCAATCTCTGGCTCATCGCGACCAAGGACACGGCACTGCTGGCGATTGTAGGTTTCAGCGAACTCACTCTGGAGACCCGGCAGGCGGCGGGCAGCACGCGCGCCTATTTCACGTTCTTTCTCGCCGCGGGCGCGCTTTACATGATGGTGACGCTCTTTTCTGGCGTGATCTTTGCCCGGATCGAGACCTGGGCGCGGCGCGGCCAGCCATCTCTTCGCGAGGGAGAGCAATGACCGACTGGCGCGCCCTCTTGCTGCCCCACCGGCTGTTTCTCATGGCGCTTTTCGCCGGGTTCGTCCTGTGGTGCGCGCTATCCCTCCGCTGGGACTGGTTGCCGCAATATCTGCCACTGGTGATCGAGGGGCTGTGGCGGACAATCTGGATTCTCGGCGTCACCTGCATTCTTGGCTTCGCGCTTGCCGTACCCCTTGGCCTCGCGCAGGCGATCGGGCCCTGGTATCTTGCCGCGCCTGCACGAGTGTTCTGCACGATCATCCGGGGCACGCCGCTGCTGCTTCAGATATGGTTGCTCTATTATGGCTTTGGTTCGTTGTTCCCACAATTTCCCTGGCTTCGCGCCTCCGAGCTTTGGCCTTATTTGCGACAGGCTTGGCCCTATGCGGTGCTCGCGCTCACCCTGTCCTATGCGGGCTACGAGGGAGAGGTGATGCGCGGTGCGTTTTCCTCGGTGAACAAGGGCCAACTGGAAGCCGCCCGCGCCTTTGGTATGCCACGCTTGACCATCTTTCGTCGCATCTGGCTACCGCAGGCCATTCGCAATGTCCTGCCCACGCTGGGGGGCGAGACCATCCTGCAACTCAAGGCGACGCCGCTGGTGGCCACCATCACGGTGATCGAGATCTATGCCGTTTCCAGCCGGGTGCGTGCCGACACTTTCATTGTCTATGAGCCGCTTTTGCTCCTGGCGCTGATCTACATGATCATCGCCGGGATCATCGCGCTGATCTTTCGGCGGATCGAGGCCCGGGTGCCGGACCGGCGACAAGGCTGAGGGCTTCGCCCGATCGTGAAGCGACTTTTGCGCCAAGACGTGTTAAAGTGGTATCCGCTACATTTCCAACCCGGCAAATCCGCTACCCGACCGATCAGGGATCAAGGGAGGCCAGAATGCCAAGAACCATCGGAAACCCGCTCAGTTGGCTGGCGGCTGGTGCCCTTGGCGCAGGGCGCGAGGCCTCTGTGGCGGCCGACGCGATGGGCAGTCACGCCACCACCCCGCCCGTTGCGCGCGTGCTCACGCAGGCCGATATCAACACGGCTCTGCAAAGGGGCCTCGCAGATTTTGCCGCGCTGCGCAGCGATGTGTTGGTCCTGATCGCGATCTACCCGATCATCGGGATCACGCTGGCCCTCCTAGCGTTTCACACCGCGCAGCTGCCGATGCTGTTCCCACTGGCCGCCGGTTTCACCCTGTTGGGACCGATCGTGGCATCCGGCCTCTACGAGATGAGCCGCCAGCGTGAGGCTGGTGTAGAGTCCGGCTGGGAGGGCGCCTTCGGAGTGCTGCGCGCTCGGGTGATCGGACCGGTTCTGGTCTTGGGTTCGTATCTCCTGGCGCTCTTTGTCGCCTGGATGTTTGCGGCAAAATTTATCTACGACATCACGCTTGGCCCGCTGCCGCCTGTCTCTGCAACCGGATTTTTAACAGATGTGCTGACCACCGGTCCGGGTTGGGCGATGATAGTGCTCGGGATGGGAACCGGTCTGATCTTTGCAGCTGTGGTGCTGGCGATGAGCCTTGTCTCATTTCCGATGCTCATTGATCGGCGGGCGGGTTTGCCGGTGGCGGTCATGACTTCGGTCGCGGTGACGCGCAAGAACCCGAAGATTGTGGCAACTTGGGGGTTGATCGTGGCCACCACCATGACACTCGGCATGCTACCCGCATTTTTGGGATTGGTGATCGCGCTGCCGGTGCTGGGGCATGCGACATGGCATCTCTACCGTGCCGCCGTGCCGCAAGATACTTGAGGTCTGCCTCAGTCGGCTGCGCTGCCTGCGTCCGACAGCCTTGCGACGTAGCGCGCCAAAATGTCGATCTCGAGATTGACCTCATCGCCAAGCGCCACATCGCCCCAGGTTGTCACCTCTTTGGTATGCGGGATGAAGTTGATTCCAAAATCGCCGCCCGCCACCTCATTGATCGTGAGCGAGGTTCCGTTGAGCGCAACCGACCCCTTTGGCGCGATAAACCGCGCAAGACCTGCCGGCGCGCGCAGGGTGACGCGCGTGCTTGCCCCCTCGTCGCGCAACCCGACAACCTCGGCCAGTCCATCGACATGACCGGACACGATGTGACCGCCCAGTTCGTCGCCCACCCTGAGCGACCGTTCGAGATTGACCCGCTTACCGGTGTGCCAACCTGACAGGTTAGTCCTGGCGAGAGTCTCACCCGATACATCCACTTCAAACCAGTCCTCCCCGAGCGCCACCACCGTCAGGCACACCCCGTCGCAGGCGATCGACGCGCCAATGTCGATCCGGCCCGTATCATAGCCGGTGCCGATCCGTGCCCGCAGATCGCCGCGCCGTGTGATGGATCGGATCTCGCCCTTATCGGTGATGATGCCTGTAAACATCGCTCGTTCTCCCATCGATCTGACTTTGACCTAGACCTGCCGGCGCGTCGAGGCAAGCAATCGGCCCGAAATCAAAGCTTAATCTTTTAATCCAGACGGTCTATGACAACAGAGCGTGCGAAGGGAATTGGTGAATGGGATGGCGGGACTGAGCGGCAAACGTCGGGTTTTCTTGTTTCTGCAAGGCCCGCACGGGCCATTCTTTTCCCAACTCGGCCAGATGTTGCGCCTTGCGGGCGCCAAGGTCTGGCGCGTGGGATTCAATGCGGGCGACCACGCTTTCTGGCGTGATCGCAGCACCTACATCCCCTTTCGCGAACCTGCCGAGAACTGGCCCGAAACCCTGCGCCGGATCATCGCGGAAAAGCTCATCACCGATCTCGTGCTCTATGGAGATACCCGCCCGGCTCATGCAGAGGCGGCCACCATCGCACGCCACCTCGGTCTGACTGTCCATGTCTATGAGGAAGGCTACCTGCGGCCCTATTGGGTGACTTATGAGCGCGGCGGCACAAACGGCCATTCGCGCCTGATGAACATGACCGTGACAGAGATGCGACAGACGCTCGCGAATTCCGACATGGACAGTGCCCTTCCACCGGCCAGCTGGGGCGACATGCGTCAGCATGTCTTTTACGGCGCGCTCTATCACGGTTTCGTGCTTTTCCTGAACCGGGGCTATCGCCATTTCCGCCCGCATCGTGCGCTCAGCGTGGGCCAGGAATTCAAGCTGTATCTCAAGCGACTGCTGCTGATGCCGTTTCACGCCCTCGAGCGCCGCTTCGCCACGTGGCAGATCCGCACCGGCGGCTTTCCCTATCACATTGCACTCTTGCAGTTGGAACATGACGCCTCGTTTCAGGCGCATTCGCCATTTTCCAGCATGACGGAATTTCTTGAAACGGTGATCCTCGGCTTTGCCCATGGCGCGCCATCCCATCACCATCTTGTGATCAAGGCGCATCCTCTCGAAGATGGTCGGGCGCCAATTCGTGCGGTCTTGCGCCGCCTGATCCGCGCGCATGGCCTCGGCGGCCGGGTGCATTACCTGCGCGGCGGCAAACTCGCGCAACTGCTCGACGAGGCGCGCAGCGCAGTCACCGTCAACTCGACAGCGGCTCAACAGGTGCTCTGGCGTGGCATTCCACTTCGGATTTTCGGACAAGCGGTGTATGCCAAACCGGAATTCGTCTCGTCGCAACCGCTCCCCGAATTCTTTGCCGGGGCCGTGCGTCCTGACCGTCGCGCCTATGCGGATTACCGGCGATACCTGCTCGAAACCAGCCAGCTTCCCGGGGGATTTTATTCGGCTCAGGGCCGCCGACAATTGCTGCGCCAGGCAGTTGATATGATGCTGGCCGCGGAGGATCCCTATGACGCGCTCAGATCTGGCACCGCGGCCCCAAGGCAACACTTGCGTGTCATTCCCTGAGAACCATTGTATCTAAAGCTGGATTTTAGCCCGATGGTTGGTTAAAGCTGACACCAAACAATGGGCAGTGATCAGGTCGAGGAGGCCATCCAGTGACATCTGGCAAATTCCGCTGGGGACAAACCCTTGTCCTTCTCGTGCTGTTTTCTGCGCTTTCGGCCTGCGCCTTGCCACGATCGGGACCAAACAAAAAGGAAATATTCGCGGGCTCCGTTCAAGAACAGGGAGATGCCTTTGTCGTTATGGTCAATGACCGCGTGACACGCGCGACAGCGGTGCAGCCCGCCCTTGGCTTCGACAAATCTTTCCGTTCGGCCGGCCTGATCGGATCGGACACAATAAATGCCGGGGATCGATTGGGGTTGACGGTCTGGGAAAACGTCGATGACGGACTGCTGTCGAGTGGCCCGATCAAGCAGACCATTCTTCAGGAACTTCAAGTCGATGGCTCTGGCTTTATTTTTGTCCCCTATGCGGGACGGATCTTGGCGGCGGGCAATACCCCCGAGGCGCTGCGCCGGATCATCACAACAAAACTCGAAGAACAGACACCCGACCCGCAGGTCGAGGTGCGCCGTATCGCTGGGGATGGCTCGACCGTGTCGATCAGTGGATCGGTCGGCGGACAGGGCATCTACCCCATCGAGGCGCCCACACGCACCCTTTCTTCCATGATAGCGCGCGCCGGAGGCATCGTGATCGAGCCCGAGATCGCCCAGATCACAGTCATCCGGGGTGGCAAGCGCAGCAAGGTCTGGTTCCAGGATCTGTTTCGCAATCCCGAATTCGACATCGCTCTGCGCGGCGGAGACAGGATCCTCGTTGAAGCCGACACCAGGGCCTTTACGGTGCTTGGGTCAACCGGTGGGCAATCCCGCATTACCTTCAACTCCCAAAACATGTCTGCGATCGAAGCTTTGGCGCAAGTCGGAGGGCTGAGCACCAATGCGGCTGATCCCAGTGGGGTTTTCGTTCTACGCAACGAACGGCAAGAGATTGCAAACCAGGTTCTCGGCAGATCCGATATGGTGGGGGATCAGCGCATGGTCTACGTCATGGACCTGACCTCTCCCAATGGCCTGTTTCTTGCCCGTGATTTCGTGATCCGTGACGCCGACACGATCTATGTGACCGAAGCACCATTTACCCAATGGGCCAAGATTGTCGGGGCTCTCACAGGAACACTTGGCGCGGTCGGCTCGGTCGGCACCGCGGCCAACACACTGCAAGGCGATTTTTGAGGCCTGAGCATGAGGAGGATCCCGCCGGGCACAGATCGCCCCGGCGGGTTTTCCATTTCAATGGCGGATTTGTCCTGCAACGCCGCGTCCGACGGATCCTGTCGCTCGCCGGATATGAGCTGAAACTCGGATATCCGTCCTCGGATGACCTCGTCGCCGTCTGGGGCAAGAGCCCGACAGCATCCCGAGGCGAGGCCGTGGCCACCCGAAGCAGGGCGAGCCTTTTGCGTATCGAGGACGCCTTTCTGCGGTCGCTTCATCCGGGGCGCGACGGAGAGGCACCTCTTGGCCTCGTGATCGACCGGCGCGGCATCCATTTCGACAGCAGCACACCCTCCGATCTTGAACATATCCTTGCCACCCATCCCCTCGATGACACCGCGATGATGGACCGCGCCCGCGGCTGCATGGCGCAGATCCAGGAGGCGCATCTGTCGAAATACACCGCCTTCGATCCCGGTCTTGCCTGCCCCGAACCGGGATATGTGCTGGTCATCGACCAGACCCGTGGCGATGCCTCGGTGACGCATGGCGCAGCCGACGCCAACACTTTTCGCGAGATGCTCTATTGGGCGCAAGAGGATCATCCGGGCGCGCGCATCGTGATCAAGACCCATCCCGAGACCGCCCAAGGCCATCGCGCCGGCTATTTCTCGGCGACCGATCAGAATGACCGGATCACGCTCCTCTCGGATCCGGTAAGCCCCTGGGGACTGATGGAAGGGGCCATCGCCGTCTACACGGTGACCTCTCAGATGGGGTTCGAGGCGATCTTTGCCGGCCACCGTCCGCAGGTCTTTGGCCAGCCCTTCTATGCCGGATGGGGCCTGACCGATGACCGTCACCCACATCCTCTCACGCGCCGCCGTCGCACCCTCAGCCGGGCGCAGCTCTTTGCCGGTGCGATGCTTCTTTATTCAACCTGGTATGATCCCTATCGTGACCGGCTCTGCGATCTGGAGACCGCGATCATGAGCCTTGCGGCACAGACCCGCGCCTGGCGCGAAGATCATCGTGGCTGGACGGCCCATGGCATGCGCCTGTGGAAACGCACCGCCCTTCAGCGCTTCTTTGGCCGACACCGCCGGGTGATCTTTGCCGGATCCCGCCCACCTGACCGCCCCGTGATGGTCTGGGGCGCTCAATCCCTGACCACCTCCGCGACAGTGACCCGCATCGAGGACGGTTTCCTGCGCTCGCGTGGCCTCGGGGCCGATCTCACCCCTCCCCTGTCCCTGATCTGCGACGATCTCGGGATCTATTACGATCCCGCGCGCGAGAGCCGCCTTGAGCGGCTGATCGCCCACCGGGCCAGACTCCGCCCCGACCAGATCAACCGTGTCGAAGCGCTGATCGCGGCGCTCATCCACCATGGCCTGAGCAAATACAACCTCGGACAAAACCCTCCCAAGCTGCCTGAGGGGCACCGGATCCTCGTGCCTGGACAGGTCGAGGATGACGCCTCGATCCGGCTCGGTGCCGGTGCGATCCGCACCAATCTTGCCCTGCTGCAAAAGGTCCGCCGCGAAAATCCGGTGGCCGTGATCCTCTACAAGCCCCACCCCGATGTCGAGGCCGGACTTCGCCCCGGCGCCATCCCCGCCGCGCTGCTTCGTGGCTTGGCCGACATGAGCCTGACCAATACGGATCCCGCCCGCCTCTTGGCCGACGTCCACGAAGTCTGGACCATGACCTCGCTGCTTGGCTTCGAGGCGCTGTTGCGCGGCGTTCCCGTCACTACCACCGGTGCCCCCTTCTATGCCGGTTGGGGGCTCACACGCGATCTTGGAGAGACCCCGGCCCGACGCACCGCGCGCCCCCGCCTCGCGGGCCTCGTCCATGCCGCCCTGATTGATTATCCGCGCTATTTCGATCCGCTCACCGGCCAACCCTGCCCGGTCGAGGTGGTTGCAGAGCGCCTTGCCGATGGCCCCTTGCCGCGCCCCGGTCCGACCAACCGAATCCTGGCGAAACTCCAGGGCGCGCTTGCCACCCATGCCCGCCTCTGGCGCTGAGCTTGATTTCTTCTTGGCAAAAATACCCCGATCCGACCGCTGTTTCAGGCGCAGCGCCAGCGATGCATCACATCGCCCCCCACCTTGCGGAGTTCGACCAGCCGGAACCGCCCGGCCTGATCCAGGCGCGCCAATCCCAATGCGCCGATTCCCGACAATCCTTCAGACCCGATCGCCAGCCCGGCGGTAAGACCGATGAGTTCATCCACAAGCCCCGCCGCGAGAAGCGACGCCGCCAACGTCCCGCCCCCCTCGCAGAGGACCCGTGTCAGCCCCTCCGCCCCAAGCGCGCGCAGGACCGATCCCGGCGAAACCTGCCCCGACACCACATCACAGGCAATGAGCCGCGCGCCAATCCCGCGCCACGCCTGCGCGATGGCCGGATCGACATCTGTCCCGTGGCACAACCAGAGTGGCACCGCGTTTGCGCTGCGCGCCAGATTGGACATCAACGGCAGATCAAGACGGCGCGAGACGACGATCCGTACCGGCTGATGACGCAAGCCAAGATCACGCACGGTCAGGGTTGGATCATCCGCCCGTGCCGTGCCTGCGCCGACCATGACAGCATCGTGACGCCCGCGTAAACCATGAACAAAACGGCGGGCCTCGGGTCCGGTGATCCATTGGCTTTGCCCCGTGGCGGTGGCGATTCGGCCGTCGAGGGATGTGGCCAGCTTGAGCGTGACCCAGGGCCGCCCCTGCTCGTTGCGCATCAGAAAACCGGCCAGATCGTAACCGGCCTCGTCGGCCATCACATCCGTGACCACCTCGATCCCGGCCGCGCGCAACATCTCAAAGCCGCGACCTGCGACCCGCGCATCGTTATCGGCAAAAGGTGCCACGACACGCGCGACACCCGCCCGGATCAACGCGTCGGCGCAGGGCGGGGTCGCTCCGTGATGCGCACAGGGTTCAAGACTGACATAGACCGTCGCACCACGCGACGCCGCGCCGGCCTGTTGAAGGGCTTGGGTCTCCGCGTGCGGTCGTCCCCCCTGCGCGGTCCAGCCGCGCCCGACAATGCGGCCCTGTCTCACTATGACGCAACCGACCGCCGGGTTGGGGGCGCAGCGCCCCATCCCTCGCCGCCCCAACGACAAGGCCAACGCCATGAAACGCCGGTCAGCCCCGCTCACGCGTCCGGTTTTGGATTGGCGACCGTGTCATCCGGCCGCAATTCGCTGACGAAGCGGTCGAAATCGTCCGCCTCCTGAAAATTCTTGTAGACGCTGGCAAAGCGCACGTAGGCCACGGTATCGATCCGGGCAAGACTTTCCATCACGATCTCTCCGACGATCTTGGAGGAGATGTCGGTCTCTCCCATGCTTTCCAGCCGCCGCACGATGCCACTGATCATCTGCTCGATACGCTCTGGATCTATGGGTCGTTTCTGCAACGCGATGCGAACCGATCGTTCGAGTTTGTCGCGATCGAAATCCTCACGCCTGCCGTTCGACTTCACCACCACCAGATCGCGCAACTGCACACGTTCATAAGTGGTGAAGCGTCCCCCGCAGGCTGGGCAAAACCGTCTGCGCCGGATAGAGACGTGTTCTTCTGCGGGGCGTGAATCCTTGACTTGCGTATCAATATTTCCGCAAAACGGACAGCGCATCTGCCGGTCCCCTTTTCTTCTCTGCTATCGGATCATGGGTCTTCTGCCCAAGCACCCCCATTTACTATAGGGTAGCCTCAAGGTTTTGGGTAGGGGGGAAATACAACCGCTAGATAGACCATGCCATGGGCACGAAAAGCCACGGATCCACGCGTTCGTGTCACAGAGATGTCGCTTCAAGCGGTGCCCTTCTGCCAGTGATGATGCAATGTCGCGACGGCGCAGGACGCAAGCCGCGCCATGTCATTGTCGGCACGACTGTTGAGGATGATCGGAACCTGCGCGCCAATCACCAACCCCGCCGCCTCGGCATGGGCAAGATAGGTCAGTTGTTTGGCCAGCATGTTGCCAGCGTCCAGATTTGGCACCACCAGCACCTCCGCCCGCCCCGCCACCGGCGAGGTGATCCCCTTTAGACGCGCCGCAAAAACGTCAACCGCGTTGTCCATCGCCAGAGGTCCGTCGACCATCCCGCCCGTGATCTGCCCGCGCTCGGCCATCTTTGACAAGAGGGCGGCATCGAGCGATGACGGAATGTCGGGATTGACCGTCTCGACGGCCGAAAGCACAGCCACTTTGGGCATCTCGACACCAAGGCTGATCGCCAGATCAATTGCGTTCTGCACGATATCGATCTTGGTGCGAAGATCCGGCGCAATGTTGATCGCCGCGTCAGTGACCAGGAGCAAGTGCGCAAACCCAGGAACATCCATCACAAAGACATGCGTGAGCCGCCGTCCGGCGCGTAGGCCGGCCCCCTTGTCCAGCACGGCCCGGAGCAATTGATCGGTATGCAGATGCCCCTTCATCAACGCACCTGCGCGCCCCTCATTCACGAGTGCAACGGCTCGTCGCGCAGCGGTCTCGGGATCCGGCTCGCCAATGATCTCAAGACCTTCAAGGCTTTCTCCCAACTCGGCGGCGGCTTCTGCAATTCGAACAGGATCACCAATCAGCACAGGCTCGATCAGCGTATGTCGATGCGCGCGCAGGGCCCCCCCGAGGGAATTCGTCTCATCGGGACATATGACTGCGGTTACCAGAGGATCCAGCGGCTCGGCGCGCCTCAGCAGTTTCTCGAAATGACGGTGGCGCTGCACGATAAGGCCGGGAAGATCATGGCTCGAATAGCTGAGCTTGCGACGTGGTGCCGCTACTTCGGCCATGCCCGACAAGACAAGGGCATTATCGCGGACACGCCGCACTTCCGTCGCGAGCGTTACCGTACTGTCGCCTTCGTTCTTGTCAGTCACCGTCACCCGGCTTTCCAATTCGTCGCCGGCATGGGCGCGGGTGTGAAACACGAAACTCTGCGCCCTAAAGAGCGTACCCGCCCCCGGCAGCAGATTGCCCAGCACCGCCGAGACGAGCGCGCCCACGAACATCCCCGGTGCCACGGCTTCGGGGACGCCATTACCATCGCCATCTGCGTCGTGGAAATGCATTGGATTGTGATTGCCCGAGACATTCGCAAACACAATCAGATCGTCCTGCGTGCAGAGCCTCCGCAGAGCCGCGCTATCACCCAGTTTCAGGTCGTCAAAAATGTGGTTCTCTATTTTCACCGACGCTACTCTATCGGTAGGACAGACACCGATGTAAGGCACCTGTGTCAATCCGTCATTGTTCCCCCTGTTACACCGCAGTTTGATGTCATGCGCATGACAACCGGTAGAAATCGCATAGGACTGCTTCGGCGAGACTACCGCAAATATGCGACTTCTGCCTCAAGCGACATCGGCTCGCCAGCACCGGCCGCGACGAAAAAGGCATCAAGGGCGTCAAGCGACGACGCGGGGGAATAGTCCTGCGATTCTTCCCCTGTAGCCATCGCAAACCGCAAATCCCAAGCCGAGGATCCGCGACAGGCAACGGCGACGTATCCTCCTGCCTCCGGCGACACAGTTTCATATTCACGGCAAAAGCGCCCTGCGGCATCTTCAAAGGAAGACACAACCGTGAGGCCGCGCCCATCCGCCAGTGCAACTTCACGCCCGGAGGGAATGATCTCCAACTGCTCGATCACCGCGGCGCTCAGCACCGGATTCTCCTGCCCGCTGGGAGAGTTGCCCATGAACAGGCCCGCCCCGACCCCCACGACCAGAGCCAGACTTGCGGCCAGAGCCATCGGTTGCCAAGTCGCAGAATATGACGGCCTGAGCTGAACCACATTGGGCACCCCTCTGGTTTCAGAGTTCGGCCGGACGCTTGCCTCGCCCATGGCGCGGACTCGTGCAACAAGATCTTGAGAAACTGCGGCCTCGGGGTCATTCAACGCGATCTGACGCGCCAGACGCGCAGTTTCGACAAACATCCTATAGCGCGCTTCAGTCGCGGCATCCGCCGCGATCCTTGCGTGCAAGAGATCCGCTTGCGGTCCGGTGATTTCACCATCTGCAAGTGCCATCAGTGCTTCATCATCTGTCTGCATCATGTGTGTCCTTCCCCTGACCATGGATCAACGGCTGATCGGGCCCTTTATTCCCATGACCTTTACAAGGGCGGCTCTGGCCCGGCTAAGGCGGCTCATCACGGTGCCAGGCGGGATGTCGAGCGTCGCGGCAGTCTCGGCATAGCTGAGACCCTCGACACAGACGAGATGCAGCACGATGCGCTGATCTTCCGGTAGTCGCGTCATCGCGGCCTGCACCACCTGCACCATGAGACGATCATCAGCCTGCGCGGCGCTGTCCACCGGATCGGGTTGCGGACTTTCGTGGATATCCACCAGCTCTCCGCGTGTCTTGTCGCGTCGGATCATGTCGATCCAGGCATTGCGCAGAATACGAAAGAGCCAAGCCTCAAGGCGCGTTGCAGGATCAAAGCGGTCTCGTGCCCGAAAGGCACGTTCGGCGGTTATCTGCACAAGATCATCCGCAATATCGCCTCGCCGGCAGAGCGACAGGGCAAATCGTTTGAGATTGGGTAGCAGAGCCACCACATCTTCTGTAAAGCTATCCTGAACCAATGCCCGGCCTCCGAGATTTCGTGTTGCGGGCCGGAATACAACACCGACTTGTCCGTTATCGGCTAAATGGTATGTCTTGCAATAGGGACAAGAGGAGAAAAATCTTTTGCGCCTTGTAATCTCAGCCCTTCTACTGATCCTCATCACAGCCTTGCCGCTGCTGAAGATCGGCGCTGACTCTGGCTTGCGCATGGGGATGGCCTGGGCCGATGAAGGGGATAGTGGTGATGATGGAGACAATGGAGATGATGGCGATAGCGATAGCGATAGCAGCAGCCCCTCTGATGGACGTGACACCGGAGCACAGAGCGGCAACAGGGAAGGTCGCAGTCTGAACGAGATTCGCGGAGTCCTTCGCGGTCTGTTTCGCACTCAACCTGCGCCGCGGCGCGTCGCGACAGCGCCCGCGCCAATCCAGCGCCCTCTCGCTGTTTCCAGCGAAATCATCACTCGAGACCTTAGCGCAGAGGACACTGCCGCGCTGATAGCTCAGGGTTACACCCTGATCGAATCGGTCGATCTGCGCAGCCTCGCCACGACTGCACAGCGTTTTTTCGTGCCCAAGGGCACGACACTCGAGGATGCCCGCATCGCGGTGCAGGCGTTGTCGACGGGCGAGGTTGCAGATCTCAATCACTATTATCGCACGAGCGCGGATCAGATCGACCCTGCCCCAACGATGCCGCGGTCCTGCGAAGGTCAGCAATGTGCGGGCCTTTCCATGATCGGCTGGCCGCAGGACATCGGACCCATGGGATGTGGAGCGCCGGTCACGCTTGGCATGATTGACACCGGGCTCAATCCAGACCACGAGGCGCTCGCCGGGGCAGACATCAAAGTGACCCGTGTTGCTCCGGAAGATTACATTGCCTCGGATTCGCTTCACGGCACCGCCGTTGCCGCTCTTCTTGTTGGCAACCCGGATTCGCGGTCTCCTGGGCTGCTACCCGGTCTGCCGCTGCTCGCTGTGGATGCCTTTCACAAGTCGGCTGGCGATGAACGCGCTGACGCGTTCACGCTGGTGCGCGCCCTCGACGAGCTTTCGCGAGGCGGGGCGCAGGTTATCAATCTCAGCCTCGCCGGGCCACCCAATGACGTGTTGGAGCGCACACTGGCCGAACTCGATGCGCAACGCGGTATCATCGTCGTTGCGGCGGCAGGCAATGGCGGTCCGAACGCCCCGCCGGCCTATCCCGCGGCTTATGACAGCGTGATCGCGGTGACAGCGGTCGACCGCACCGGCAAACCCTATCGGCGGGCCGGACGCGGACAATATGTGGAACTGGCCGCGCAAGGTGTCGAGGTATGGACCGCCGCTTCGGTCAAGGGCGCTCGATGGAAGACCGGCACCTCCTTTGCTGCCCCCTTTGTCACCGCCGCTGCCGCCCTCTGGCGACAAACCCATCCCGAGATGACCCCTTCCGAGATCCGCGCCGCGATGGCAGAGACAGCCCGCGATCTGGGCTCGAAGGGGCGTGATGAAATCTTTGGCTATGGCATTCTCAACCTTGGAGAAGCCTGCCCCGGCACACCCCCAAGTCAGGGTTCCGCAACCTACTGAATTCGGCGCCTTTCCGCGCATCCGTCGGGGGAAGGCCAGTTTTTCACCTCGAGCCGGGAATATGTCCGTCGCTCTCTCGTTGCCTCTTTACTGAATGCCATCTCAGGGAGAGACCCAATGAAAGACGCGTCCATACTGCCAGACAACGATCACGTGCGTACGGAACGGATCACCGTCTGCTGTGCCGCTGGACGGCTTAGTGCGGAGATCCTTTACCCTGACTGGCGCGTCGAGTCGCCGCCACTCTTGGTCTTGCACGGCATTTCACGCAATGCCGACACGCTGGCGCGGTATTTTGCCTCTCAGGCGCAACGCACCGGACGCTGCGTGATCGTGCCTCATTTCAACAAGCAGGACTGGCCCGTCTTTCAACGCCCGACCAAGACCGCCCGGCCCGATCAGGCGCTTCTCGAATTGCTCAACTACCTCGCGACCCGAGACCCGGACCTGGCCGGGCCAGTGGATATCTTTGGTCATTCGGGGGGGGCACAGCTCGCGCACCGCGCTGCGATGCTTTATCCACATCGCGTGTCGGCCCTCCACTTGGCCGCAGCGGGGTGGTATTGCCTGCCAGATCGATCCATGCCCTATCCCTATGGTCTGGCTGCGGGCAAGGGCGTACAAGACCTCAAGTGGGTAAACCGCCATGCGATCGGACTGGAGACCTTTCTTCGGCTACCACTCACTCTTTATATAGGCACACATGACACTGAGCGCGATGACTCCCTGCGCCAGGTGCCCATGCTCGATGCTGGACAGGGATTGACCCGCTTGGCACGCGCCCACTGCTACCTTAGCGCATTCAAGACCGCCGCCTGCGCAGCAGGCATTGCGCCCTGCGCCAAACTGATCGAATTGCCGGGCTGCGTGCATGACGTCGTCGAGGCGATCACCAGATACGATCTTGCTACCCTCGTCATGGACTCGAGCCCCGACAAAATGTTCCTCTGACCCCAACCTCTCAGGAGACCTCCCATGAAACTTGCACACACACTCGACCACGCCAAGTGGACGTTCACCACACGACGGGTGGAGCGGTCACGGATCGCGGGCAGCGATCGCGATTTTTCTGCGGCCCGCTCTGGCGACCTGATCCTTGCCCATGTCGAGAAACTTGGCCAGCACCTGCGCGTGCAACTCCCCTGTGGACGACCCTCGCTGATTTTTCCCGGCGACGCCGTGGTGCTGGCCTGTGGCGCACGCTATGCCCCTGATCAGTTCGAAGGTCTGGCCGAGATCAGCGCCGAAGGGGCCGATCTCTTGGCGGGCGGCGGCTGTATCGGGCGGATGGTGGCCCGCAACGAGCGCATCAAGCCCGCGACCCGGCTGATGCCAGCAGCGCGCCTGCTCGACAAGGCCGGCCGCACCATAAACCTTGCCGATTTCGCGCTGAGACCACGACCGAGCCGCTCCCGTCCGCCGGTCATCGCTGTGGTTGGGACCTCAATGAACTCTGGCAAGACACTCGCAACCGCTCAGCTGGTTCTCGGCCTTCGCCGTGCGGGCTACCGCGTTGCCGCACTCAAGGCGACGGGCACGGGGGCATTTGGCGACTACAATGAGTATAGCGACAGCGGCGCGCACTTTGTGGGAGATTTCACCGATGCCGGGATGGTCAGCACCTATCTGCAACCCCTCAGCCGGATCAAGGCCGGGATCGCCACGCTGCTCGACGCGGCAGACGAGGCGACATGCGATATTGCGGTCATGGAAGTGGCTGATGGCATATTCCAGCGGGAAACCGCAGCGCTCGTCGCCGATCCGTGGTTCGGGCATCTGATATCCGGCCTGATCTTTGCCTGTGGAGATGCCGTGGCGGCAGCAGGTGGCGTGGCGCATCTGGCACAATTCAGGCTGCGGCCAAATGCGCTGACCGGTCTTGTCAGTTGCTCGCCGATGGCCAGTGCCGAGGCCTCGGCAGCAACCGGAGTGCCAGTGCTGCGCAAATCTGACCTTGCAGATCCGGCGGAGGCAGCAGGCTTTGCCCTGCGCGCCCGTGCCAGGCTTGAGCGTGCCGCGTGATGCGGTTCCCGCGCCTTCTCGAGTCCGGCCGCATTTGGAGCCTGATGCAAGTCTCGATGTTGACGCTGGCCCAAGGAATGGCGGCTGCGGCAACTGCCTTTGCAACGCGTGGCCTCTTTGAGGCGCTGCAGTCCGGCCAAGCATTGCCGCTCGGTCTGCTTGCACTGCTAAGTGGCGCAGGACTGATCATCGCAGGAACACGCGTCGCGGCACGACGCGCAGGTGAGCGGTTGGGACAGAGATTTGCTCTGGCAATTCGCCTCGCCTTGCTCGAACATGCAGCAGGGATGCCGGCAAGCGCCGTTGCTGACCGGCGCAGTGGATACATGAGCCTGCGATTTGTCGGCGACATGACCGCCTTTCGTAACTGGCCAGGGCTCGGCCTGCCGCGACTGATCGCCGGGGCGGTGATGATCCCCTCGGCCTGTCTTGTGCTCTGGTTGCTCGACCCGGCCTTTGCCCTTGCGGCAGCGCCGATTCTCGGCCTCACAGTTGGGATTCTGGCTTGGGCGGGTCCACGCCTTGCTCCATACCATTTCCGCCTGCGCGCCCACCGCGCCCGGATCGCCGCAGATATGGCAGAACGTATGCCGCTGGCACCCGATCTCGACCGTCTCGGACAACGCCCGGCGGAGCTGCGCAACCTGCGCAGACGCACCAACCAGATGATCCGCGCCGGGCTTGCGCGTCTCACCTTTGCCGAATCGCTCAAGGCTCTGCCCGATGCGGCAGCGGGTTTGGGGGCGGCGGCGATTTTGATGGCGGGCGCGAGCACCGGAGCCGACACCGGATCTATTGCCGGGGCTTTGGCAGCGCTTGGCCTCGTCCTCTCGCCGATGCGCGATCTGGCAAGTGTCTGGAACATTCGCGCGGCCTATCTGACAGCCCGCGAGAAGTGCAGAGCGGCGCTGAACCGACCGCAACGCGCACTCTACGAGCAGATGGTCAAACTGCCAAAGGGCGCTGTCTCTGTCATGATCCGCGATCTGCCACTCCGGACGGGCAAACCCCTTTCATTCGATCTTCCAGCGGGCACGCGGCTGACATTGCCATGTTCAGCTGAAGCAGCAGATCACGTGTTCTCAACGCTTTGTGGTCTGGAAAATGTCGCCCCGGCGCGGATCATGCTCTCGGGCTTCTGCCTGACCGATCTCAGCCGCGGCAGCCTGCGCCGGGGCGTGCAACGCCTGAGCGCGACACCGGTTGTGCTCAGGGGGTCGCTGCGGCGCAATCTTGCACTTGGTTTGACACGAACACCGGAAGATGCCCGACTCATCAGAGCCTGCGGGAAAGCCGGACTTGCACCGCTGCTTGATCGTATTGGCGGTCTGGATGGGATCATCTCGGAAGGCGGGCGCAACCTTTCCTCTGCAGAGCGGTGCGCGCTCAGCCTTGCGCGGCTCCTGCTTGGCAAACCGCAGCTCATTCTGATTGACACCGCGCTCTGGCTTCTGAGCGAGGACGCACAGATTGCGCTATCGGCCTTTGAACGCAAGTCGGGTGCAACCGTTCTCTTGCATCCCGCCCTGCACAGCCTCAGCCCAGCCGACGCCTCAGCCATCGCCCGAGATAAATCACCGGCCAGCGAAGCACACTCATCCCCCCCGCCAGAACGAGCAACCCGATCCAGGGCCCATTCTGCCAAGTGACGTAGCCAAGGATCGGCACACCCACAGCAATCAGCATGTAGGCGCGACGCCAGTGATTGTCTCTGCTCGGGATCATGGCAAGAAGATTGGCCACGACCGCCCAAAAACAAGCCAGAACGAGCGAGAACGTCATATCAGACCTCCTGATGCTGCGATCCCGACCCAGGGTTCAAACCGCAGTGCCGGAGTGTTGCGGGATGTCGAGGCGTCGGTCATGCATCCTACCCTTTCAACCGCCCGGGCAGGGCATTGGCCCAGGCACTGATCGTGCCGGCCCCCAGACACACCACCATGTCGCCGGGGCCCGCCTCTGCGCGCACGAGTCTCTCCAGATCGTCCTCGTCCCGGATGGTAAGGGCATGTCGGTGGCCATGGCGAATGAGACCGGCGACCAGATCATCGCGCGTTGCCCCTGCGATGGGGAGTTCCCCCGCAGCATAGACATCGGCGATTGCAACCACATCGGCCTCATTGAAGCAGCCGCAGAACTCCTCAAAGAGGTTCGAGAGCCGCGTATAGCGATGCGGCTGATGAACCGCGATCACCCGCCCGTCACACGCCTGCCGGGCCGCGCGCAAAACAGCGGCGATCTCGACCGGGTGATGACCATAATCGTCGATGATGGTCACGCCACCGACCTCGCCCACACGGGTGAAGCGGCGGTTGACCCCGCCGAAACTGGCCAATGCCTCGCGGATCTGATCGGCCTTGAGGCCGAGATGCCGCGCCACAGCCACAGCCGCCAGAGCATTGCTGACATTGTGTTCGCCCGGCATCGGCAGAGTGCACCCTTCGATCATCTTGCCCTCGGCTTGCAACGCGATGTCAAACTGCGCCTCGCCCCGCCGATAGCAAAGGTTGACCGCCCGCACATCGGCCTGAGTGTTGAACCCATAGGTCAGAACACGCCGGTCGGTGATGCGGCCGACCAGCGCCTGCACCTCCGGATGATCGGTGCAGCAAACCGCAAGCCCGTAGAATGGAATATTGCTGACGAAATCGTAAAACCCCTGCCGCAGGTTCTCGATCGTGCCCCAATGCTCCATGTGTTCGGGGTCGATGTTGGTGACAATCGCGATGGTCGCAGGCAACCTGTTGAAGGTGCCGTCGCTCTCGTCGGCCTCGACCACCATCCATTCACCCTGCCCCATGCGCGCATTGCTGCCATAGGCGTGGATGACCCCGCCATTGATCACCGTCGGGTCAATGCCGCCTTTGACCAGCAATTCCGCGACCAGCGTCGTGGTTGTCGTCTTGCCATGGGTGCCCGCCACCGCGATGTTCGATTTGAGCCGCATCAACTCTGCCAGCATCTCGGCCCGGCGCACCACTGGCAGCCCCTGACGCCGCGCCTCGTCAAGCTCGGCGTTTCCCGGCTTGATCGCCGAGGAGATCACCACCACCTCGGCCCCCTCGAGATTCTCCGCCCGCTGCCCCTCGAACACTCTCGCTCCCATCGCTTCCAGCCGCGCGGTGATCGGGGTGCCCTTCAGGTCCGACCCCTGCACCGTGTAGCCGTGATTCATCAACACTTCCGCAATGCCCGACATGCCGATGCCGCCGATGCCCACGAAATGAATGGGGCCCACATCCGTGGGCAACTTGGTTGCAGCGCTCATCGTTTCTTTCCCTTGATTGCCAGGTCTTCGACCATCTTGGCCAGATTTTGCGGCGCTTCCGGCATGGCCTGCGCAAAGGCGGCCTGTGCCATCATTGTGGCACCCTTCGTATCCCCCAGAACGGCGGTGATCTGCTCTGTCAGGACGCTCACCTGAAGCCGCGATTCGGGGATCAGGATCGCGCCTCCAGCCGCCACGAGCCCACGCGCATTGGCACTCTGATGATCTCCTGCTGCGGCTGCATAGGGAATCAGGATCGCGGGGCGTCCGATCATCGCGATGTCGGCAAGGCTCGACGCCCCAGCCCGGCTGATCACCAATTGCGCCTCGGACATGCGGCGCGGAATATCGCGGAAGAAGGGCTGAACATCGGCGTCAACTCCCGCTTCTGCATAATATTTTGCAACCCGGGGTGCATCTTCCTCGCGCGCCTGATGGCTGACGCGAATGTTCCGAAGCACCCCCTCGGGCAAAGCGGCAATCGCGGGCGGCACAACATCGCTCAGGATGCGCGCCCCCTGCGAGCCGCCAATGACCAGCACTGACATCGGATAGTCGCCGGGCGGGATATAACCCGCACCCGCGCGCTCTTTGATCGAGGCGCGCACCGGGTTGCCAACATGAACGCTCTTTACGCCTTCAGGCAGGACCGTGGGCCAGATGCCGCAAGCCACCATATCGACATGCTTTGAGAAAATCTGGTTGACCCGGCCCAGGACGCCGTTCTGCTCGTGCACCATGCGCGGAAGTCGCAATAGCCATGCCGCCGCAAGTGCCGGTATGCTCGGATAACCACCAAAGCCAATCACAACATCCGGCCTGTCGCGAAACATCCGAAGTGTCGCACCGATCACGCCTCCCGCGACGCGAAACGGCACCAACGCCCTTTGCAGCGGCCCTCCACGCGCGAAGGTGGCGCTCGCCACCTGATCGATCTCGACCGAATGGGGAAATCCGCCAACATAGCGCGCCCCGCGCGCATCCGTGCTCAACCTTACCCGCCAGCCCCGGCGCAACATCACTTCGGCCAACGCCTGCGCCGGAAACATGTGCCCGCCAGTGCCTCCCGCCGCGATGATCAGAAGGGGTTGCGGCCCAGTCACCGCCGCCCCCGCAGGATATCACCAATCTCGCCCTGCGGTCTCGTGCGGGTGAACGCCAGCAGCATCCCGACGGCAAGGCCCCCGGCCACCACCGAGGAGCCGCCATAACTCACGAAGGGCAGGGTCATGCCCTTGGCAGGCAAGAGCCGCACGGCCACACCCATGTTGATCATCGCCTGCGCGCCGATGATCGCGGTGAGCCCGGTGCCCGCCAGCCGGATGAACGGATCTCGCTCCCGCATCAAACGAATGAGCGAACGCACGACGATTCCCGCGTAAAGCGCAATGATGCAGAGCACCAACACGAGACCATATTCCTCTGCCGCCACCGCGATGATGAAATCGGTATGCGCATCGGGCAGACTCCATTTAACCTGTCCCTCGCCGACGCCGACGCCAAAGAAGCCGCCCTCGCGAATCGCATTGGTCGCAAACCCGAGTTGCGTGGTAGGATCCACATCAGGGCTCAGGAATCCGTCAATCCGGCGGGCAAAATGTTCGGAATTCGAGTAGGCAAAGGACCCGGTGAGAAGCACCCCCCCCGCCATGATCAGCAACAGCGCCAAGGGCGCTCCGGCCACGAAATACATCACGCCCCAGGCGAAGAGCACCAGCGCCGCCTGCCCGAAATCAGGCTGCGCCGCCAGAAATCCGAGGATGATCATCGCCAGTACAAAGGACCAACTCAGCCCCGGTGGACCATTAATCTGCTGGCTTGCCGCCATCATCCAGGCCGCCATCACCACAAAGGTGGGCTTGAGAAACTCCGACGGCTGGACGCTGGCAAATCCCAAACTGTACCAACGTATTGCACCCTTGCCGAAATCCGTTCCAAACACCGGCAGGAGCACCAGCGCGACGAACGCACCCATAAATCCCAGCACCGCGAGGCGCCGCACCACATCGGGCCGCATCATCGACACCAGAACCATCACCAGAAGCGCCACGCCGCCGAACAGCGCCTGCCGCTGGACATAGTGAAAGGCCGGAAATCCGTTCTTTTCGGCCAGGGGCGGCGAGGCCGCAAGACCCAGCAGAATACCGATGCACGACAGGATCAACACGCAGGTGAATGACCATTTGTCGATGGTGCGCCACCATTTCGGGATAACGGGCTCAGCGTCCCGCAGGGGCACTGCCCCATAGACCATTTCCGTCATTTTCCTGCCGCCTCATGCACCTTGCGCCCCTTTTCGGGGTCTGGGTCAAACTCTACCTCCATTTTCTCCTTATTGCCAGCGCAAACCCCTTGCCATTGGCCGACTTTTCGCATCTCTCACGACCCCATGACCGTGGCGTGCAAGACTCTCATTCTCGGTGCCGGGGCCGCGGGCATGATGTGCGCGGCTCAAGCCGGACCTGACACCGTGGTCATTGACCATGCGTCCGCCCCCGGAGAAAAGATCCGGATTTCGGGTGGTGGACGCTGTAATTTCACCAATCTTCAGATGGATTCAGAGAAGTTCATATCCACCAATCCTCATTTCTTCAAATCGGCGCTCTCGCGCTACACAGAGCGGGATTTCATCGCCCTGATCGACCGCTACGGCATCACCTGGCATGAAAAGACCCTCGGGCAGCTCTTTTGTGACGGGCGCGCCACGCAAGTCGTGGACATGTTGGTCACGGAACTGCGCAGCGTCGGGGCCGATCTCTGGCTCTCCACCCATCTGCGTGATCTTGACCATGACGGAAACCATTTTCAGGCCACTTTGGAGCGTGAAGGCCGGACTCGCCGGATCATGGCCCGCAATCTCGTACTGGCCACGGGCGGAAAATCGATCCCAAAGATGGGGGCCACTGGCCTTGCCTACGATATTGCCCTGCGGTTCGGGCATCAACTCACCGAGACCCGCCCGGCCCTCGTGCCGCTCACCTTTTCCGACCAACCTTTCGCGGATCTCTCCGGCACCGCCCTTCCGGTGCGCGCGACCTGCGCCGGAACCTCCTTTGAAGAGGCCGCACTGTTCACGCATCGCGGTCTTTCCGGCCCTGCGATCCTGCAGATTTCCTCGTTTTGGCGAGAGGGCCTGCCAATCACCCTTGACCTCGATCCCAGAGGTGAACTCCTTGACGCCCTGCGGGCGCGACGCCAGAACGAAGGTCGTCGCAATCTCACCACCGAACTTGCCGGCCACCTGCCTGCAAAGCTGGTGCGCCACCTTGCCTCGCATCTTGACCTGCGCGGCAATCTTGCGGACCAGTCAGATACCCGCCTTGCGCAACTCTCCGATACTTTGCGTGCCTGGTCGCTCAAACCCACCGGCACCGAAGGCTATCGCACTGCCGAGGTGACGCTTGGCGGCATCGCGCCCGACGGGCTGTCCTCGAAAACCATGGAGTCACGTCATCTCCCCGGACTTTACGCGATCGGCGAAGCGGTCGACGTCACCGGCTGGCTTGGCGGCTACAACTTCCAATGGGCGTGGTCGTCGGGCCAATCCGCCGGACAGGCGATCGCAGCGCGGGCCTGACCGTTGCAAATGGGTATTTCCCCCAAGAAGAAACCGAGCTTGGAGTTTCTTCTTGGGAGAAATACCCAAAATACCGCCCTATAGCCGCGCCTTCACCTCGGCCATGAAATCCTCGCCGCGCCGCTCGAAATTGTCATATTGGTCGAAACTCGCCGCCGCAGGGGCGAGCAGCACGACATCTCCCGCAGCAGCCTCAGCCATCGCGCGGTCCACAGCGCGCGCCATCGTGGTGCAAATCTCTGCCTCGACCCCTTCGAGACCAAGGGCAAACTGGGCCGCCTCGCGCCCGATCACATAAGCCTTGATCACATGCTCGAGGCCGGGTTTAAGACCTGTCAAACCACCCTCTTTCTCGAGACCTCCACAGATCCAGCGGATATTCTGAAACGCCAAGAGCGCCTGAACCGCGCTGTCCACATTGGTGGCCTTGCTGTCATTGACGTAGCGAACCCCGTCTTTTTGGGCGATGGTCTGACTGCGATGCGGCAGCCCCTCGAAGCTGAGAAAGCCCTGCTCGATGACCCGCGGTGCAAGGCCTATCGTGCGGCAGGCGGCATAGGCAGCGCAGGCGTTCTGATGATTGTGACGACCCGGCAAGCCTGCGATTGCGCGCAGATCGATCGATGCCACCTGCTTGCCTTGCCGGTTTTCGCTGAGAAATCCCTTGTTGGCAAAGACCGCCCAACCGGTCCCCGAGAGCTTGCGCGAAACCGATATGCGGATCACCCGGTCATCGCCACGCCCCTCGGCCATCTGGCCAGCGAGGTAGCGCCCCTCGGCCTCGTCCACTCCGATGATGGCCCGGTCCGGCCCACCCTCGGCGAAGAGCCGGCGCTTGGCGGCAAAATACCCTCCCAAACCTGCGTGACGGTCCAAATGATCGGGCGAGAAGTTTGTAAAAACGGCCATATCTGGCGTCAGGGCTCGAGCAAGATCGGTCTGATAGCTCGACAGCTCAAGCACCACAACGCCGCCATCGCCGGGCGGTTCGATGTCGAGTACGCCGCGACCGATGTTGCCCGCCAGCTGTGACTCTCGCCCTGCCGTTTGCAACACATGGTGCACAAGGGCAGAGGTGGTGGATTTTCCATTGCTGCCTGTGACCGCGATAACCCTCGGGGCGACGTCAAAGCCGTGCCAGTCGACCGTGGCCAGCGAACGAAAGAACAGCCCGATATCGTTGTCCACCGGCACGCCCGCCTCTTGCGCGGCCACGATCACGCGATGCGGTGCAGGATAGAGATGCGGAATGCCGGGGCTCACGATCAGAGAAGCCACGTTTGCGAATGCGCCAGCGCGGCTCAGATCCGCAACCGCAAAGCCTTCGGATTCTGCTGCACTGCGTGCCCCCTCGCTGTCGTCAAAGCAGAGTGGCACCGCGCCACCCGCCCGCAGCGCCCGCGCCGCCGACAGGCCCGAGCGCCCCAGCCCAAGCACGGCCACGCACGCGCCCTCAACCCCTCTGACCGGTATCATCCCATGTTCCTCCTTGCGCCGATCCGGCGAGGTCTTGCAGCAGCGCGAGCGCGCACCCGGCCAAATGCGCCGGGACAAAGACGTGGTCGTGATGATAGGCGGCAACCATATTGCACGGAATACCCTCTCTTGCGAGAACGCCTGCCACGGCAGCCGTCAGGCCGATACCGTCGAGTGCGGACATTACGGTGAGCGTGATGCGCCGCATCGGCATCTCCCGCGGCAGCCCGAGCCGCTGCGCCGCGCGCTCGGAAAGGATCAGCGACAGACCCTCGTCCTCCCGAAAGATGGCCAGCGCCTCGGCAATTGCCGGATCCGACCGCCCCGGCAGCGCGCAGAAATGATAGAGGTCGTCGTCGAGCACCGGCCGCATCCCGGAAATCATTGCTGCGGTGTCGCTGACCGGGGAGCCTGTCATCACCGCAGCTTCAACGTCGCCAGCCCGATCATCGCCAAAATGAGGGCGATGATCCAGAACCGGATCACGATTTGCGGCTCTGCCCATCCCTTCTTTTCATAGTGATGGTGAATCGGGGCCATCAGAAACACGCGCTTGCCGGTGCGCTTGAAATAGAGCACTTGAATGATGACCGACAGGGCCTCCACCACGAACAGCCCGCCGACGATACCCAGCACCAACTCGTGTTTGGTTGCGACCGCTATCGCCCCCAGTGCGCCGCCCAGGGCGAGACTGCCAGTATCGCCCATGAACACCGCCGCAGGGGGTGCGTTATACCAGAGAAAGCCCAAGCCACCGCCGACCAAACCCGCGACAAAGATCAGGATTTCGCCCGTGCCCGGCACATAATGCAGGCCGAGATAATCGGTGAAATCGGTTCTCCCGACGGTGTAGGCGATCACCCCCAAGGCCCCCGATGCAATCATCACCGGCATGATCGCAAGGCCGTCAAGACCATCGGTGAGGTTCACCGCATTGGCCGCACCCACGATCACGATCATCGCGAAGGGGATGAAGAAGACACCAAGATTGACCAGCACATCCTTGAAAACCGGCAAGGCGAGCTGATATTGCAAATCGGCGGGGTGATTTGCGCTGGCCCAATAGGCCGCGATGATCGCGATGGCAAAGCCAAGACCCAGCCGCACGCGCCCCGGCACACCTTTGACATTGCCCTTTGACACCTTCGCGTAATCGTCGGCAAAACCGATGAGACCGAACCCCATGGTGACGAAAAGCACCAGCCAGACATAGGGATTATCGAGCCGCGCCCAAAGCAGCGTCGATGTCAGAAGCGCTCCAACGATCAGGAGCCCCCCCATCGTCGGTGTTCCGGCCTTGGCAAAGTGTCCTTCCGGCCCGTCACTGCGAATGGGTTGTCCCTTGCCTTGCCGTTTGCGGAGCACCAGTATGAGGGGTGGACCAAACAGAAAGCCGAAAACGAGCGCCGTCATGAACGCCCCGCCCGCGCGAAATGTGATGTAACGGAACAGGTTGAAGACATCGCCACCATCAGACAGCGCCGTCAGCCAATAGAGCATCTAACCAATTCCTTTCTCGGCACTGCGGGCCGCGCGCCGCAGAGCATCAACCACCAGGCTGACCCGGCTCCCCTTGGAGCCCTTGACCAGCACAACATCGCCCGCGTCTATCAGACGATGCGCCTGATCGGCCAGATCCTGCGGCGTTTCCGTCCACTTGCCGCGTTGGACCTCCGGCAGCGCCTCCCAAAGCGAGCGCATCCGGGGACCGACGCAATGAATCTCGTCTATCGAGAGGATGCCCGGCAAATCGGCCAATCCCGCATGAAGCGCCTCTTCGCCAACGCCCAGCTCCAGCATGTCCCCCAGAATGGCAATGCGCCGACCCTTCGAGACGCGCCCAACCCCGTCGCGCGGTCGTGCGGCGGCGAGAACCTCAAGCGCGGCGGCCATCGAGGCAGGATTTGCATTGAAGGCGTCGTCAATCAGATCGATGCTGATCCCGTCATTCGCCAGATCAAGAACCAACTCCTCACGCGTGCCACGGCCCGCAGGCGGCGCCCAGCTCGCCAGATCCGCTATGGCAACGGCGCGGTCGAGCCCGAGAACACGCACCACGGCCAGAACCGCAAGCGCATTCATCGCGAAATGCCGCCCAGGCACGCCGACCTTGTAAACGAGCGGCGTGCGCCAGGCACGGGCATGCGCCACGGTGACCCTGTCGTGCAATTCGACCTTGATGAGACGGTGATGCGCACTCGATGCGGACCCAAAGCTGATCACCCTTGCGGATCGCTGCTCGGCAATCGCGCGCAGAAGCGGTGTGACCTCAAGATCGGCATTGATCAGAGCCACCCCACCCGGTTCGAGCCCGTCGAAGATGCTGGCCTTCTCTCGGGCAATTCCCTCGATGTTCTCGAACGCCTCAAGATGGGCGGCGGCCACCGTCGTGATCAGCGCCACATGCGGCCGTGCCATCCGCGCGAGCGGCGCAATCTCACCGGGATGGTTCATGCCGATCTCAATGACGGCAAACTCTGTCTCAACCGGCATCCGCGCCAGCGTGAGCGGCACACCCCAATGATTATTGTAACTGGCCTCAGCCGCATGTGCCCGGCCCTGCGCACCGAGCACCGCGCGCAGCATCTCCTTGGTCGAGGTCTTTCCGACCGAGCCTGTCACCGCCACGACCCGCGCAGAGCAACGCTCCCGTCCCGCCCGACCAAGGGCTTCCAGACCGGCCAGAACATCCGGGACGATCAGCAGAGGCGCCTCTGGATCCACCCCCTCGGGAACCCGGTTCACCAGGGCTGCCGCGGCACCTTTCGCAATCGCTTGTGCCACGAAGTCGTGCCCGTCACGAACAGCGCTGAGCGCAACGAACAAATCCCCAGGTTGCAGGCTACGGGTGTCGATGGACACACCATTGGCCTGCCAGTTTCCTGTTGCGCGCCCGCCGGTGGCGGCGGCAGCCTCTTGCGCAGACCAGAGTGTCATACCCGCCCTCCATCCAGGACGGACACGGCAAGGCTCGCCTGTTCGGCATCGTCAAAGGGGAGCACGTCGTCGCCCACCGTCTGCCCGGTCTCATGCCCCTTGCCGCAGACCAGCAGCGCATCGCCAGGTCCAAGCATGTCCGCGCCGCGAAGGATCGCTTCGGCGCGATCAGCGACCTCCACAGCGCCCGGACAGCCCGCCAGTACCGCCGCGCGGATGGCCGCCGGATCCTCCGAGCGCGGGTTGTCATCGGTCACGATGACGAAATCGGCATGAGCCGCGGCTGCCTGCCCCATCAGCGGGCGCTTGGACCGGTCTCGATCGCCGCCCGCGCCCACGATGGCGATGAGGCGGCCCATCACATGCGGGCGCAGCGCGCGGATCGCGGTGCTCACCGCATCCGGCGTATGGGCATAATCGACAAAGATCGCGGCCCCATTCTCGCGTTGTGCCGCAAGCTGCATCCGCCCACGCACGGTCTGCATCGCACCCAGCGTTTCAAATACGCGATCGGGATCCGAGCCGGTCCCAATCACCAGACCGGCCGCCAGCAGCACGTTCTCGGCCTGAAACCCGCCAATCAGATGTAACCTCACCTGATGCACCCGGTCCTCCCAGGCAAAGCGCATGATTTGACCCGTGGCATCCGGGCGCTGAGCCAAGAGATGCAAATCCGCCCCCGGTTTGCGCCCGACGGAAATCAGATCCTGGCCGCGTGCCGCCGCGATGGCCGCCATATCGCCGCCTCGCGGATCGTCAATATTGATCACGGCGACGCCGTCTTCGGGCAGCACCCGGGAAAACAGCCCCGCCTTGGCAGAGAAATACTCTTCAAACGTTGCGTGATAATCCAGATGATCTTGGGTGAAATTGGTAAATCCCGCAGCCATCAGCCGCACGCCATCGAGCCGCCGTTGCACCAAGCCATGCGAAGAGGCTTCCATCGCTGCATGTGTCACACCGGCCGCCTCGCAGCGCGCCAAGAGGCGGTGAAGGGTGATCGGTTCTGGCGTCGTATGGTGCAGCGGCGCGCTATAGGCGCCCTCGACCCCGGTTGTTCCAAGATTGACCGCATCAAACATCAGTCGTTCCCAGATCTGTCTGGTAAAGGTGGCCACCGATGTCTTGCCGTTTGTGCCGGTGACGGCCACCATGGTTTCGGGCTGTGCGCCAAACCACAATGCGGCGGTATAGGCCAGCGTCTGACGCGGATCCTCGGCAACGATCAGTGCTGCCTCGCTATCTTCGAGTTCCTCGCGCGCGATCCGAAGGCCCTCAACGTCCGTCAGAACCGCCGCCGCCCCTTGCCGCAAGGCATAGACAATGAAATCCGCGCCATGCTGTCTTGTGCCGGGAAGTGCCGCGAAGAGATAGCCCTTGCGAACCTCGCGGCTGTCAACGGCAAGCCCGCTTACCTGTGCGTGCCGACCGCCCTGCGCCGTGAGACCAAGTTCTGCCAACGATCTGATGTGCCCCACCCTGATATCCTGCCCCGGTTCAATTGGATGCCTGCGTTATAACAGCCAGTTCCCCGGGTTCAATCTCAGGTCTGAGTCCCAGCAAAGGGGCGACGCGACGGATGATCTCGGCACCAACCGGCACGGCGGTCCAGCCAGCGGTGCGGCGCGGCTCGTCGCCAGAGGTTTCGACCGGTTCGTCAAGCGAAACCACCAGCACATATTTCGGGTCATACGACGGGAAGATGCTGGCGAACGTGGAGAGCACCTTCTCCTTCTCGTAGCCCTTGCCGTTGATCCGGGGCTTGTCTGCGGTGCCCGTCTTGCCGCCAACCGCATAGCCCGGCACCTCGCCAAGGCTCGCCGTGCCGTGGCTCACCACCTCGCGCAGCATCTTGCGCATGGCGGCGGAGGTCTGCTCTGAAATCACCCGATCCCCCGGCCCATGACTGCGGTCATGCACCAGCGTTGGCGTGACGCGCCGACCGCCGTTTACGAGTGTGGCATAAGCCGCGGCCAGATGCATCGGGCTGATCGAGAGCCCATGACCATAGGAAATCGTCATGGTCGAAAGCTCGGACCATTTTGCTGGCACGAGCGGCTTGCTGCCTGCTGCCTCGGTGATCTCAAGAGGTGACTGCTCCATGAAACCCAGCTTCTCCAGAAACGACCGCTGCCGAACCCCGCCAATCTCCATGGCAATCCGTGCCGTTCCGACATTCGAGGATTTGACGATCACGTTGGTGACTGTCTGTTCTGGCCCGTAATTGCGGAAATCGTGGATCCGGAACTTTCCCCAAGTCATCGGTGTCTTGGTGTTGATGATCGTGTCGGGCGTCACAAGGCCCAGATCGAGCGCCTGCGCCACCGCAAAGACCTTGAAGGTACTTCCCAGTTCATAGACGCCCTGCACCGCCCGGTTGAAGAGAGGGCTATCATCGGGGCGTCCCGTCACAGGCAGCGCGGGTCGATCGTTCGGGTCGAAATCCGGCAGTGAGGCAACAGCCAAAACCTCGCCCGTCCTGACCTCCATCAGGATGCCCGCGGCCCCCTTGGCGTTCATGATCTTCATGCCGCCCAGCAGAACGCGTTCCATCGCGGCTTGCACCGAGAGATCCAGCGACAGAACCAGCGGCTCATTCGAGCGCGCGGGGTCGCGCAACCGCTCGTCATAGAATTTCTCGATACCTGCCACGCCGACAACTTCGGCGGCATGCACCCCTTCGCGACCGAAGCCGGCCCCCCCCAGCACATGCGCGGCCAGTCGGCCATTGGGATAAAGCCGCATCTCGCGCGGGCCAAAGAGCAGTCCCGGCTCGCCAATGTCATGCACCGCCTGCTGCTGCTCGGGGCTCATTTTCCTCTTGATCCAAAGGAACTTGCGCGTACCGGTGAAGTTGTTCAGCAACCGCTTGCGGTCGAGATCCGGAAAGATCGCCACCAGTTTCTCAACCGCCGTGGCGGGATCCACCATCATCTGCGGTTGCGCATACAGACTGTAGGTGTCGAAATTCGTTGCCAGAATTCGCCCCTCACGGTCGACGATATCGGCACGCTGCGCAAAGATATCCGCCCCCGCAAGACTGGTGCGCGGTTCGGCCGGTTCGGTGCGGGCCAGCACGGCCATGCGTCCGCCGATCACGCCAAAGGCACAAAAGAACATCACCGCCAGCACCAGAAGGCGTCCCTCGGCCCGACGCCGGGCACGGTCGCTCATCTCCTCATGGCGCAAGCGGATGTTCTCCCGTTCGATGGCATCGGGATTCTCGCCCCGGCTGCGCGCGTCAAGAACACGCGCCAGCGGTCGCAGAGGCGTTCGAATCATGGCAGTTGCTCCAGGTTCGAGACATCAACTGAATTTGTGATCGGCAAGAGCGGCGCGGCATAGGCAACCTGATCAATCCGGCCGAACTGATGTGGTTGCAGCGGCAAGAGGCCCAATCGATCGAAATTGATCTCGACCAGATCCATGAGGCGGTCGGGTCGGTTGAGATACGCCCATTCCGCATTGAGCACCCGCAGGCGCTGACGCGCTTCGCCGATCTCGACCTGCAATCGCTCGGCTCGCGTCTGCGCCTCCTGAGTGCGGTAATTCTCTCGATAGGCCCAAAAGGCAAGCCCGATCACCATCAGGGTTGTCATCGCGAACATGAGGCTGCGCATTATCTGTCTCCCTTGAGAAGTGGCATGCCGAGCGCGGCGCGATCGGTTCGGCCTGCGGGCGCGTCCGTGCGCACCGCTACCCGTAGCTTGGCGCTCCGCGCACGCGGATTTTCCGAAAGTTCCTGCGGATCCGGCGTGATCGCCTTGCGGGATTTCAACCTGAATTGCGGCGCGTCCTGAACGATCTGCGGCCTGTGCCTGCTCCCGCTACCACCACCGCCCGAGTGGCTCTGCAGGAAGCGCTTGACGATTCGATCCTCGATGGAGTGAAACGTCACCACCGCCAACTGTCCGCCAGCCGCAAGGGCACGCTCTGCTGCCGCCAAACCGTCAACCAGCGCGCCATACTCATCATTGACCGCGATGCGGATCGCCTGAAAGCTGCGTGTCGCGGGGTGGGTCTGACCGGGCCTTGGACGCGGCAGACAACGCTCGACGATTCCAGCGAGGTGCAGTGTCGTCCTGATCGGAGATGTCTCGCGTGCCTTGACGATGGCCCGCGCGATGCGCCGACTTGCACGCTCCTCACCGTAAAGATAGAGAATATCAGCCAATTCGCTCTCGGACACCGTATTGACCAGATCGGCCGCACCTGGCCCTTCCTGATCCATCCGCATGTCGAGGGGGCCATCGCGCATGAACGAAAAGCCGCGCTCCGCCTCGTCCAACTGCATCGAGGAGACGCCCAGATCGAGAACGACGCCATCAAGATCCGTTGCATAGGCGTCCATCTGCGCGAAATTGCCCCTCACCAGACGCAACCGCCCGGCATAGGACACAGCCCAATCCTGCGCCATCTCAAGAGCCCGCGGATCGCGGTCCACGCCGATGACCTGATCTGCGCCCGCCTCGAGGAGTGCGCGCGCGTAACCACCTGCGCCGAGCGTGCCGTCGAGCCATATACCCGTCACTGGCGCCACCGCCGCGATCAACGGGCGCAAGAGAACGGGGATATGCGGAACGGGGTCTCCGGGGGCGGGGGCAGCGGCCATGGCTTACGCCCCTTTTGGCTGATCCAGCAGAATGAGCGGATCAAAATCCTCAGGGAAATTCTCCAGCCATTCTTCCGTTTTTGACAGTTCGTCAACCTCGTAGGTCTCAGGTTTCCAAATCTGGAACGTATCGCCCGCAGCAATGAAAAACGCCTCGTCCTCAAGCTCGATCTTCTTGCGCAGCTTGGCAGGCAGCACCAACCGCCCGGTTTCATCCACCGCTGTGGGAAAACTCTGGCCATGAAACAACCGTTGCAGCATCTTGCGCTCCATCGATCCGCGCGGCAGGGCGTTGATCTTGGCATCAACCTCTTGCATCGCCTCGATGGTATAGCACTCCAGATATCGACGCCGGTGATCGCCGTAGACGATGATCAACTCGGGACAAAGACCGTCTGTCCAGTTCGGGTCGGAGGCCTCGATCACACGGCGAAACAGGGCCGGGATTGATACCCTGCCCTTTCCATCCACCTTGTGGAGGCTCTCGCCCCTGAATATCCGGCCCACTGTCCCGATGGTCCCTTGTTCCACCCCCGCCTCAAATCAGCCGCCCCCTCAGACACGAAACGGCGGGTTGATCTGCTGCCACTGATCAACCCGCCGCCCTCGTCCCGCCTTGCGGGGTGTCCGACTGCGCGCGCCACCTGGGGGGATGTCTGCTCGCTCGCGCGCCGGATCTCTTTGTTCGATGAAAGCGGGGGCCTGTATGAAACCTGACTTGGGAGTTTTCGGGGTCTTGCCGCCCCTCTTTTCCCGTCCTCATCGTGAATTCTTGATATACGGGAAATTCTCCCAAATCAACGATTTTTACCAAAGACGTTAGAGAGAATTAAGGGAAAGTGGCTTGTGTCCTGACACGATAAATAAAATCTTATCAAAAAGACACGCCATATTGTGTTAATAACTATAGTAATCACAAAATGTGCTAAATTCTCTCGGATGACAGATGTGCCATAAATTCCCACTAATTTTTGCGAATTTTGCGAGAAGGCGCGTATCGAGTGCCTCCGATCACGCATAGAACCGGAATGATCCCGTGTTTTTGGGCACTTCCCCCAGACTCCGCCCAGAGATGATTCGGAAATCCGCCCCGTCGGACCCAAGACGGCCCGCCTGTCCCATGAAGTCCCGCAAACCCCGATGCGCCGGTTGGCCCCCGGCCCCGGCATGTCCAAGGATCAGGCGGCGCGACCGCGGTTCAATCGCCCAGCCATTTATACATCACCCGCGCATCGACCAGACCGACCTTGGGATGACGAAAGGCGCGCGGCAGCCGCCCCACGGTCTCGAAGCCAAGCGACTGCCAGAGCGCGACGGCCCCGCGGTTGGTCTCGACCACGAAATTGAACTGCATTGCGAGATAACCCATGGCCCGCGCCTCGTCTTGCGAATGCAGACACATGGCGCGTGCGATCCTCTGCCCGCGCGCCGCCTCACGCACCATGTAGCCGCAGTTGCAGACATGGGCGCCACCACCCGCCTGATTGGTCTTGAGGATATAGCTGCCGAGGATCTCTCCGTTGCGTTCGGCAACGAAGGTGGCGCGCGGGTTCTGCATCCACAGATCGCGGACTGTCTCGCGTGTCAGGCCCGGGTCAAGCGCATAGGTCTCGCCGGCGCGGATCACATCCCGAAGGATCGGCCAGAGCGCAGAAAAATCCTCGTCTCGCGCCAGACGTATCGCAAGTTCCGAACTGCCTATCATCCTGCCCCCCGGCACCATCGCTAGCGTCAGGCGCGGGAATTGACAAGCCTCAGGCGCCGAGGTCCACCACAACGCGGCCCCGCACCTGCCCCCTGAGGATCTCCGCACCCAGACTCGGCAGATCGCTCAGCGTCGCGGGCACGATCATCGCCTCGAGTTTCTCCATCGGCAAATCGCGCGCGATCCTCTCCCAGGCGCGCAGCCGGTTGCCATAGGGTTGCATCACGCTGTCAATCCCCAACAGATTGACTCCGCGCAGGATAAAGGGCGTGATCAGCGCCCCCTCGATGACCGGCCCGCCGGCAAGGCCGATCGCCGCAACCGAACTGCCATAACTCATCTGCTTGAGAACACGACCCAGCATTACGCCCGCTACCGCGTCCACGCAGCCCGCCCATTGCTCGCTCTCCAGCGGCTTCTTCGTGACCTCGGCGAACTCTTCCCGCGGCACGATGCGGCTCGCGCCCAGCCCGCGCAGATAAGCTTCCTGCTCGGGACGCCCGGTGACGGCGGTCACCTGATGGCCCAGATGCGCGAGAACGGCCGTCGCCACCGACCCCACGCCGCCTGCGGCACCCGTGACCAGCACCTCGCCATGACCAGGGCGCAACCCGTGATCCTCCAACGCCATCACCGCCAGCATTGCGGTGAACCCGGCCGTACCTACCGCCATCGCTGCCCGCGCATCGAGCCCCTCGGGCAGCGGGACGAGCCAGTCGGCCTTGACCCGCGCCTTCTGCGCGTAGCCGCCCCAATGCGCCTCGCCCACGCGCCAGCCGGTCAGGACCACCTTGTCGCCAGGCTTGTAGCGGTCGTCGTCGCTGACCTCGACCGTTCCGGCAAAGTCGATTCCCGGCACATGCGGATACTTACGGACCAGACCCGCGCCCGGCCCGATGCAGAGCCCATCCTTGTAATTCACCGTCGAATACTCGACCGCGACCGTCACCCCCGCCTCGGGCAGATCACTCTCGGCGATCTCGCGCACAGCGGCGGATGTCTTGCCGCTCTCCTCGTCCTTCTCCACGACCAATGCCTTGAACATGTCACTCTCCTTTCCCATCGCAGAGCCAACCCCCCGCTTCTTCTGGCTTGAAATATCCCGGGGAGCGCGAGGGGCTGGCCCCTCGCTCCCACGCTCAGGCCCAGAACCCTTTCTGCACTACCCCGCGGCGCGCGCCGTCGGGCGTCATCACCCGAAGTTCCGTGCTGGCCTCCCAATGGGTCATCCGTACCATGCCGATCGAGACGTTGGTCTGAAAATCCGGCGACCAGACAGCCGAACTCACCCGCCCCACGCAATCGCTCCTCTCGGACAGGATCGGCCACCATTCAGTGCAGGGTGGCACCGGCGCACCCTCGATTGCAATCGCCCGGATCTGCTTCACCGGCCCGTCCCGCGCCACCCTTAGCAGCGCATCCCGTCCGATACAGCCTATCGCCGTATGGGTGTTGCAGAACTTTCCCAACCCACATTCATGCGGCGTGTTGTCATCGGTCATGTCGTTGCCATAGCTCAGCAATCCAACCTCGATCCGCTCGATCAGATTGGGGCATCCGGCGCGCACGTCCCATGCGCGCCCCGCCTCCATCAGCGCATTCCAGAGCGGCATGCCGATATCGCCGCCCTCGACATAGATCTCGAACCCGCCCTGCTTGGAATAGCCCGAGCGCGCGATCACCATGTCGCGCCCCTGAAAATCAAACACGCCAAAGCGGAAGAACCGGATTTCGCGCACCGCATCGCCAAAAACCGCCGCCATCAGGTCATCGGACCGCGGGCCTTGAATCGCCAGCGGGCTCACGTCCGGCTCATCCACCAGCACATCCAGCCGCCAGCCCTGCGCAATCCCCTTGACCCAATAGAGCAGGTCGCTATCGGCGATCGAAATCCACCAGCGATCCTCGGCCAGCTTCACCGCCACCGGATCGTTGAGCATCCCGCCCGTCTCATCGACGATGGGCACGTAATAGCATTGTCCCGGCGTCATGCCGCGCAGGTCGCGGGGCGTCAGCATCTGCATCAGACGACCCGCATCCGGCCCGCGCAATTCCACCTGCCGCTCGCAGGCCACGTCCCAGACCTGCACCGCCTCTTTCAAATGGCGATAGTCCTCCTCGACAGAGCGAAACACCGTCGGCAAGAGCATGTGATTATAGACCGTATAGGCCTTGACCCCCGCCGCCTCTACCCCTTGGGAAAAAGGCGTGCGGCGCAATCGGCGCGACGGCGACAGAAGCGGAGCGGTCATTGGGCCTTCTCGGGCATGAAAACAAGATCAGTTACAGGCGCAGGCAAGCCCGCGCGCGTCAGCATCGCATGCACCTGCCCCCGGTGGTGGGTCTGGTGGTTGAAGACATGCGTCACGCACAGCGGCATCGGGCGGCTGACCTCCGCGCCCTTGACAGCGGAAAACCATCTGAGGTCGCCCGTGAGGTCAATGCTGTGCAGATCACGCGCCCAAAGGCGGAGCGCGCCATCGGTGGCGAACCGCTCCGCACTCCATGCGGCCCCCGTGGGGGTGAGCGTGGTGCTCGCCTCCATCCCGCCCTCGGGCGCCGCAACCTTGGCCCCGAAGCGATGCAGCCAGAGCCGATCCGCCCAGAGAATATGATTGAGCGTGCCCAGGATCGAGCCAAAGAAGGCCCCGTGATCCTCGGTCAGCAGCTTGCGGCTCACGCCATCCACCGCGCGCATGATCTGCCCGTTCTGCCAGGCATTGTAGCGCGCCATCAGGCGCACATGATCCGCCGCCAAGAGCATCAGCGCGGACCTTTCCAATCAATCTGGCAGATTTCCGCACTGCGCCCGTCGAAATCCCAGACCCGGCCAAAGGCGCGCACGCGGCCCTTGGTGGCGGTGGCGACGGTGATATCCGGCCCCATCCAGTATTCGGTATTGGTCACGACAATATCCTGGCCGCCATGGCCCGGCACCGGGACCACTTCGCCCTGGATCTTCTTGCCCACCATCAGGCGGCGGGCATTGCCCTCGGTCTCGAAAATGACCGGCGCGCGCTCAGCGCCCAGAAACTCGCTGACCAGCACGCCAAAGAGGCCCGTGGTGCCGCGCGCCTTGCCGCTGAAAATATTGACCAAGGCGTCATAAGCGGCCTCATTCGCGCGCTCGTCGATGAAGGCCGCCGCCTTCCAGTTGCCGCGCGCCATCAGGCCGGGGATTTCCAGCATCAGACCGACGTTGAGGCCCGACAGATCCTCGTCGCCGTAAAAACCCTCGTCGATGCGCACCCCCGACCAGGCCTGACAGTATCCTTCGGTCGGCGCGTGCTTGCCCAAGCTCACCACGCAGGGGCAGAACACCGTGCAGTTACAGTTGAGGATCAGCTCCCCCTTGATCGCCCAGGGCACCGTGCCCACCGTATCCAAAGCCATTTCCCGGTCTCCTCTCTCAGATCGTCGTGAACAGAATCCAGACCGACGCCCCCAGCAGCGCAGCCCCCAAGGGCCGTGTCAGCCAGCGCCCCAGATCGGGCAGTTTCTCAAGAACCATGATCACCGTCGCCAGCCCCATGAAGGCGAGGTTCATCACGCCTCCAACAAAAGCCAGCGCCATCAGCGCCCAGCAACAGCCCAGGCACACCAGCCCCAGCCGCACCCCGTTGCGCAGCGCGCCCTCATCCCAATGCTGCATGAAGAACGACAGCGGGCGGCGGCAGTTCGACAGGCATGCCTCTTTCACAGCGCTGAACTGATAGACCCCCGCCACGGCCAGCAAAACCGCCGACAGCACACCAGAGCGGCTGTCGCCAAAGGCTGTCAGCAACCCCGCCTGAAAGAGCGCCATCTGCGCGCCCGCCGCGATCACCGAAAACCCCAGCCAAACGCCGAGATACCCCGCCACCAGCGCGCCAAACCGCGTGTCGCCAGTATGGCTCAGCTCCTCGTAGGTCGCAAAGGCAGGCAGCGCGGTGGGTGCCATCATCGCCGCAGACATCAGCGCCCACATCAGGATTATGCGCCCGAGCCCGGCAGCATCAGGCGTCAGAATACATAGACTTTGCAGGAAATCCGCACCATAGAGCACCGCGCCATCACGCAGATCTTGCGGCAGCGCCATCGCATAAAGCAACCCCCAGGCGCCGAGGATAAGGCCAAACAGCACCAGCCAGTGCCCCCCGCCCATCCGCCTGACCTGCGCCGCAATCATTGTGCGCCTCCCGCGACTCACCTCTTGCATTTAAATTGTCAGACATTTAAATGTAAGACAAATGAAAATTGACCCGGACAACAAGGCCGATCTCTCGGCCCAGATCGCAGAGGCGATCCGCGAAGAGATCGTCGCGGGGCGGCTCATTGTCGATGCGCGGTTGCCCTCCGAGGCAGAACTCGCCGATCACTTCGCGGTCTCCCGCCCCACCGTGCGCGAAGGCCTGAAGCGGCTCGCCGCGCAGGCGCTCATCCGCACGCAGCGCGGGGCCAATGGCGGGGCCTTTGTCAACCGCCTCAGCTATCCCGAGGCCTATGGGCAGCAGATCACCACCGCAACGCTTCTCCTGTCGATGAATGCCATCAGCTTCGACGTCGCCTGCGAGGCACGCTATGCTCTGGAGCGTGCTTGCACACAGCTTGCCGCCCGGCGCCGAACGCCCGATACGCTCGCCACCATGCGCGCCGAAATTCATCGCCAGAGCCAACCGGGCCTGTCAGACGAGTCCTTCTGCGCCTCTGACGTGGCCTATCATCGCGCCTTGGTGGACAGTGCGGGCAACCCGGTGCTGTCTTACCAGCTCGCGGGCGCGGTCGAGGCGATGCAACCCCTGATGAACATGATCACCTTCACCGCCCGCTCGCGCGAGGCCATCGTGGGCCTGCATATCCGCATCGCGGACGGCCTGGAGCGGCACGATGCCGAAGCAGCCGAAGACGCGCTGACGGCGCTCGAGGCCTATACCCTCGTGCTTGGTCGCGATGTCATGGCCGCGCGCGCCAAATCCTGATGGTCTGGCTCACCCGACGGGTTGGGAATGTGGCCAAGCCTTGAATCTTCCCCCTAGCAAGGCTGCCATGCATGACCTAAGTTAACCGCGAAGTTTGAAAGCCTCGGGGGCAGCATGAGCGAAACCGGACTCCAGAAACTCTCGTTTCTTCTGTTGGTGGCGCTGATTTTCTTTGTCGCTGCCGCAGGGGGCGTGTGATGTCAAAGCGCTACGGCGGCAAGTTCAGCCCCGAGGAAGGTCGCCCACCCCAAACCCCTAGCGAGCGCGGCAGCTTTCGCGGCGCGCGGCGCACCCGCGCTGGCGGACGGGTTAACCTTCTGTTTTTTGCGCCTTTGCCTCTGGCAGCGCGGGCCTTTGGATCCGGTCCAACCGAGTTGGCCCTGAACCTGACGGCACTCGGTGCGCTCCTGCTTGCTGCGTGGCTCACCCGCGAGGGGATTCTGGCACAAGAGGCCTATGAGGCCCGCAAGATCGCCCGCCGTCCCGCCATCCCACGCAAGATGTTTGCCTCGTTGCTCACCGGCCTCGGCCTCGGGGTCGCGGGTCTTGCCACCAGTGGCGTGAGCGCCGCGCCACTGATTTACGCAGTCTTGGGGACTGCGCTGCACGGATTTGCCTTTGGCCTCGACCCGCTCAAGGACAAGGGGATGGAGGGCGTCGACAGCTTTCAGAGCGATCGGGTGGCGCGCGTCGTGGATCAGGCTGAGGGCTATCTAAAGGCCATGACAGATGCCATCAAGCGCGCCGGCGACCGTCAAGCAGAGGCTCGGCTTGAACGGCTTCAGAGCACCGTGCGCGACATGCTGCGCACCGTCGAAGATGACCCGCGCGATCTTACCGCGGCGCGCAAGTATCTCGGCGTCTATCTGATGGGCGCACGCGACGCGACCATCAAGTTTGCCGATCTTCATGCCCGCGCCCCCAATCCGCAGGCGCGCGACAAATACCTCGCGCTGCTCGCCGATCTCGAACAGAATTTCACCGCCAAGACCCGCGCGCTCATGGCCGACAGCACAACCGATCTCGATATCGAGATCGAGGTGCTGCGCGACCGGCTCGAGCGAGAGGGCGTCCATCTTGAAACCAGAGATTTAGCGTAAAGGGACCAACTCCATGTCAGAGACCACCCGCCACAAGGCCGAAGCCGTTCTTGCCGAAGTCGAGGCCGTCAGCCGGGCCATCCTGCCCGCACCGTCCGAGGCCAATGCCATCGTGCCGCTTGAACAGGCCGATACGGCCCAAAGCGCGGAAATCACCCGCCGCATGGCTGAAATCGACATGGGTGACACCCAGTCCATCGTGTCCTTCGGGTCCGCGGCACAGGCTGAATTGCAGGAAATCTCGCAGGCCATGCTGCAAGGCGTGCGCAACAAGGATGTCGGGCCTGCGGGCGACAGCCTGCGCGGAATCGTGACCACCATCCGGGGCTTTGCCGTCTCCGAACTCGACGTGCGTCGCGAACGGTCCTGGTGGGAGAAACTTTTGGGCCGCGCCGCGCCCTTTGCCAAATTCACCGCTCGGTTCGAGCAGGTGCAGGGCCAGATCGACAAGATTACCGACGATCTTCTGGTGCATGAGCACACGCTCCTGAAGGACATAAAGTCGCTCGACATGCTGTATGAAAAGACGCTCGCCTTCTACGACGAGTTGGCGCTCTACATCGCCGCGGGCGAGGCCAAGCTGAAGGATCTGGACAGCACGGACATTCCCGCCGCCGAGGCGGCCGTGCAGGCCGCACCCGAGGCCGCACAGGTGATGAAAGCACAGGAATTGCGCGATCTCCGCGCCGCGCGCGACGATCTCGAACGCCGGGTGCATGATCTCAAACTCACCCGTCAGGTGACAATGCAGTCGCTGCCTTCGATCCGGCTGGTGCAGGAAAATGACAAGAGCCTCGTGACCAAGATCAACTCGACCCTTGTGAATACGGTGCCTCTCTGGGAAACCCAACTGGCCCAGGCGGTGACGATTCAGCGCTCTGCCGAGGCAGCGGCAGCGGTGCGTGACGCCAATGACCTCACCAACGAACTGTTGACCGCCAACGCCAAGAACCTGCGCGAGAGCAACAAGATGATCCGTCAGGAAATGGAGCGCGGCGTGTTCGACATCGAGGCGGTGAAACAGGCCAATGCCGATCTCATCGGCACCATTCAGGAAAGCCTTCAGATTGCCGACGACGGCAAGGCCAAGCGCGCCAAAGCAGAGGAGGAGCTCAAGAAGATGGAGGCCGAATTGCGCGACACGCTGGCATCGGCCAAGGCGCGACGCGATAGGGTTGGCGAAAACGCGGGTACGGCCGTGCCGCGAGGCTGATGCCGCCATGCGCTCAGGCAGGTTGACGATGGGGCTTTTCGGGCTGGGTCTTGCGGCGCTGGCCGCGTGTGACATGGCTAAAGCACCCCTCGGTCCGGGCCTTGAGGCGCAGCATGTTGATCAACCCGCATCCAACGCCCCCTCGGCGGTCAGCCAAGCCCTCGCTGGCTATTATGCAACGCTTGAGGCCGATCTTCTTGCCCGTGGCCTCTTGCGGACTGATGGCGGCGGGCCAGACACGCCCTACGACGAAACGGACCTCCTGCGCAATTTCGAGCAGATCGTATTCTATGACGAATATGCGTCCGGGGGCGGGTTTCGGCCGTCTGCGGGCCGCGCGGGCAGGTTGCGAAAATGGCAGGAACCGGTGCGCCTGAGCGTCGAATTCGGGGCTTCCGTGCCCGAGGCACAGCGTGCTGACGATCGCCGCACTGTGGCTGATTATGTCGCGCGTCTGGCGCGGATCACGCGCCATCCGATCACCTTAAGTGACACAAACCCCAATTTCCACGTGCTCTTCATGGGAGAGGATGACCGCGACGCGATTCCTGTCAGAATTCGCCAGATTGTCCCCAATATTGGCGAGAATACGCTTGCGATCTTCCGCACCATGCCGCGTTCGATCCATTGCCTTGTGGTGGCGTTTTCGGGCGAAGGCAATGATCACGCCTATCGCCGCGCCGTTGCGCTCATCCGGGCCGAACACCCCCCGCTGTTGCGCCAGTCCTGCGTGCATGAGGAACTGGCCCAGGGCCTCGGCCTTGCCGATGACAGCCCCGAGGCGCGGCCCTCGATCTTCAACGATGATGACGAGTTCGCGCTCCTGACCAGCCATGACGAAATCCTCTTGCGCCTGCTCTATAACCCCGCCCTCAGCCCCGGCATGACCCCCGACGAGGCCCGTCCGATCCTGCGCCGCCTGCTCGCGGCGCGGGCAGGCGGGCCGGTCTGACATCCCGATCACAGGAGTTTTCCAGATGCCCATCTTCGATTTCCTCTCCGGCCAGTTCATCGACGTCATCCACTGGACCGACGACACCCGCGACACCATGGTCTGGCGCTTCGAGCGCGAGGGCCACGAGATCAAATACGGTGCCAAGCTCACCGTGCGCGAGGGGCAGGCGGCGGTGTTCGTGCACGAGGGACAACTAGCCGATGTCTTTACCCCCGGTCTCTACATGCTCGAGACCAACAACATGCCCATTCTGACCACGCTCCAGCACTGGGATCACGGCTTTCGCTCGCCCTTCAAATCGGAGATCTATTTCGTCGCGACCACCAGGTTCACAGATCTGAAATGGGGCACCAAGAACCCGATCATCTTGCGCGACCCGGAGTTCGGTCCAACCCGGATCCGCGCCTTCGGCACCTATACGACCCGCGTCTCCGATCCCGCGAAATTCCTCTCCGAGATCGTCGGCACGGACGGCGAATTCACCATGGACGAGATCAGCTTCCAGATCCGCAACATCATCGTGCAGGCGTTCTCGCGCATCATCGCCGGATCGGGCATCCCGGTTCTGGACATGGCGGCCAACACCACCGATCTAGGCAAGCTCGTGGCGGGCGAGATCACCGCCGTGGTGGCTGAATACGGTCTTACCATCCCAGAGTTCTACATCGAGAACATCTCGCTTCCCCCCGAGGTCGAAGCCGCCCTGGACAAGCGCACGTCGATGGGCATCGCAGGAGATCTGGGCCGCTTTACCCAATATTCAACCGCCGAGGCAATGACGGCGGCGGCCAAGAACCCCTCGGGCGGTGGCGGCATCGGCGCGGGTCTGGGCATGGGCATGGGCATGTCGATGGCAAGACAGATGGCCGAACAGGGTCCCTGGGGCGCACGCCCGGCGCCAACACAGACCCCGCCCCCGCCCCCCATCGAACATGTCTGGCACATCGCCGAAGGGGGCGAGACGCACGGCCCCTATTCCAAGGCCTCTCTGGGGCG
>PFEY01000029.1:0-131 GCA_002783205.1 Rhodobacteraceae bacterium CG17_big_fil_post_rev_8_21_14_2_50_63_15 | reverse complement strand
CCGCCGCCGCCCGGAGCATGAGCCGATGCGCCGCCGCGCGACGATCAGCCTGCACTGGACAACCGCCACGCTCCTGCTGTTCGTGCTGGGAGACGGGGGCGCGACGCGCTGGCTCTCGCTTCTTTACAGCG
>PFEY01000036.1 GCA_002783205.1 Rhodobacteraceae bacterium CG17_big_fil_post_rev_8_21_14_2_50_63_15 | reverse complement strand
AACCAGTAGGCAAGCGATACTCAGCGTAAAACCAGGCATTTTCCTCACCAAGCGCGCTCAGGCACGCCCGCCATCGATCAGTATGCGCAATTCAGTAAAGAGCAAAACCATCCGTAGCTTCCCCCAAGGTCATTCGACTATGATGATGATATGAGCAAAACTAAACTCCTTGAGTTCCTCAGAAACACCATGTCGATGACGGACGTCTACCAGCCGGTGGTCGTGAAGGAACTGCTCTTGCATGGTGGGCAACGCACAAAGACCGAACTGGCTGCCGCGCTCGCGGCCCATGACATCGCCGTTCAGGAATATTACGAACGCATCGTGATGCGCTGGCCGAAGATTACGCTCACCAAACACGAGATCATCGACTATGAGCGAAAAACGAGTGTATTCCGGCTTCTCCCATACCCCGAGGAACCAGAGCTCCGGAACGAAGCCATTCTTGTCTGCGAGGAGAAGATCGAGGATTGGTTTGAGAAGAAGAAATCTCGCGAGCGTGCACCCGAAGCCGGTGCATCTGTGCGATACGAAGTGCTCAAAGAAGCTGGCGGCAAGTGTCAACTATGTGGCATCGCAGCGGAAGTCCGCCCGATCGACATAGACCATATCGTCCCACGCTCGAAGGCCGACAAGCATGGGAAGGTGCGCCTGAACGACCAACTCATAGAAGTAAATGATCGCGAGAACCTGCAGGCGCTGTGCTTTGCGTGCAATCGAGCCAAGCGCACCAGCGACGATACGGACTTTCGACGTCGTGGGAAGCTAGTGCGTGATAGGATCCCGCAAATCATCGAAGCCTCAGGCCGGGTACCCATAATCTCGGAACTCAAGGAGCAAGCCTTGCGCGCCGCGCTCTACGACAAGTTAAGCGAAGAACACGCCGAATTTCTTCGTGCCACGTACCGTGCCACGAAGGCGGCGGACAAACTCAATGAACTGGCCGACATTATCGAGGTCGCGCTAGCTTTTGGCGCTCAGTACGACGCGAACGAGGAAGAAATGCTGGCGATAGTCCGTGAGAAACGAAAAACACGCGGCGGCTTCTCAAAAGGCTACTATTACTGCGGCGACCACTAGGGTCGGGCGCTTTCAATCCGAAACAGAAAAATTGGCCGCCTTCAAACCGCGTGGGATCAGGCGGGTGCCAGATTTGCGCATCTCAAAGATCGCACGTGCATGCTGGGGTCCGATGCTAACGTGCAGCGGCCGATCAGTTCCATAAAGGTAGAGCCGGTCAAATGGCACCGTCGTGACGAGGAAGCGGGCCACAACTATCGACGATACCCCTGGCACTCGAAAGTCTGCCGCTTGACCAAGCCTTGGGCAGATAAATTCACCGGAGACGCGCCGTTCATGTCCCGCATGTTGATCGAGCCGTGGTGCAATCCGACCATGTACTTTTCGAGTGAGGTTCGGACCTGCAAAACCATATGTGAGAGTAATCGAACCGAATTCCGCCTCTACCGGCTCAAGCACATTCTCACATAGCTCAGAGATGGCCCGGTAAGTTTCCAGTGCCTGTGGAGCGTTTTCAATACCTGTTCTGCGCCAAGTCTCGCTGCAGTGGCACAAGTCCGCATATGTGAAATGTTCACTCGCCAACTCGTGCAGGTCGGGCAAGTCCGCCACGTCACGCCGCCGCGGGAGCGTCGACCTCGTCCAGCTTTCGGGCCAAGCCACCGATTGAACGGACGCTTCGATCCGACGCAAGGTAACCGAGCCCACGATGAAGATGCAGTCGGAACTGCTCATGGACCGTCGCCTGGTCAAGCTCTAGACCGTCTCGCAGGCAGCGTTGCTTGAGCAGAGCCAAATAAATCTCGTGATGTACGCCGCCGAAGACACGCCATGCGATTTCGACCGCTGGCTCACCCTTAAACTGGCGGGTTGGCGGCTTCGTCGGCTCCGCGAGGGACGCGCAAAGGGCCCATCGGCAAAGAACATTCCAGGTCTCGATCGCGGTATGCCGCTTCAACCTAATCAGCTGTTCGCGACCCTGTTCGTCGATCCGGACAGTTTCAATCGTTATCATGCTGCCTCCAGTCCAGCTTTGCCGACAAAGGCGTAGCCAGGCTTTACCTGGCTACCTTTGCCATCGGTGTCGTAGGTTATCGTAAAGCTTCTAGAAATATGTGGAGCCAGCTTTTGATAAAGTCGCCCGTCAATTTCTTCGTCGGTAGATAAGAGGATCACTTGTTCTCCAGCATACGGGAAGTAGCGTTCTGCAAGGCGTGTCCGATGTTGTGAATCCAATCGCCCAAGTGGCGTGTCGATCACCGTCGGGGCTGCCTGACCCGATGCTTTTGCCAAAGCCCAAAGAAGAGCAATGGCAAAAAGCTGGCGTTCTCCTGCTGAGAGCTGATCTGGGGCTACAACATGCCCATCGCTCCCGCGCAATTCGATCGCAAATGTCTTTGGATCTATAGTTACCTTGGCGACTAGATCATTCTTCCGGAAAAGCGCCTGCAGCCCCTCAAGCATATGACTCTCAATCCGCTGAATATGATGTTGGATAACTTGCGTTGCAAAAAGCGAGAGTGTTTGACGAACTGCGGCCGAGTGCTGAAACAACCGGCTAGCGTCTTCGCGCTGAAGTTGAAGATTGATCAGTTTTTCCAGTTTAGCCTTGTAGCGCTTTCGAACAGCCTCCGCGTCTCGATCCGCGGCGTCACGAGCCTGAATGCGCCGTTCGAGCTCGATGTCAGCCTGTCGTTGCGCGCCTTCTGCGTCCGATACCGCCTTAACCAGGGGTGCGACACTTTCAGCAGCCGGAACAGAGGCAAGCCTACGTTCAAGGTCATCCCGTTTATCTTCCAGAGCATCGAGACGTTCGAGCAGAGCCTTCTGCGTATCAAGCGTACTAGCACGCCCTTCCCCACAAAGCGTCGCGAGCGTCGTTCGTGCAGATGAACTCAAAAATAGATGCATTTTTTGAGACGCCGTCTGGCTCAATCGCTCACGGTCCTTCATGAAAAACGTTTTGACCTCTTGGATGAGATCATCTGCCGCACCAAGATCTTCGAACTTCGAAATCGCCAACTTATCGCGGTCAGCAAGAAGCGTCAGGAGCGCTCCGCTTGATTCAATTTCAGTTTCCTGCTCAGACTGCTTCGCGGCAGATTGAAGAAGCTCCGGAACAAGGAAGAGCGGCGCTCCCTCCCCGGCCCAAGACCTCAGTTCTTTGCGGGCATGCTCCAACCCCTCGTCAAGTCGCGCCCGCTCTACCGTAAGCGCTTCCCGAGAAGCGAAGAGTTCGCCGCCCTCGGATTCGAGCGCCGCCTGAGCGCGCTCCAGCATTAATGCGCTCCGCTCTGCTTTCACGCGAACGCTCGCGACGCTATCATTCTCTGCTCGAGCGCGTTGCTCGGCCTCCCGTAATTCGGCCTCCGCCATCGAAAGCTCTTCGCGGAGATCCACACTCCCGTTGTCGCCGAGCTTTCGAGCTTCGAGAACCTCGAGGTCGACCTGCAGTCGCTCTACGATATCGAGGCCCAGTAGAGCATTGATACCTGTGCCGATGATTTCGGATGACCGGTCAAGATCAGCAAAGTGTTCGATCTTCTCGCCGTCAAAAAAGAATAGCGGTGCTATGCGTGGAGGAAGCAACTCATCGACGAAATCGTTCCACTGAGAGGTCAGGACCCGATCGAGCTTTCCATCCACTACCACCTCGAAAATCTCGCGCACACGGGCGGCACTCGCGGACCAGGCGCGGCGAATCTCAAAGAGCTGCTCTTGCCCATCCATCGTTCGTCGGAACTTCACCTTGACCTCGGCCCCATCGCCCGATGGGGCATTCCTATTAATCGCTCCCCGCAGGTAGTCTTCGTACGCGCCAGTTCCCCGTAGCTGGCCTCTTGCCAGCTTTCCGAAAAATGCAAGCTGAAGAGCTTCTAAAAATGTTGTCTTCCCAGCGCCGTTTTGGGCACCAATAAGAATGATCGGCTTGTCAGCTGACACTGGGGTCAGTTCGAACTGATGCCGCCCGCGATAGACGCCGAAATTGTGTAGTACGATTTCGTCCAAGATCATTTCGCGGCCTCCGATTTCTGACCTTCTGTAAGCTCTTCGAGTTCTCGTTGAAGTGCTTTTGCGGCAGCCTCGCCCTCATTGCCGATCTCGCCGACAGTTTCCAACAAGGCGCCAAGATTGCGTCGGCGCGCAGCGCGTCCGGTTGCGTCTTCGACGTCATTGTAGAAGCCGCGTTTGAAAGCTTCCTCTAGACGCTCGAATAGCTTCGCACGCCGACTTGATGTTCGGTAGCTTCGCTGGACCTGCAAAAGTTCACGAACCAGTTCGAAATGAATTTGATCCTCCCCCGCAGCATTTTTTAGAATTATCATTTCCTCAACCCCGAAAGGTTGCGTATCGTCCAGCCTTTTCGCGGCAAAGCTCCGACCTGTCGCTTCGGCATAGATCGTAGGCAAACGGTCTTCGACTTCGTACTTTTCGGCGACCCAGATCCTACGGATTTCATGGAGCTCGTCCTGGGTCACAAGTTCGATTCCGCGAACCTCCTGCGGGGCCTTGGGGTGATTGCGGACGATCTCTTGGGCGGCAAGCAATCGACGTAGCCAGTCCTCTCGCGTAGCCTGTGTGTATGGACCGGGGATCGGGCGGTTGTCATTGTTGAAAAGCTGCACTGTCCCGCTCATCCTGCGGAAGTCACGCTTGTCGTGGTCAGGCTCATCGAGTGCGTTACGAAGCTCTAGCAACGGAGCCATCCACTCCTTTTCTTCGTCATTCTGGATCATCGCCGACATCGACTTATCTTTTTCGACGAGTGTGCAAACCCAGCAGCCAAAACGGCTGTCACCGCAGCTCGGCGTTGAGGTGTCGAGAACCACGGGACACTCAGCGTCCTGCGAAGCGCCTTGGTACATGCTCAGAAGGGACTTGTTATCATGGCCCCAAGGGTTCTTTACCTGAAGCAGGAACAGCCATACGTCGTCATTCGTCCACTCCGCGATCGGACTGTAGATGAATGCATTCGGGAGCGAACTATGTGAGCTCAGGTTTTCACGGAAACGCCCCTCGTCATTCGCCGTCATGCGCGCCGCGCGAACTGAACTCTCAGCCTTGCGCGTTCCGAGAACGACGATCGCCTCGCCATTCTGCTTGATCACGTCGGAAATGAAGGCATCCGCCGGACGGATCTTCATTCTCTCGGTGCACCAACGGAACTTTGGCCGTGGGGCGGGATAGCCTCGCCCGATCAAATTGACCCAAAAAGTATTCTGGACGTCGGGCGTCAGCTTGTGGGGGTATATTGGCAGACCTAACTGGGCCGCGTTTTCACCCATGACTTCATGAGAGCGGTCGACCCACGCGGCAACCACTGGATTCTCCACTAGAGTGTCGGTCGAAATGACGTGAACTGTCTTCCGACGATCTTTGGGTGCAAGCTTTGAAAGGGCCAGCCACACCAGCTGCAACACTGCTGTTGAGTCTTTGCCCCCGCTGTAGCCGATTACCCATGGGATCTGGTCCGAAAGGTACGTCTTCTGAATCTGTTCAATCGATTGGGAGAGTGTTTCCTTAAACCCCGCGGACTTAAAGATGGATTGTCTTGCTGATTTAGGTGTTTCGCTCATGGTCTCCCCGCTCAAATGCGTCCTCAATGCGCTGGTCCTCTGGTAACAGCTCAAGTCCGAGGCTTTTCTTGATGTAGTTTGATGTAAGAGTAACGTTCTGTGTCGCCTTCGAGAGACGACCATTGACTACCGCACGACCTGCCCATGTCGGACTATTCCGCGACCAGTCAATTTCTGAGAGTGCCTTCAAGCGCTTCTTCCAATCTTTCGGTGCCTCGCGCAATAGTGCCGCGCCTGCCTTGCCGAGCGCCTGAAGAACCACGCCATGCGAATGAATTAGATCCTGCCGCACCTCGCCTGATGCCAGGCGGCCACGACGGACTTGGTTCCACTCCGGCAGCTGTTTCCCAACTTCTTCCCAGTAGGCCTTGGCTGTCTTAAGGCTCGCTTCCGAGTCGTCGTTCGCATCGGCTAGGAGTGCGTTGGTTGCATGATAAATCGCGCTGAACGTGAAAAGTCGCCGCGAGCGCGCGGAGAGAGTGCTGCGCTCCATCTCTACCAGATCACGAAACGGCTCAGCTTCAAGAACCAGACGCCGTGTCATCTCGGCACCGGTATCGCGGTGGTCATAGAGCAGCGAAATCGAGGTTGAGGGGCGGATCGCGTAACGGTTTAGGTCGGCGAACATCTGCTGAGAACGTGCCAGGCCGACGTCACTGAAGAAGACGACGGCGATGCTCTCTTCGCCAAGCTTTGGGTTCAATTTCAGCGCCGCCTCGATCGCTGCCCGCCGGTGCTGTCCGTCGTTGATGATGAAGGTGCCTGCCATCGGGATCCGAAGAACCCCCAAGCGGTCGTTTTCATGCGAAACCGGCTCGAACAGAAGTTCAGCATCGACCGACGCAGTGATGGCCGAGAAGACGTAGGTGTCTTCTTGATCGGTCAGGTATCGTGTCATCTCCGGAATCCGCGCCTTGTTCAGAGTACGTTGAGAGCGTAGCTCTGGGGTCAGCTCCTCCTCATCAAAGAGAAAAATCCTCGGAATCAGGCGGAGCGGGCACATTGATACGTAGTATTCGCGGCCAGCTTGAACGCCGCGAATCGCAGGAAAAGCGTAATGAAATGCGTCGTCCATGGTCCCTCACAAGTTGTCCGGGTTTTGCCAAGTGACAAACCATTTGTCAAATGGAATAACAAACAGATAACATGCAATTTGAACTGCGAGGCACAACCTGCTAACCCCTCCTCGCAGGCACACTGGAGCTGACGAAGAAGATGCCGATCTACCTAGACAACAATGCCACGACGCCCCTTGAGCCTGAAGTCCGCGAAGTCATGCTGCGCTACTTCGATTTGGAGTATGGCAACGCCGGGAGCCGCACGCATGAATTTGGCTCCCGCGCCAACAAGGCTGTGCAGTTTGCGCGAGAGCAGATCGCTACCTTAGCCAGCGCGGACCCATCCGAGGTGATTTTTACGTCCGGAGCCACCGAGGCGAACAACCTGGCCATCCTTGGCCTTGCCGACCATGGTCGCCGGACTGGGCGGCAACACCTTGTGACCACAGCAATCGAACACAAGGCGGTCCTCGAGCCAATGAAGGTGCTGGAAAACCAAGGTTTTGAGCTGACTATCGTTGGTGTTGGGAAGTCAGGGCGTGTGTTGCCGGAGGACGTTCTTGCGGCGGTTCGGGACGACACACTGCTAGTCTCTATAATGCACGCAAACAATGAGACAGGCATTCTGCAGCCAATTGGCGAGATCGCGAGCGGTCTAAAGGCTCATACCGCCTACTTTCACGTGGACGCGGTTCAAGGCTTTGGCAAGGACCTCGAAGGTCCGCGGCATGCTCGGATCGATATGCTTTCGGTCAGCGCTCACAAGTTGTTCGGCCCCAAAGGTGTAGGTGCCCTCATCGCACGGCGCAGAGGATACGAACGGCCTCCACTTAAGCCTCTAATGTTTGGTGGAGGTCAGGAGCGAGCGTTAAGGCCAGGAACACTGCCCGTTCCCCTGATAGCTGGATTCGGTGCTGCTGCCGCCATTGCAATGCGGGATCACTTGTTGCGGCGGAGCGCGTCCTTCACGGAAAGACAATTAGCTCTAAAGGAGTTTGAACCTCTCAAACCCATTCTCATAGGTGATCAATCCCATGCCTTGGGCCATGTCCTGACCCTAGGGTTCATGGGCGTAGACTCCGAGGCTCTCATGCTTGCCCTGCGGGACGATGTGGCAATCTCAAACGGGTCTGCGTGCACGTCTGCGCGGCGTGAGGCCTCCCACGTTCTGACCGCCATGGGGTTGGATCAAGAAACGATCGAATCGATCGTCCGGCTTTCGTGGAGCCACTTGCAGCCGTCAACGCCCTGGCACGAACTCGCAAAGGCGATCAGGGGTTTGAACATACTGGTATAAATCGCCTCGGGAGTTCGAGGCCCGCGCCATGCTAACCTAACCCGGTGTCCGCGAAGTCGGCAGCAAGCCATCCTGCACTTCCGAAGGCGGATCCACGGCAGGACAGCATCAAGGTTTCTTCCGTCCCAGAACTTAGGGTGACCCGGGTCCACGCTTAGATCGCGAGTCCAAAAAATGCCCTGCACATCATTTTAAGCTATACAAGCGGATTTGGACGTGCTTAAAGAGCAGCAGCCAGCCCGGACGGGGTGGCGGTAACTGAAATCTGCCGGACGGCGGGTTGGAATGCAAAAGTAGGCTCTACAAGTGCCCCGATGCTTCGACCCGTCTCCTGCGAACTCACAAGGAGACTTTTTTATGTCTAGCGTAATTTTGAAGATCAACGAACCAGCGCACCAGAACCACGGGCTTCGGAAGCTTTTGGGAACGGTGAACCTCTCGAGCCTTGTCGATTTGCTCACAGAGTCAAATCTCGAAGCGAATCCTCGCCTCTCGAAAACCACCAATGTCACTAAGGATATCGAGGAAAGCCTGGAAAAGCAGGGCGAGCTCTTTCACTTCATGTCGAAAGGGATGCTTATCGCAAGTAGCGATGTCGAGGAACTTGAGCGGAACCGCTTCCGATTGACGTTCGACGATCCGGAACTCGAAGGGATTCTCGACGGCGGCCATAATGCACTCGCTGTAGGTCGGTTCATCATTCGCACGGTGGTCAATGCAGTCGAAGGCGAGGAAGCAGCCGAAAATGCCGTAAAGCCAATCAAGAACTGGTCTACTTTCAAGGAACAGTGGGACGTCCTACTGCCGATGATCAAGGATAATAGGGATAAGATTCCCGAGAGCCTCATGCCAGTTGAAGTTATTTTCCCTGCAGATGGACCAGGTGGCTTCGAATTCTTCCAAGATCATATCATCGCAATTAGCGCGGCGCGAAACAACAACGCGCAGCTTACAAGTGCGACCATGGCAAACCGGAAAGGCTATTACGAGGAGATTAAAGAAAATCTCGATACCGCGCTCGTCGATCAGGTCGAGTGGAAGTCCAATGACGGTGGTCGCATAAAGGCGCCAGATCTGGTATCTCTGGCGTTGATCCCTCTGTCAAAGCTGGACAATTTTAAAGCATCGAAGCGTGTTGCGCAGTCTCCGGCAGTGCTCTTTTCATCTAAAGGTCAATGCGTTGAAATCTTCAACGACCTGATGGCGGAAGATGGCGTCGTAAAGGATGTCAAAGGCAAGATTGTCGAGATCGTGGATCCTGGCGTTAAAAGCGCGCTTGCGCTGATGAAAGACATGCCACGCCTCTTCGACCTCATCTACGAGAAGATGCCTGAGGCCTACAACGGAGCCGGTGGACGGTTCGGAAAGATCAACGAGGTGAAGAGGCCGAAAACTAGCGTCAAGTTCAAGACCCACTATTATAGGAATCCCTGTGAGTACAAATATGGCGATGGCTACATGTACCCGTTGGTGTACGGGTTGACAGCTCTGATGAAAGTAGAGGAAGGCGAGGTGAAATGGATCACAGACCCTGACGCCTTCGTCAAAGAGAACCTAGAGCGGGTAATGAAGACTTTCAATTCCATGATTTCTGGACAGAACTTTGACCCGGCAAAAGTTGGCAAAGCAAATGGCGCCTATAACGTCGCCGTCAACGAGTTGGCATCCGCCTACAAGGATGTACTTCTTAAAAGTCTCGGCTACTAAACTTGACGCGGTTGGCGCCCAGGCAATAGCTTGGGCGCCTTGCTAGTTGCGACGTCAGTTACACTTGCGGGAGGCCATCACTGCAGGCAGGGCCCTTGCCGAGCGCTTAAAGTGAGAAGAGCTGGGTGGGGCTCTTGAACACCCCTTGATATAGGGTTTTCACATGGCTGGGTGATCCCCTGCTTGCTGAGCCTATTCGAAGGCACTGCCACAGGAAGTTTCGACGACAAGCCGTTTCTTCTGGATCTCAGCGTTTGGTCGCGCTTTCTTGTGGCGGTAGGCATTTTCGTTGGAATGGAGCGCTATGTCGAAAACGGGATCCTGAGATTGCTCTACCCGCTTCTGAATGCGCCCTTGCTTCCATCTTCGTCGCAACCGCTCGCCAAGACAGCCGTGAACACGGCCCTGAGACGTCTTGCGTCCGGTCGGACAGAGGCGGCGCTCGCTCTTGCTGCATTGGGATGCTCCGTACTTGCTGCCGGCGGCCTGATTGAAGTTGCCGAAGCAAAGTGGGTCTTTGTCGAGCACGAGGGCAGTAAATCTCTCAGCTACGCCCTTCTCTGGACGTCGATGGTGAGCAGTCCGATCTACTACTTTCTCATGTTTCGTTGGGTGTGGCGCATCGTAATCCTTGCGCTGCTAATCACGGATATCTCGCGCCTTGACCTGAGACTCGTCGCCACGCACCCCGACGGCTTCGCAGGCATCGCCTTTCTGGGGGAGTTGCCCAATGTCTATACCCCGTTTGTGCTGGCATTGAGTTTTGTCATCGCCGGCACGGTTGCGGAACTGATGATCAAGGAGACCATTCAGGCCGTCACTTACACGTCGCTCATGGGCATATGGCTTGGCTTCGTGCATGTTTTGCTCGCGCTGCCCAACTTCGCGTTCAACAGGAAGCTCGAGGACCTCAAAGAGGAAACACTGGTCGTCTCGCGATCGATTGCCACTCGCCACGAACTAGAGGCAGAACGCGCGGTGCTCGGCAGGAACGGGTCAGGCGCCACGCCCGAAGAAGTGGCCGCCTTTGGTGGCGTTCCCGACGCAAAGCTGCTGTTTCGGGCGGCCAACGACCTCAAGACATTGCTCTACCAGCGCACGGCATTGCTGCCCGTATCGGCCGCCGCAACCGTGCCATTGCTGCTGGCGGGCCTCATCTACTTTCCGTTTGGCGAGCTATTGCAAACGCTGAGGAAACTCCTTTTGTTCTGAAAGTGCTGTCATTTGTGGACGGCTCCGGTTTTGCAAGGATTGATTTGGGCTGATTTTGATCGTTGCGGGGTGCGGTCATGTGTCCGGCCTGTCGACGCGGTGCATACGACCGCTGGCCCTGATGAAGTCCGCATGCCGGGTCCCAATCAGACTATCGAGCTTTAACGCCCTTCCAGCGCGACCTTCGCCTTGAACTCTGGCGCGTGTTGTTTGCGTTTCGACATCTCTGATCTCCTTCTCGTCGAAGATCAACAGACTGCAAATCGTAGCTTATGTCAGTGTCCGAATTTCGGGGAGTAGCTCAGCCTGCCGGATTTGACTTGAGGTGCCAAAAGGGCACCGTTGCGGTAACCAAAAGATCAATAATGCGCTTCGATCCCTTCATCTGTGGCAAAGGGATAGGGTACATGCTTAACTGGCTGTGTGCCAGCACCTTGATTCACATCAACGCGTGACAAGGCGACTAAGTTTAATCATGGCAAACTCACCGCTTGAAGATGAGGTACACAATGAAAACAACACGACGCAGATTCACGCTTGCCGGAACCTCCACCATCGTGGTCGCTGCTGCAGGGGTTATCGGACTTCCAGTTCGTGCCGCCATTAGCGTTTCCCCTGATGAGGCCCGTGCCATCGCGAAGGAGGCTTACATCTATGGGTTCCCGATGGTGGATTACTACCGCATCATGTGGGCCTACTTCGTCAACAAAGGTGGAAAGGAATACAAGGGGCCACCGAACGGTCTGTACAGCGAGGCCAATGTCTTCACACCCACCGACACAGCCGTGCAGACCCCCAACTCGGACACACCGTATTCCTTTGGTTGGCTGGATCTGCGCGCCGAACCAATTGTTCTGACTTTGCCGAAGATCGAAGCAAATCGCTACTACTCGGTCCAGTTGGTCGACTCCTACACGTATAACTTCAGCTATCTCGGCACCCGTGCCACTGGAAATAATGGCGGCAGCTTTCTGATCACCGGCCCGGGCTGGACGGGTGAGACTCCAGCGGGCATCACCAAAGTCATTCAGGCCGAGACTGAATTTGTGCTGGCGCTCTACCGGACACAACTGTTTGGCCCGAGTGACATCGACAATGTCCGCGCGATTCAAGCCGACTACCAAATCGCACCGCTTTCCACCTTTGCGGGAACGCCTGCCCCGGCTGCCGCGCCACCCGTAAACTTCCCAACGCCGCTTTCTGGCGCCGATGAACGGACCTCGCTGGAACTGTTTAATCTGCTGTCCTTCATTCTACAGTACGTTCCGGTTCTTCCCGATGAAAAGGGTCTGCGGGACCGCTTCGCGCAGATCGGCATCGCACCGGGCGAAAAGATCGACATCGCCTCCTTGCCGAGCGAAATGGCTGAAGCGCTGAAGGCAGGAATGGCTGACGGCCAGGCCGAGATCGACGCGCGTCGAAAGACAACTGAGAATTCGGAGAACCTGTTCGGAACCCGTGCTTTCATCAACGGTGACTACGTGAACCGTGCGCTGGGCGCCCAGTACGGAATTCTCGGGAATTCAAAGGAAGAAGCATACTACGGCCTTTTTGGAAAGTCAGAGGATGGCAAGCCACTGTCGGGTGACAAGAGCTATGTGATCCGATTCGAAAAGGGTCAGCTTCCGCCTGCGAAAGCCTTCTGGTCAATTACCATGTACGACCTGCCGCAGCAGCTTCTCGTGGCCAACTCGATAGACAGGTATCTAATCAACTCACCCATGGTGCCTGATCTGGTGACCGACGCCGACGGCAGCACGTCGATCTACCTCTCCTCAACAAAACCCGAAGGCGAAAAGGCCAAGAACTGGCTGCCCGCACCCAAGGGCGCTTTCATGGCGGTGCTGCGGGTCTATTACCCCGAGCCGTCGGTGCTCGATGGCACATGGAAACAGCCGGAAGTGCAACTCGCTGGCTGATAGGGATTTGCGTCTCGATCAATCATACTGGGAGAGCAGTCTAATCAGATCGATCGGCATTAAAGGCCCGGACCTCATGCGGCGGGCCTATATTTTGCGTGATCTGGTAGTGTCAAAGATCTTTCGCACATTTTCTCAGGCGACGGCCCCGTGGGTTGAGGTTTGCTCCGCGTAGAGCGGGTCCATGTTCATGTATTTGCGTGTCGACCATTGGCTGCCGGCAATGTGACGCAGATCGTCCAGAACCGGCACCGAGATCGCGATATCACGCCAGGTCTGTGCGCCTGCGTTCCACCATTTCAGCCTAACTTGGTCGCGGCAGGTGCCGTCTTTGTCCGTGAAGGAATAGCCATCGGGAAGCCGGTGTTCTGGGCCCTTGGTGATTTCCTCGGCAAGATGGAACAATTCGTAGGCAGGATCGGCCACCCGGATCAATTGCTCTTCGGACAGTACGCCGCTCCCGGCGAGCAAGCGAAGCCGGTCGATGGAGTGGTCGATCCAGCAGGCGTGCACGGCGCGGAAATCGTCCGTCTCTAGAATCAGCGGCAGGCTGCTCATCCAGGACATAATCTCGTTCGTTTCGCGGGTGCCAACTTGGAGCTCGGCAAGAAAGCTCTGGTGCTGGCGCAGGTTCTTTTCGGAGTGGGCCCGCAGCGGGCGGCCCGTTTCGGGATGCAACATATGAAAGTGCAGAGCGTAGAGTTCATGGTTCCCCATGATTGCGCTCGCCTTGCCGGAGTCGATCAAGTCGCGCACTACCTGAATGACAGACCGGTTTTCTGGTCCGCGGTCAATGAAGTCACCCAGAAAAACGATGCGGCGATTTGGTTCGGGATGGACCCAGCCCGACGAGCCGCGCCTCCATCCGAGCGTATCGAGCGCCGATCGCAGTTTGGTGATCTGACCGTGGATGTCAGGAATTATGTCGACTGTTTCCATGTAGCCTTCTGCAATTGAATTCAAACGTCTCTTTCAGTCAGCAATCTGTCGTAAGCTACGATGTCGATCCTAACACCGTCAACGAGCTCAAATTCATTTGTCGCCGGCGTATTCTACTGATGAGGTCCGGTTGCCTTAGATCCACGCAAGTGATTGTTATAGATGTTTCATCACAGCTTTTTTGGCACAACCCTTTCATCACGCATCAAACCGACCTACAGATCAAACTATTCGTACAAGCTTGTTCAAATCTCCCTCCCGCAACAAAATTATCAACCTTTCCAAAGGGCGGGAATCCGACAAAAATACTTGTGTATAGGCGCCAGCGTTTTACCTCAACGCCACCTCAACGTTTGACGAGTCCCCCTGTAAACTAGGGGGCTTTTTGCGTTTCAGACCTTCAGCAGATCAAGCAGGGGATCGAAGGCGTACATCGCGGCGCGACGGCCCGAGGCTCCTTCGATCGTGCGCAGAAGCCCAGCCTCGACCAAGCGTCGCGAAAGTGCACGAGCGGACGATGGTGGAATTCCCGACCGCGCGACAAAGCGGTCGTTCCGGAACACTGGACTAGCAAAGACGAAGTCCAATGCCTGATCGTGGAACTGCGAATTCAGAACTTCGCGGAACCGCTCCCGCATCTCGCCGTGCAGGCGGAAGATCGCGTCGGCCGTCTGGATGTTGACCGTCGCCTGGGCGTGCATCGCCTGGAGGAAGAATACCACCCAGCCGGTCCAATCGCCCGTGGCGGATACGGCACGCATCCGCTCGATGTACTCGTCCTTGTGGGCCTCGAAGTAACCCGACACGAAAAAGTTCGGCTGATGCAGGACGCCAAGCTTCCACAGCATCAGGGTGATCAGCATGCGGCCGATCCTGCCATTGCCGTCCTCGAAAGGGTGCAGGGCCTCGAACTCGACATGCGCAATGGCGGTGCGGATGAGGGGCCGCATCGAACTTTTGTTGATGTAGCGGACCAGTTCGGCCATCGCCGGTCCCAGTTGCTCGGGGGCGATTGGAACGTAGTAGATCTTTCCTCGGCGTTCGTCCCCGATGTAGTTCTGTTCAACTTTGTAGCTTCCCGGGCGCTTGCGGGCTCCCCGGCCAAAGGACAGCAGCTGCTGGTGCGCGGTGCGGATCAGATGCTCGCCAAGCGGTGCGCCTTCGGCCAGCGCCTGCTGGGCATTGCGCAGTGCACGGGAGTAAAGGTAGGTCTCGACGTCGTCGTTGCGCGCCTCCCGGTATGGGTCAGCGCTGCCTGCATCCTCTTCGGCTTCAAGTCGGTACAACTCCTCGATGGTCGAGATCGTCCCTTCCATCCGGGACGAGGTGACCGCGTCCTGGCGGCGCAGCGGAGCCAGGAAAAGTTCACTGTTCACCATGCCCGACATCTTGGTATCGTACCGCGCAAGGGAGGCCGCAGCCTCCTCAAGCGGCCCAAGCAGCACCTCATAGTCGAGGGCAGATGGGGGAAAGGTGCCGATGTGATAGGTAACAGCATCTGTAAGATCGTAAGGCTTGGTGACCATATGCGCGCCAATTCTGTCATCAACGTATTTTGACGCTAACCTAGTCACACCAAGATATCTTGGCAACAGAATTTGGGCCTATTCTGACGCCAAGGCGCGTTTTCGTCAGCAGTCTGCCATCAAGCAAGATTGACGACAGAGATGGCAAAAGAACTGCCATTAAAGCCTGATCCGGTATGCGCCCAAATGTCCGAAGCAGTTTGCCGAACTGTCACACGCCAGACTAGTGTTCCGAATCTGACACATGCTACCGGTTTCCCCTGATTTCATCGAGCGCATCAAGCGCGCGGCGTTCGCGGGTGATGATGTCGTCGGCAGTTTT
>PFEY01000080.1:786-4126 GCA_002783205.1 Rhodobacteraceae bacterium CG17_big_fil_post_rev_8_21_14_2_50_63_15 | reverse complement strand
GGCGCGGCTTTTGAAAGAGGGCGGCAATGTTCTTCTGCTCGACGAGCCCACCAACGACCTCGACGTCGAGACGCTCCGCGCGCTCGAGGATGCCCTCGTCGATTTCGCCGGCTGCGCCGTGGTCATCTCCCACGACCGCTTCTTCCTCGATCGCATCTGCACGCATATGCTGTCCTTCGAGGGCGAGGCCCATGTCGAATGGTTCGAGGGCGATTTCTCGGCCTATGAAGAAGACAAGAAACGCCGCCTGGGCCCGGACGCGCTCGAGCCGAAGCGGGTGAAGTACAAGAAGTTCGTGAGGTGATTAGTCAGTCACTGCGGCAAGGCGTTCCCGCCTTGAAAATCTAGCCCATCGTCTTCCAACTGAGCTTGTAAGAGTGCTGCAAGGTATTCTTCCATATCGGAAAAATCCAAATGGCCCGCGTCCCAAGCCCTATCAGCAGCTTGTAGGGCGCTTTCGTAATCTCCACGGTTTTCGCGAATGCGTTCTGGAACTGTCTTCCGTCCGTTTAGAAGCGCACCGGAACGTACGCAGAGTAGGAAATAGCACGCCGCTCTTGCAGTGCGCCCATTTCCCTCAATAAAAGGGTGAATCCAGTTCATCCGCCAAAGACCATAAGCCGCAAGTTCGGTAGGCGACCACACATACCAATTCTCTTGGACGGTCGATATGAAACGATCCATCCAATCGTTGACTTCATTGAAATGCGGGGGTTTGTGATCCCCAACATAAATTGGTTCTTGGCGAAAACGTCCCCCAAACTGCGATATGTTTGCCACAGCAACATGGTTTAATGCCCACAAAAGATACTTGTCAAAAGAGACGGGCCCTTTCATGAGCCCGATCTCAATGCAGTTGGTTAGCAGTTCGTACTGCCTATTGAGATTCTGCTCTTGAACACGATCATATAACTCGGGGTTCTCCTCTTCTAAAATGAACATGCAAAATTGTCCTCAAGCAGGCATTTTTCTAACCCTAAGGTGATCGACTGACGCGGCAGCCGACTCGCGGGTGATGCGGGAGCCTTCTGGAGCATTTCCGTACACAAAGCTCGCCCGCTGCATCTTGAGCTCTTCGTCAGTCATTTCATGATTTCGTGCTTTCTCAAGCAGTTCATCTAGCCTTGGACGCACGGGCGCACGCTTCAGCGCGGACTTTCTCTCAACCATGTTCTTCCCTCCTCTAGATCTGTCTTTCGCATGCTTCGGCACACTTGCCACACTTTATATATGCGATATCTGAACGGATTCTACCATTTATGATCTTCCCAGTTAGAAGCTGGGATGCATATTTTTCTCGGCTGATGCGACTAAGACTCACCGTGGATGCCGCTGGGGCCGGGATTCAGGTGTCACACCTGAGACCCGCCGGAATGTGCGCCAACCCACCACAGGCGAGCGTACGGTCGGTGCAAGCCCACCATCCCTGTCAACACCGTCCCCGTCCTTTCCCCGCGCGGAATCAAGGGCGAAGCCCGCCGCGCGATCGTCATGCTGAAAGCATGCCTCCGGCATGACGCGCCCCCCGCGGCGGCGATTTGGTGAGGTTGGGCGCTCCGCTCCAGGGTCATGCTGACGGGGCGAGATAAAGTGCCCCAAACCACCGTCGGACCGCCCCCGCGCGCGTCGGCCATCGCGCGGCTCATCCCCTATGGTCGGACTCCAAGCCCCCCTCCCCCGCCACCCGCTTTGCCAGATACTCATCCAGCCGCACCTCGCCCGCGATCTTCATCTGCGCCCATGTCCGCAAGAGGCGGTTGATCCGCGCCTGATAGCCCTGCCCCATGCCGCGATAGAACCGCGCCACCGACCGGTCGAGATAGAGCGTCACCTTCTCGCGCGGTTCCTCCACGTCCAGATCAACCTCCAGCGTGTGCCAGGCTGCGGGCACTTCCTCGGCCAGCGTCGCGGTGATCCAGCCGTCACGGGTCAGGTGGATGAGGTCCGCCATCAGCCGGTCACGGGCGAGGCGTTCGGTCTTGGTCCTGCGGGTCATACGGGCCATGCGGGGTCTCCGGTTGCGGGCAATCACCCTCGCCCGGACCCGGTAAACGCGGCCTTGCCTTTGCGCGCGCACACCGACACGAACCCGACAGGATTCCGACGCGATGCAGGCCCCGCCAGTCCTTGTGGATCGCGGCGGCTGCGCCATGGTCATCAGCAGAGTGCAAATCGCAACCTGCGCCAGTCTCCGAATTTCGGTGAGAGTTCGTGGTTTCATAAAACTGTTACTAAAGTATAGCAAAGTTGTCATTGATTCCGCTTAGCCCGGTTTTGTTCGTTCTCAAACGAAACACTGACAGCAGGAGCTTTCATGTCTTACATCAAACTTTCCGTCTCGGCCCTTGCGCTTGCCGCAATGTCCGCGACAACGGCCGCCGCGCGCGACCAGATCAGCATCGTCGGCTCGTCCACCGTGTTCCCTTACACGCAGGCGGTTGCCGAACAGTTCTCCAACAACACCAGCTCCCCATCGCCGATCGTCGAATCGACCGGAACCGGCGGCGGCATGCAGATCTTCTGCGGCGGCGTCGGCGAGGGCCATCCCGACCTGACCGGTGCATCGCGCGCCATGAAGGCCTCGGAATGGACCAAATGTGTCGAGAACGGTGTGACCGACGTGTCCGAAGCATTGATCGGCTTTGACGGCCTGTCGATGGCCATCTCGCGCGCCAACGATTTCGAATGGGATCTGACGCTGGAAGAAGTTTACCTCGCGCTCGGTGCCGAGGTGCCGGTGAATGGCGAGTGGGTCCCGAACCCCTTCAAGAAATGGTCGGAAATCAGCGACAGACTGCCCGCCGTTGACATCGTCGTGCTTGGACCGCCGCCGACTTCGGGCACCCGTGATGCTTTCGTCGAACTGGCGATGCATGCCGGCTGCGAGCACGCCGACTTCGTCAAGGCCAAGAAAGAAGCGCTCGAGAAGAAGGAATTCGGAAAGTGGGTCGTTGAAAACTGCTCGCGCATGCGCACCGACGGACCCTTCATCGAAGCCGGTGAAAATGACAACCTGATCGTTCAGCGTCTCGAGTCGGACAAGAACGCGCTGGGCATCTTCGGCTACTCGTTCCTCTATGAGAACCTCGACAAGCTGAAGGGCGTCAAGATGAACGGTGTCGAGCCGACCATCGACACGATCGCCGACAAATCCTACCCGGTTTCGCGTCCGCTCTACTTCTACGTCAAGAACGCGCATCGTGGCGTGATCCCCGGACTGCAGGAATTCGTCGAGGAATACATGTCCGACGATGCGCTGGCGCCTGGTGGTTACCTGTCCGAGCGTGGCCTCGTGACGCTGTCAGACGATCGTCGCAAAACCCTTCAGGACACCGTTGTC
>PFEY01000080.1:0-670 GCA_002783205.1 Rhodobacteraceae bacterium CG17_big_fil_post_rev_8_21_14_2_50_63_15 | reverse complement strand
TGACGCTCATCGCCTTTCTGATCCTGTTCGCCGCTGTGGTGATCGGATACGTTCTCAACTTGAGATCTGCCCGTGCGATCCGTGCCGGCGGTGTGCCGCTTCACTCGCTCGCAGGCTTCCATGGCGGGTATGCCGCGCTAATGGTCCTGATCCCCACCTTCTTTCTTATCGTGATCTGGCTGCTGTTTCAGGGAACGATCATTGAGCTGCTGATCAAGGCTGGCCTTCCGTCGGGACAGTTGGACGGGTTGGGCACTGGTCAGGTTCAGCTGATCATGGCCGAGATCCGCTCGATTGCAAGCGGACGGATTTTCGGGCAACCTGAGCAGTGGAAAATCGACGCCGCCGAACGGTTCTTGTCCTTGCGTGCAACCTCGGGGATGCTGCTCGTCGCCGCCACGGCGGCGCTGGCGGCGGGGCTGTTGTATTATGCCCACAGCCGCGTGACGGCTGAATTCCGTGCTCGTCAAAGCGCAGAAGGTATTGTGCTCGGCCTCATGTGGACCTGTGCCACGGTGGCCATCTTCGTGACCATCGGCATTGTTGCATCACTTCTCGTCGAAACCATCCGTTTCTTCGAGATGGTGCCATTCTGGGATTTCGTCCTTGGCACCTCGTGGGAGCCGCAGATCCCGCTGCGAGAGGATCAGATCGCCGCGAAAGGTGCGTT
>PFEY01000018.1:0-15590 GCA_002783205.1 Rhodobacteraceae bacterium CG17_big_fil_post_rev_8_21_14_2_50_63_15 | reverse complement strand
ATGCGGCGTATTTCAGGGATCGGATGGGTTCCTTGGGCTTTGAATTGCTGCCCGGCGAACATGCGATCATTCCGGTGATGCTGCGCGATCCCAAGCTGGCGCAGGAGATGGCGTTGCGGCTGAATGAGCGGGGGGTCTATGTGACGGCCTTTTCCTTTCCGGTGGTGCCGAAGGGGCAGGACCGGATCCGCACGCAGATGAGTGCGGGGCTCACGCGCGACATGCTGGACCGGGCGATTGACGCCTTCGGGGCGGTGGGTCGTGAGCTGGGAGTCATTGAATGACGCCCCTGCCCTCGGTCATCGAGGCGATTGGCAACACGCCGCTGGTCGAGTTGAGCCGGATCGTTGATGATCTGGCGCTCGAGGGGCGTTTGCTGGCGAAGCTCGATTATCTCAACCCCGGGTTTTCCAAGAAAGACCGGGCGGCGCGGGCGATCATCGCGGCGGCGCGCGCGCGCGGGGAGTTGCGCGACGGGCAGAGCGTGGTGGAGTTGACCTCGGGCAATATGGGCACTGGGCTGGCGATGGTCTGCGCGGTGCTGGGCCATCCCTTTGTCGCGGTGATGAGCCTTGGCAATTCCGAGGAGCGCGCGCGGATGATGCGCGCGCTCGGGGCAGAGGTGGTGCTGGTGCCGCAGGCCGAAGGGTCGAGGCCGGGAGAGGTATCGGGGGCGGATCTGGCGCTGGTCGAGCAAGAAGCAGGGCGTATCACGCGAGAGCGGGCCGCGTTCCGGGCCGATCAGTTCGCGCGCGAGGGTAATCCCGAGGCTCATGCGCGCGGCACCGCGCCCGAAATCTGGGCGCAATCGGGCGAAACAGTGACTGCGTTCTGCGATTTTGTCGGCTCGGGCGGCACGCTCGGCGGCGCGGCGCGGTTTTTCGCGCCTCTGGGGGTGCGGTGCTATGCGGTGCATCCGGACCGTGCCGATCACCCGATTCAGGGAGGTGGTTACGGCATGTCCGATCTGGCGCATCTGCGCGGGGCCGATCTGGCGGGCGATCTGACGGTGACGGGGGCCGAGGCGGCGGAACAGGCGCGGTTGCTGGCGCGGCGCGAGGGGATTTTCGGCGGCTATTCCGCCGGGGCCAATCTGGCGGCGGCGATCGGGTTGCTGCGCGGGCCGGAGCGTGGCGGCTCTGTGGCCTTCGTGATCTGCGACAGCGGGTTGAAATATCTGAGCACCGATTTGTGGGAGCAAGGCAATGCGGAATGAGATGAAGGCGCTGGTGAAGGCCAAGGCGGAACCTGGGCTGTGGATGGACTATGTGCCGGTGCCCGAGGTCGGGCCGTCGGATGTGTTGATCAAGGTGAAGAAATCCGCGATCTGCGGCACCGATGTGCATATCTGGAAATGGGACGAGTTCAGTGCGAACACCGTGCCGGTGCCGATGGTGGTGGGGCATGAATTCGTCGGCGAGATCGTCGATACCGGGGCGGCGGCGGTGAAATACCGGATCGGGCAGCGGGTGAGCGGCGAGGGGCATATCGTCTGCGGCACTTGCCGCAACTGTCGGGCGGGGCGCGGGCATCTGTGCCGCAACACCAAGGGCGTGGGCGTGCACCGGCCGGGCTCCTTTGCCGAATATCTCTGCATCCCCGAGAGCAATGTCGTGCCTATTCCGGCGGATATTCCAGACGAGATCGCGGCGATCTTTGATCCCTTGGGCAATGCGGTGCATACCGCGCTGAGTTTTGATCTGGTGGGCGAGGATGTGCTGGTGACGGGTGCCGGGCCGATCGGGATCATGGGCGCGCTGGTGGCCGCGAAGGCGGGCGCGCGCAAGGTGGTGATCACCGACATCAACCCTTATCGTCTTGATCTGGCGCGGCGCATGGGGGTGCAGCATGTGGTCGATGTGAGCCGCGAGAGCCTGCGCGACGTGATGGCCGAGATCGGCATGACCGAGGGCTTTGACGTGGGGCTGGAAATGTCGGGGGCGGCGCCGGCGATGCAGCAGATGATCGCGCGCATGAACAATGGCGGCAAGCTGGCGCTCCTGGGGATCGCGCCGACCGAATTCGCGGTGGACTGGAACGCGGTGATCTTCAAGATGCTGCATATCAAGGGCATCTATGGCCGCGAGATGTACGAGACCTGGTACAAGATGATCGCGCTGGTGCAATCGGGGCTCGATGTGTCGGGCCTCATTACCCACCGGATCGGGATCGACGATTTCGAAGAGGGCTTTGCCGCGATGATCTCGGGCCATTCCGGCAAGGTGGTGATGGACTGGTGAGGTCTAGCGCAGGAGTTTCTCGATCTCGCGGGTGATCTGCCCTGAAGTCGGCCGCGTCATCGCCCCCCATGTGCCCGCGACATGGCCATCGGGGGCGATCAGCACCTTGTTGAAATTCCACGCGGGCGCAAAGCCGGTTTCCCGGTGCAATGAGGCGTAGAAGGGATGCGCCTGAGGCCCCTTCACCGGGGTGATGGTGGTCATCGGCAGGTTGAGATCGAAATTCACCGCGCAGAACTCCTTGACCTCGGCTTCGGTGGCAAGCTCTTGACGGAAGTCATCAGACGGCACGGCGAGGACAACAAGGCCACGGTCGTGGTATTTGTCATAGAGCGTCTGAAGGCCGTCATATTGGGGCGTGAAACCGCAGCGCGAGGCGGTGTTGACCACAAGCACCGGATGTCCGGCCCAGTCGGACAGTTTCAGCGTGCCGCCGTCGATATTGCCAAATGGCGCGTCGAGATCGAGCGCCGCGGCGGGAAGGGCAAGGAGCAGGGCAACAAGGGTGGCGAACAGGCGCATCGGAACCTCCATCATGCCAGAGATACGCAGCAGAGGCCGGTGCGGATCACCCTGCAAGGCTATTTGATTTTCCGCGCCCTGCGCCATCTGATAACATGAAAGCCGCAACAGGAGAAACGCAACGTGACTACCTATCGCAAGACCCCCGACAGAATTGCCGCGCTCTCGCCCGAAGAATACCGGGTGACGCAGCAGAATGGCACCGAACGCCCCGGAACGGGCAAGTATCTGCACAATCACGAGCCTGGCATCTACGTTGATATCGTGAGCGGCGAGCCGCTCTTTGCCAGTTCGGACAAGTTCGAATCGGGCTGTGGCTGGCCGAGTTTCACCAAGCCGATCGCGCCCGCGCAGGTGACGGAATTGCGCGATGTCTCGCTGGGGATGGTGCGGGTTGAGGTGCGGAGCCGCGATGGCGACAGCCATCTGGGGCATGTCTTTCCTGACGGGCCGCGGGATCGGGGAGGCTTGCGCTATTGCATCAATTCGGCGAGCCTGCGATTCGTGCATCGCGAGGATATGGAAGCAGAGGGATACGGCGCGTATCTCGATCAGGTGGAGGATATGAGATGAGCGGACGAGCGGTTCTGGCGGGGGGATGTTTCTGGGGGATGCAGGGTCTGATCCGCAAGCTGCCGGGCGTGATCTCGACCCGCGTGGGCTATACCGGAGGCGATGTGCCCAATGCGACCTATCGCAATCACGGCACCCATGCCGAGGGAATCGAGATCATGTTCGATCCCGCGAAGATCAGCTATCGGCGACTGCTGGAATTCTTCTTCCAGATCCATGATCCGACCACGGTCAACCGGCAAGGCAATGATGTCGGCCTCAGCTATCGCTCGGCGATCTATTACGTCGATGAGACGCAGAGGCAGGAGGCGCTGCGCACCATCGCCGATGTCGAGGCAAGCGGATTGTGGCCCGGCAAGGTGGTGACGGAGGTCTCGCCCGCGGGCGATTTCTGGCAGGCGGAGCCGGAGCATCAGGACTATCTCAAGCGGCTTCCGCAGGGTTATACCTGTCATTTCCCGCGCGCCGACTGGGTGTTGCCGCGCGTCGAGGCGCCGACGGAAAGCTGAAGATCGGGGCCGGAACAGAGACTGTTTCGGCCTGAGCGAACCGGCGAAAGGGCGATCCAGCCATGCGGCCCTTGACAGGCATCGCGCTCAAGCTGGCCTCGGTGATGCTGTTCATCACCATGTCCGCGCTGATCAAGGCGGTGGCGGGGCACGTGCCGCCCGGAGAGTCGGTGTTCTTCCGGTCGTTTTTTGCCATTCCGGTGATTCTGACCTGGCTTGCGCTGAGGGGCGATCTGCGCACCGGGCTGCGCGTGCGCTCGCCGATGGGGCATTTCTGGCGCGGATTCGTGGGCACGGCGGCGATGGGGATGGGCTTTGCGGCGCTGGGGCTCTTGCCGCTGCCGGAAGTGACGGCGCTCGGCTATGCGGCGCCTCTGCTGGTGGTGGTGTTTGCCGCGATGTTTCTCAACGAGCAGGTCGGCGTGTTTCGCATCAGCGCGGTGGGGCTGGGCCTGATCGGGGTCTTGATCGTGCTGGCGCCGCGCCTGACGGCGCTGAGCGGGCCTGTGGTCGAGACCATGCAGGCGGTCGGCGCGATGCTGGCACTCACCGGGGCGATTTGTGCGGCGCTGGCGCAGATCTATGTGCGCAAGCTGGTGCAGACCGAGGAAACGAGTGCGATCGTGTTCTATTTCTCGGTGACGTCCACGCTCTTGTCGCTGCTGACGCTGCCCTTTGGATGGGTTCTGCCGACCGGCGCCGAACTGGGGTTGCTGGTGCTTGCGGGGCTCTTGGGCGGGATCGGGCAGATCTTTCTGACCTCCTCCTATCGCTTTGCCGACGCCAGCGTGGTGGCGCCGTTCGATTACGCCTCGATCCTGTTTGCACTGGGGATCGGGTATTTCATCTTTGACGAGGTGCCCACGGGGGCGATGCTGACCGGCGCTTCGCTGGTGGTTGTTGCGGGGATCATCATCATCTGGCGCGAACGGCAGCTAGGCATCCGGCGCAACAAGGCGCGCGCGGCGCGCACGCCGGAATGACGCTCAGCCGCCCGTGAGCCAGGCCAGCGCATAGGGCGGCCAGATCATCGCCCGGCGGAACCGGCCCAGCGGCCAGCGGCGCGGTGGTGTGCGCAGGATGTCGGGATAGGGGTGGCGTGGCGCACGGTCCAACGCCAGATCGGCGAGGATCGCGCCGGCATGGGTAGCCATGGCCACGCCGTTGCCGTGGTAGGACAGCCCGGTGAAGGCGCCCGTCATGCCGGGGATCGGCCCGGCATAAGGCGTGAGATCGGGAGCGAGGGACAAAAGGCCGTTCCAGCTGTGCGGTGTCTCAACCTCGGCCCAGGCGGGGAACATCCGCTCGAAATGGACCCTGATGGTGCGGTGCATCCGCGCGTCGAAGCCTGCCGAGGAAAAGAGCCCGCCGCGCATCCCAAAGAGCATCCGGTTGTCGGGCATCAGGCGGAAATAATGCATGAAGAACCGGTCGTCATAGCACATCTGCCGCGTGCTCCAGCCCTGCGCAGCAATCTCGTCGTCGGTCATCGGACGGGTGACGATGACGTTGGATTGCGTGGGGATGTAGCGGGCGCGCATCCAGTCCGGCAGATCGTCGGAGGAATAGCCATTGGTGGCGACGATCAGGCGGCGGGCGGTGATCTGCGCCCGGGGCGTGGTGAGGTGGAACCGATCATCCTGACGGATCGCGGTGACGGGAGAGTTGGCATGGATTGCCGCGCCGGCGCGGGAGGCGGCAGCGGCCAGACCCAGCGTGTATTTCAGCGGGTTGAGGGCAAAGCCGATGGGCGTGGTGAGGGCCGCGTGAAACGGGCCTTTCATGCCCATCTGCGCCAGTTCAGAGCCGGGAATCAGGGTGGGCGTCACGCCATAGTCGGCCTTGATCCGTGCAGCGCGGTCGGCAAATCCCTCTGCCGCCCTTGCGGTATGCGCCAGCACCGTTTCGCCCTCGGAATGGGTGTCGGCACTGATGGCGTGATCGGCGATCAGGGCCTTGGCCGTGTTCACGGCCTCGATTTCGGTGTGGCGCCATTCGCGGCGGGCCTCCTCGCCATGCAGCTTGCGCAGAACCCCGTCCGAGGCGGCCGATCCGCCCAGACAGCAGAAGCCGCCATTGCGCCCTGAGGCGCCCCAGCCGGGGATTTCTGCCTCGAGGACGTGCACCTCCTGCCCCGCTTCGGCCAGATGCAGCGCCGCCGAGAGGCCGGTAAAGCCCGCGCCGATTACCGCCACGTCGCAGGTGATCGGGCCTTTGGCCGCGGGGTAGGCGGGCAGAGGCGCGGTATCGCTCCAGTAGCACTGCGCGCGCGGGCCCTTGCCATAGGCATGGGCCGGAAAGACCCGTCTCATGCCCGCACGGCGGCGCGTTCGTCGGCCTGCTGGCGCAGGCTGGCCCGTTTTGTCATCAGCGAGGCGGCAATCACCGCCGCGGCGACGATACCGATCATTATCGTGGAGAGCGCGTTGATCTCGGGCGAGACGCCAAGGCGCACCGCCGACCAGATCTTGATCGGCAGGGTGGTGGAGGAGGGCCCGGCGGTAAAGGAGGCGATCACCAGATCGTCGAGCGAGAGGGTGAAGGCCAGAAGCCAGCCCGAGATCACCGCCGGGGCGATGATCGGCAGCGTGACGAGGCGAAAGGCATCGAAGGGTGAGCAACCGAGATCAAGTGCGGCCTCTTCCAGCGAGCGGTCGAAGGTCACGAGCCGCGAGGAGACCACGACCGAAACGAAGCACATGGTAAAGGTCGTGTGCGCAAGGATGATGGTGAAAACGCCGCGATCCAGCCCGATACCGATGAACAGCAGCAGCAGCGAGAGGCCGGTGATCACCTCGGGCATGACGAGCGGCGCGTAGATCATGCCGGAAAACAGCGTCCGCCCGTAGAAGCGGCCGGCGCGCACCAGCACGAGCGCCGCCATCGTGCCGAGGACCGTGGCAATGCTCGAGGAGGCCAGCGCCACCTTGGCCGTCACCAAGGCCGCGTCGAGAAAGGCCTGGTTGCTCATCAAGGTGCCATACCATTTGGTCGAGAATCCGGCCCAGACCGTCACCAGCTTGGATTCGTTGAAACTGTAGATGATGAGGATGATCATCGGCAGGTAGAGAAAGGCAAATCCCAGCGTGAGCGAGGTGGCGTTGAACCAGCTGATGCGTCTCATTGCTCGGCCTCCCGGCTTTTCTGTTCGTTCATCTGGAAGAGGACGATGGGCACGATCAGGATCAGGAGCAGCACGACCGCCACGGCAGATGCCACCGGCCAGTCGCGGTTGTTGAAGAATTCCTCCCACAGCACCTTGCCGATCATCAGGGTCTGCGATCCACCCAGCAGCGAGGGGATGACAAACTCGCCGATCACCGGGATGAAGACCAGAAAGCAGCCCGCGATGATGCCGGTTTTCGAGAGCGGCACGGTGATGAGCCAGAAGGCCGTGAGGCGTGAACAGCCCAGATCTTCGGCCGCCTCGAGCAGCGATCCGTCCATCCTCTCGAGCGCGGAATAGATCGGCAGGATCATGAAGGGCAGGTAGGTATAGACGATGCCGATATAGACGGCGGTCGGCGTGTTGAGGATCGTGAGCGGCGTGGAGATCAGTCCCAATCCGAGCAGGAGCTGGTTGAGATAGCCCTCGGTCGAGAGAATGCCCATCCAGGAATAGACGCGGATCAGGAAGGAGGTCCAGAACGGCAGGATCACCAGCATCATCAGCGTGGGCCGCCAGTGATCCGGCGCACTGGCCATGCCATAGGCGATCGGATAGCCCACCAGAAGCGTGAGGATCGTGGAGATAAAGGCGATTGTGAGCGAGGAGACATAGGCCTTCCAATAGAGGGAGTCGGTGGCCAGGAAGGCAAAATTCTCGAAGTCGAGTTCGCTGAAGAAGTCCTTGATCCCCTGCCAGCCCGCGCGGAAATCGAGGGTTGGCGTATAGGGCGGGATGGCGGTGGCGATGTCGCTGAGGCTGATCTTGAACACGATCAGGAAGGGCACGAGAAACAGCGCCAGAAGCCAGGCATAGGGCAGGGCGATGAGGGCAAGACGGCGCATGATGTCAGCCTTTCAACAGCACGGCGGCGGTGTCGGTCCAGGACAGCCAGACGGTATCTTCCCAGGTGAAATCGCGGCGCGAGAGGCGACGGGTATTTGCGGTCTGTGCCTTGATCTTCTGACCGTTCGGCAGAACAACGTGATAGGTCGAGAGATTGCCGAGATAAGCGATGTCGATGATCTTGCCCTGCACCGCATTGGTGCGGCCTTCGGGCCTTTCCGCGGAAATGGCGACCTTCTCGGGCCTCAGCGCCAGATAGCCGGTCTGTCCGTTGTCAAACTCTGCGTCGAATTCCGAATAGAGCGTCGGCTGTCCTTCGGCGAAGGTAACGTCATAGCCCTTGTCGCGCCGGTGAACCTTGCCGGGTATGATCGTCACCTCGCCGATGAAATCGGCGACATAGACGGAATTGGGCATCTCGTAGATGCGCGCCGGCGTATCGGCCTGGATGATGCGGCCATTGTCCATCACCGCGACGCGGCTTGCGACGGTCATCGCCTCTTCCTGGTCGTGGGTGACGATCACGAAGGTGGTGCCGGTCTTTTCCTGAATGTCCATCAGTTCGAATTGCGTGGCCTGCCGCAGCTTGGCATCGAGCGCGCCCATCGGTTCGTCGAGCAGGAGCAGCTTCGGGGCCTTGGCGAGGCAGCGGGCGAGCGCTACACGTTGCCGCTGGCCGCCGGAAATCTGGTGCGGCTTGCGTTTGGCGAACTGTTCCAGCCGGGTGAGCTTGAGCATTTCGGCGACGCGCGCCTCGATCTCGGCCTTGGGCTTGTTGTCGCGCCTGAGGCCGAACGCGATGTTCTCCCAGACCGAGAGATGCGGAAAGAGCGCGTAGGACTGAAACATCATGTTGATCGCGCGCTTGTTGGGCGGGATCGGTGCCATGTCCTGACCGCCCAGAAGGATCGTGCCCTCGGTCGGGGTCTCGAAGCCCGCAAGCATACGCATCATCGTCGTCTTGCCGCAGCCAGAAGGGCCAAGCAGCGCAAAGAATTCGCGTTCGTAGATGTCGAAGGTCTGGTTGTCGATGGCAACGAATTCACCGAACCGCTTGGTCACGCCCTTGAACTGAATAAGCGGCTTTTCGGCCGGATCGTTCCAGGGTTCAAAAACATTCTGTGCCATATGTGCCCCCGACAAACTATTGAAAAACCCGCGCAAACGGTGGCTTGCGCGGGTGAATGGCTGGATGCGTCAGGTGCCGGACTTGATCTTGGTCCAGAGGCGGGTCACGACCCGCTGGACCTTGGCATCATAGGGCGTCATGGTGTAGAGGTTGTCGATCGCCTCTGCCGAAGGATAGATCGCCGGATCGCCGATCACATCCTCAACCAGAAAGCCCTGGCTCGCCTTGTTGCCGTTGGCGTAATAGACATAGTTCGAGGCGGTGGCCATGTTTTCCGCATCCATGATGAAGTTCAGGAACTGATGAGCGCCGTCCGGATTGGGCGCATCGACCGGAATCGCCATCTGGTCGAACCACATCTGCGCGCCTTCCTTGGGCGCGTTATAGGCGATCTCGACCCCATTATTGGCCTCTGACGCGCGGTCGCGCGCCTGAAGGATGTCGCCTGACCAGCCGACCGCGACGCAAATATCGCCATTGGCGATCGCGTTGATGTATTCGGAACTGTTGAACTTCTGAATATAGGGACGAACGGCCATCAGCACCTCTTCGGCCCTGGCGATCACGTCCGGGTCGTGGCTGTTGGGATCCTCGTTGACGTATTTGAGCGCCATCGGGATCATTTCGGTGGGCGCATCGAGGAAATGAACGCCACAGGCGGCGAGTTTCGCCATGTTGGACGGGTTCAGCACGAGGTCGAGACTGTCGATCGGGGCATCCGCGCCAAGGATCTCCGTGACCTTGCCGACGTTCACGCCGATGCCGGTGGTGCCCCACATGTAGTTGATCGAATGGGCGTTGTCGGGGTCATACTGTGCCGTGCGGCTGGTGATCACGTCCCACATGTTCTCGAGGTTGGGCAGCTTGGACTTGTCGAGTTTCTGAAACGCCCCGGCCTCGATCTGGCGTTGCAGGAAGGTTCCGGTCGGCACAACGACATCATAGCCCGAGCCGCCGGCCAGCATCTTGGTTTCCAGCACCTCGTTGCTGTCGAACACGTCATAGATGAGCTTGAACCCGGTTTCGGCCTCGAATTTTGCCAGCAGCGATTCGTCGATATAGTCGGACCAGTTGTAGACCCGCACCTCCTGTGCCTGTGCGGCGAGTGCGCCAAGGGCAAGAGCGGCCGTTGTGTTCAGTATAAGATATCGCATGATTGTCTCCCGTTGATCGGCATTTTTTCTGCCTTGGCGTGGATTTGATCAAACAAATCCGCGTTTGGCAATATGGTAATGCTTTCATGCAAGCGCTAAACTCGCAAGCAGAGACATTGACAGCCAGGAGGGAGACTCTCGTCGGATGAACGCTGCTGCACAGAAATTGAGCGCCCCGGTGGCGGAGATTAGTCGGCTGCCGGCCCATGAGCTGATCCATCGCCAGTTGCGGGATCTTGTGCTCTTTGGCGATCTGGCGCCGGGTGAGGCGGTGACGATCCAAGGCCTCTCGGAACGGTTGGGCGCGGGCATGACACCGGTGAGAGAAGCCATCCGGCGGCTGATCGCCGAGGGCGCGCTGGAGTTTCAGGGCAACAGACGGGTCAGCGTTCCGCTGTTGACCGCCGACAATATCAGCGAGTTAATCACGGCACGTCAATGGCTTGATCCACATCTTACCCAACGGGCAACGGAGCGTGCGACCGCGGAGGATCTGGTATGGCTCGCCGTGACGGATGATGATCTGGACCGCGCCATCCTGCGCGGCGATCTGCGCGCCTATCTGGAACTGAACTATCGGTTTCACAAACGCCTCTACGACATCGCCGCCGCGCCGATTCTGGCGGATCTGGCGGATGGGCTCTGGCTACGGTTCGGGCCGTCTCTGAGGGTGGTTTGCGGCCGCATCGGAACCCAGAACCTGCCGGACAAACACAAGGCCATGCTGGCGGCGATGCAGGCAAGGGATGCCGACGCGGCGGCGCGGGCCATTCGCGAAGATGTGATCCAGGGCATGGAGCAGGTGCGTCAATCCCTGGAGCAAGGGTCAGTTTGAGCTGAGTCGATTGACTCTTTGTAATTTGATCATATTCTGACGCCAAGCGGTCCGAGGACCGGCCCACCCGACTGTCGAAAGGGATTGCCATGACCATCATCACCAACCATATGCCCACCGCGGAATTGCAGGCGCTGGATGCAGCGCATCACATGCACCCGTTCACCAACGGCAATCAGCTGGCGGCCAAGGGCACGCGGATCATCACGCGGGCGCAGGGCGTGATGCTGACCGACAGCAAGGGCAACGAGATCCTCGACGGCATGGGGGGCCTGTGGTGTGTGAATATCGGCTATGGCCGCAGCGAGCTGGCCGAGGTCGCGGCGCGGCAGATGCGCGAACTGCCGTTCTACAACACGTTCTTTCAGACCAGCCATGTGCCGGTGATCGCGCTCTCGGCCAAGCTCGCGGAACTGGCGCCGGGGGATCTCAACCACGTCTTCTATGCCGGGTCGGGCTCCGAGGCGAACGACACCAATATCCGCATGGTGCGCACCTACTGGGCGCAGATGGGCGAGCCTGCGCGCAACATCATCATCAGCCGCAGGAACGCCTATCACGGGTCCTCCATGGGCAGCGGCAGCCTCGGCGGCATGTCGGGCATGCATGCGCAGGGCGGCCTGCCGATCCCGGACATCCATCATATCGATCAGCCGCACTGGTATGCGGAAGGTGGCGACATGGATCCGGAAGCGTTCGGTCTGGCGCGGGCCCGGCAGCTTGAGGAAAAGATCGAGGAACTGGGCCCGCATCGCGTCGCGGCCTTTATCGGCGAGCCGGTGCAGGGCGCCGGCGGCGTGATCATCCCGCCCGACAGCTACTGGCCGGAAATCCAGCGGATCTGTGACAAATACGGCATCCTGCTGATCGCCGACGAGGTGATCTGCGGCTTTGGCCGGACCGGCAACTGGTTCGGCTCGCAGACAATGGGGATCCGCCCCGACATCATGACAGTGGCCAAGGGGCTGTCCTCGGGCTATGCGCCGATCGGCGGCTCGATCGTATCGGATCGCGTGGCGGAGGTGATGAACGATTGCGAGTTCAACCATGGCTATACCTATTCGGGGCATCCGGTGAGCTGCGCCGTGGCGCTGGAAAACCTGCGCATCCTTCAGGAGGAGAAGATCGTCGAGCGTGTCGCGCAGGAGACCGCGCCCTATCTGAAACGGAAATGGGAAAGCCTTTGCGAGCATCCGCTGGTCGGCGAGACGCGGATCGTCGGCATGATGGGATCGCTGGCGCTGACGCCGCACAAGGCCAGCCGCGCCAAGTTCGCCTCGGAGCCGGGCACGGCGGGCTATATCTGCCGCGAGCGCTGCTTTGCCAACAATCTGGTGATGCGCCATGTCGGCGATCGCATGATCATCTCCCCGCCGCTGGTGATCTCGAAATCCGAGATCGACTTGCTGATCGAGCGGGCCTGGATGTCGCTCGATCAGGCGGAAAAGCAGATCCGCGACGAGGGGCTCATGAAGGCTGCGATGTGAGGGGCCAGCCCCTCACACTCCCCGGGATATTTGCGGCCAGAAGATACTAGGGGATGGTCCCGGTTTCTTCTGGCTGAAAATATCCCCGCCGGAGGCATCCTCGGATGCGCCGCGCGGCCCGGTTTCAGGTCTTGATGAACATCCTGCGGGGGCGGTTGCAGAAGGTTTCGGCGGGGCCGGTGTCCTTGATGAGGATCGATTCGGTGATTTCCAGACCCCAGTCGGACATCCACAGCCCCGGCATGAAGTGAAAGGTCATGCCGGGCTCGAGCACGGTTTCGTCCTCGGCGCGCAGGCTGATCGTGCGTTCGCCCCAGTCGGGCGGGTAGCTGAGGCCGATCGGATAGCCGCAGCGTGCGCCGCGGGTGATGCCCGCACGTTCCAGAGGTGTAGCCAGCGCATTGGCGATGTCGCAGGCGCGATTGCCGGCCCGCGCGACCTCGAGCCCGGCCTCCAGCCCCTCGAGCAGGGCCTTTTCGGCGTCGAGCAGGAATTGCGGCGGTTTGCCCAGAAAGAGCGTCCGGCAGAAGGGGACGTGATAGCGGCGGTAGCAGCCGGCAATCTCGAAGAAGGTCGCCTCGCCGGTGGCGAAGGGGCGCCCGTCCCATGTGAGATGGGGCGCTGCGGCATCCGAGCCCGAGGGCAGGAGCGGCACGATGGCGGGGTAATCCCCCCAGGCGCCCTCGACGCCGCGAATCGCATCGCGGAAGATCTCGGCCACGATCTCGTTCTTGGGGAGGCCCGGCTCGACCCGTTCGAGCAAACCGTCCACGATCTTTTCAGAGATCCGCGCGGCCTTGCGCATGAAGCCGAGTTCCTCCTCGGATTTGATCCCGCGCTGCCAGTTCACCAGCGCGGTGGCATCAAGGAAGGTCGCGTTGGGCAATTCGGCGCGCAGCACATCCATGGCCTTGGCGGAGAAATAGTAGTTGTCCATCTCGACGCCGATGCGTTTGTCGGCGAGGCCCATGCCGGTCAGGCGCTGGGCGAGATCCTGCATCGGGTGGCGCTCGGTCGATTGCACGTAATTGTCCGCGTAGCCCATGACCCGGTCGTCGGTCATCCAGACGGTGCGCACGCCACCATTGGCATCCTGATTGCGTCCCCACCAGATCGGATCGGCATCGGGCAGCACGATCACCCCCTGATGCACATAGAACGACCAGCCGTCATAGCCAGTCAGCCAGTGCTGATTCGAGGGATCGGTCACAAAGAGCGCGTCGAGGTCACGGGTGGCCATCGCGCTGCGGGTCTTGGCAAGGCGGCGGGCGTATTCACGGGGGGTGAAGGGAAGGGTCTTGTCGGTCATGGCGTGGTCCGTTGCGTGGCTGTCCTGCCAACTCTAGGGCGCTACCGGGCGATTGTCGCAATGATTTCGTCACCTCTTGTCGTTTTCAGGCGTCTCCTGCGTGCGGTTGACGCGGTGCGCCGTGGATATCAGAGTGCCGGCGTTCGGCAAGACGGGGGTGGAGCGCCAGATGAAACTCGATGCGCGGGATCTGGAGATCCTGAAGGTGCTGGCCAGCGAAGGCCGGATCACCAAGGCGGAGCTTGCAGAGCGCATCGGCCTCTCGGCCAGCCCATGCTGGGAGCGGCTTCGGCGGCTTGAAGACGCAGGGTTCATCGAGGGCTATCAGGCGCGGATCAGTCTCAGAAAGCTTGGTCCGCATGTCACGGTGTTTGTGGCCGTGGAACTGTCCGACCATACGGCAGCAAGCTTTCGTGCCTTCGAGGGGGCGATCCAGCGCCACGGCGAGGTCACGGGCTGCTGGGCGCTTGGGGGCGGGTTCGACTATCTCATGCAGGTCGTCACGCGCGACATCGAGTCCTATCAGCGGCTGATCGACGAGTTGCTGGAGGCGCGGATCGGGTTGGCGCGCTATTTCAGCTATGTGGTCACGAAGTCGGTGAAATCGCCGCAACTGCCGCCGCTGGAGATCTTTGCCGGATGACCCGTCTGCGAAAGAACGCGCGGAAAGAGGAAGATTCTGCGCCCCAATCGTCATTCGGGCCCCGATTCTGGGGACTGTGCTGCATCATCGCGCAGATCGGGCGGCCCTGACGCGCGACGCCCCAACACGAAGGAAACACCAGATGCTGCGCAACGACCAACTGGCGGAGTGGGACCGCGAAAGTTTCTTTCATCCCTCGACGCATCTGGCGCAATTCGCGCGCGGCGAGGTGCAGAACCGGGTGATTGTCGGCGGCAAGAACTGTCATATCGAGGATCGTGACGGCAACAGGTTTCTGGATGCCTTTGCCGGGCTCTATTGCGTCAACGTGGGCTATGGCCGCCCCGAGATCGCCGAGGCGATTGCGACACAGGCGCGCGAGCTGGCCTATTACCATGCCTATGTGGGGCATGGCACCGAGGCGTCGATCACGCTTGCGAAGATGATCATGGATCGTGCGCCCAAGGGCATGAGCAAGGTCTATTTCGGTCTTTCGGGTAGTGACGCCAACGAGACCAATGTCAAGCTGATCTGGTATTACAACAACATCCTCGGTCGGCCCGGGAAGAAGAAGATCATCTCGCGCTGGCGGGGCTATCACGGATCAGGGTTGATGACCGGTTCGCTCACCGGGCTGGAGTTGTTTCACAAGAAATTCGACCTGCCGCTGGCGCAGGTGATCCATACCGAGGCGCCCTATTATTTCCGCCGCGCCACTCTGGATCAGACCGAGGCGCAGTTCGTTGCGCATTGCGTGGCGGAACTCGAGGCGCTGATAGCGCGCGAGGGGGCGGACACGATTGCCGCCTTCATCGGCGAACCAGTGCTCGGCACCGGGGGGATCGTGCCGCCACCCGCTGGCTATTGGGCCGCGATTCAGGAGGTGTTGACCCGGCATGACATCCTGCTTGTGGCCGATGAGGTGGTCACGGGTTTCGGCCGTCTGGGGACGATGTTCGGCTCGGATCACTATGGGATCAGGCCGGATCTGATCACCATCGCCAAGGGGCTGACGAGCGCCTACGCGCCGCTTTCGGGTTCGATCGTGGGCGAGAAGATGTGGAAAGTGCTGGAACGGGGCACCGACGAGAACGGCCCGATCGGTCATGGCTGGACCTATTCGGCGCATCCCATCGGGGCGGCGGCGGGGGTGGCGAACCTGAAGCTGCTCGACGAT
>PFEY01000076.1 GCA_002783205.1 Rhodobacteraceae bacterium CG17_big_fil_post_rev_8_21_14_2_50_63_15 | reverse complement strand
CATCCTGTTCGAGCCCGTCCGGATCGGCCCGCTCACGGCACGAAACCGCTTCTACCAGGTGCCTCATTGCAATGGCATGGGCCGCAGCTTTCCTTCCTCCATGGCGTGTTGCAAAATACGATCTGGCGCCAAGCTCGAGTGTTGATCTGCCCCCATTTCGAACTCTCTTGAGGCCCTTGAGCGGCTCGAGGCCATCGCCCCGGTCGCGGACCGCCCGCGCCTTGCCTCTCTGACCCGACCTGAAGTGGCGGCGATGGAGTTCAAGGCGCTCGAAGGGCAGGGGGGAGGCTGACGTTGCCCCCAACCTTTATCCAGCGTGAGTGAGACTCCGGGCCTGAGTTTTGCCGTTTTCGGCGGGTTGGGCAATGGGGGCTGGCTCGGATCATGCACAAGAGGCAGAGGCCGGGGCGCTCCGGCCTCCCCTCAAGAAGGGCAGCGACCAGATTTTGCCTACTGGAGAGCCAGAGTCATCGGCAGCCGACTGACGCGCCTCCACCCCGGTCTCATCACACGGGCGCAACGAGTTGTTCAAACAGCCGCGCGACCGCTTCGGCCCCCGGATCGACCTGGCCACGCAATTGTTCCGTGTTGATATAGGCCGCCCGTCCCGCCCGCGCCTGTACCATTTCGGCGGTGCCGTTCGCCCCGTTCCGCGCGGCTCTTGCGGCGGCGGCTATACCCTGTGGTAAAACCCTGAGCGCCGGTTCGAGGGCATCGATCATGGTCCGGTCGCCGGGTCGCGCACCACCGATTTCCTGCATCCGCGCAAGGCCCGCCTGAAGCGCCTCACCCATCGTCTGACCGCTGGCCGCCGCATCACCTGCGGCCGCAAAGAAGATCGCCAGAAGCACACCGGACGACCCGCCCATGGTCTCGCTCAGTTCCTGACCGATGGCGCGGTAGAGCTGGGTATGATCGGCAAGGGGCAGACGATCCATCGCCTTGATCAGCGCCTTGGCCGCCCCGGCGAGGGTTGATCCGGTGTCGCCATCGCCGGTCTTGGCGTCGAGCGCGTTCAGATCCGCCTCGGCTGCGATCAGGATCTCGCAGCAGCGGATCAGAAAGTCGCGGGTGGGTGGGTGCTGCGAGGCCAGAGGCCGGATTGGCCGCAGCCCGTCAGGCAGGTCGATGATGTCGGGTTTCGAGAGCCGGGCCACTCCCGGCCAGTTGTGCAGCGGCGTCGTGGTCTCGAGCGCGGCGAGGGTCTCGGGGGTGGCCGGACAGAGCGATACCGAAAAGCCACGCATGTCGAGCGAGGTCATCATCGTTGCAGGCCCGACGATATGCGAGATGCGCCCGGCGAGGTCCGAATGCGCGAGTTCATGTGCCAGAACTGACATTTCGAGGACCGACGCGCCGCCGAGATTGTTGAGCAGGGCCACATAATTGCCGCCAGGCGCGAGGAAGGCGCCGAGCTTTTGGGATACAATCGCCATGGCAGAGCGAGCGTCCGAATAGTCCACCTGTTCCACCCCCGCCTCGCCATGGATGCCAAGGCCCAGCTCCGCCTTGCCACGGGCGATCCGGTCCTCCTTGAGCGCCCCCGGCACGGTGCACGTATCGAGCGACATGCCGATCGAACGGGTTCCCGCGATAACGCGGGTGGCGGTGACAGAGACGTCCTCAAGACTGGCCCCAGCTTCGGCGAGGGCTCCGGCGATCTTGTGCACGAAAAGTGTGCCCGCCACGCCGCGCGCTTGCGGCAGGTCAGGCAGTGCGATGTCGTCATCCACGACAACCATGCTGACATTGAGGCCAAAGGCGCGCGCCCGTTCGGCGGCAAGGCCAAAATTGAGACGGTCGCCGGTGTAGTTCTTGACGATCAGCAGACAGCCCGCCGGACCGGTCACTGCCAAGATACCTGCCAGCACCGCATCGACCGACGGCGAGGCAAAGACATCGCCGCAGACCGCTGCCGTCAGCATTCCCGGCCCCACGAAACCGGCATGGGCGGGCTCGTGGCCCGAGCCACCGCCCGAGACCAGCGCCACCCTCGAGCGGTCCCAATCGTTGCGCAGCACCACGCGGATATGCGGATAGCCATCCAGACGCGCGATCCGGCCGCCAGAGGTGGCGATCAGGCCGTCAATGGCTTCTTGAACGATGTCTTCCTTCCGGTTGATGAACTGAGTCATGTCTCTCTCCCTAAGCCCGGATCCTTGCGCCATCGGCGGCGAAAAAAAACGGCGCATCTGGCTGGATCGGAACGATGTCCCCGGCGTGCAGGGCGGTATGCGCATCGGTGATGGTTACGATGTCATGGTCACGGAATTTCAGATGCAACCTGGTCTGATCCCCAAGCCGCTCGACGCGCGCGACCAGGCTGTCCTGGCCTTTGCCCTGACAGATTTGCTCGGGCCTCAATCCGATGAATTTTGCCCCAGAGGGCGCCGGGCCAAAGAGATCGGCCGGCAGAATGTTGATGCGCGGCTGACCAAGGCGGCTTGCTGCATAGAGGCTGACCGGGTCGGCGTAAATCTCCCTCGGGGGGCCGAATTGCACGAGCCGCCCGTGGTCAAGCACACCGATATGCGACGCCATGGTCATCGCCTCGGTCTGATCGTGGGTGACATAGAGCAGCGTGGCGCCAGAGTCGGCCTGAATTGATTTCAACTCGATGCGCAGATCGGCGCGCAGCTTTGCATCGAGCGAACTGAGCGGTTCGTCCATGAGATAAACCGAGGGGTTGCGCACCAGCGCGCGGCCGATCGAAACCCGCTGCATCTCGCCGCCCGAAAGTTCCGTTGCCTTGTTGTCGAGCTTGTGGGCAATCTGCAAGGTCTCTGCCACACGGACAACCTTTTCGGCGATGGCGTGGCGCGGGGTCTGCGACAGCGGCGACTTGAGAGGAAAGGACAGATTGTCGCGCACCGTCAAATGCGGGTAGAGCGAATACTGTTGAAAGACCATCGCCACATTGCGTTGGGCCGGGGGCAGTCCGTTCATGGGCTGCCCACCGATGAATACCTCGCCCAGATCGGGCGCTTCCAACCCCGAAACGATGCGCAAGGTCGTGGTCTTGCCAGCCCCGGTCGGCCCGAGCAGAACAACAAAGGCCCCATCGGGCACCGTCAGGTCCAGCTTCTCGAGCGCGGTCAGTTCGCCATAGCGCCGGGTGATGTTGCGAAGCACGATCTCAGCCAAGTCCCAGCACTCCCTGATTGGCGACGGACCGCAGTGCCCGGCCGGTTTCTGCATCGAATACGCTCAGGTTGCGTGCGTCGAGATGCAGGCCGGTCGCAGTTCTGACGGCGACCTTCTGATCCGAGGCAACGCGGGCCTTGACCTCGCCAAAGCTGGTCCGGACGGTCACGATCTGCGTGGTTCCGAGATACTCCGTTGCGATGATCTCTCCGCGCAGGGAGGCAGAGTCGTTAAGCCGGACATGCTCGGGGCGCACACCGAGCGCAAAATCCCCTGATAACCCTTCGCGCTGCGCGGGAATGGTGATCCGCGCCTCCCCAAGGGCAAGGCTGTCCGCCCCTGACCCGACCAAACCATGCGCGCGCAGGAAATTCATCGGCGGAGAGCCCAGAAACTGCGCGACAAACATGCTCGCAGGCCAGTCATAGATATCCTGCGGCACGCCGAACTGTTCGACCACGCCGTGATTCATCACGACGATCTTGTCGCCCATCTGCATGGCTTCGAGCTGATCATGGGTCACATAGACGGTCGTGGCGCCCATCCGGTCATGCAGGGCGCGCAGCTCCTCGGCCATGTGTTCGCGAAACTCGGCATCAAGCGCGCCAAGCGGTTCGTCCATGAGAAAGGCCTTGGGGTTGCGCACGATTGCCCGGCCAAGTGCCACGCGCTGCCGGTCGCCGCCCGAGAGGCCGCCCACCGGCTTGGTCAGGATGTGCGAGATGCCGAGCAGGCGCGCGACCTCTGCCACGCGCGCGTTCGCGTCGATGCGGCTCATGCCCTGGCTGAGCAGCGGATAGCTCATGTTCTTGCCCACGTTCATATGCGGGTAGAGCGCGAACATCTGAAAGACAAAGGCGATGTCGCGTTGGCTGGCGGGCTTTTGACCGACTTCCTCGCCGTCGATATAGATCCGCCCGCTGGTCGGAAGCTCGAGCCCGGCCATCATGCGCAAGGTGGTCGTCTTGCCACAGCCAGACGGCCCCAGAAGCATGAAGAACTCGCCATCCTCGACAGTGAAGGTCGAGGATTGCACAGCGGTAAAGGCCCCGAAATCCTTGCGCAGATTTTCAATCTTGATCTGGGCCATGGCTTACTCGCGAAAATGACTGACGATGAGGAACATCACCGTGCCGGTCAGGGTGACAAGGAACGACCAAGTAAAGAGGATCTTCACGAAGGGCTGCATCAGCATGACCACGCCAAGCGCGATCAGGACCGAGGCGACCATCTCCCACGGCCCGCGGCGCAGACGCAGCAGGTTTCTGATAAAGGCGGTCATTTGCGCACCGCTCCGAAGGTTATGCCTCGCAAGAGGTGTTTGCGCAGCAGAATGGTGAACACCATGACCGGAATGAGGAAGATGCTCGCACCGGCTGCAACGGCAGGCCAGTCCTTGCCGCCGACGCCGATGATGGTGGGAATGAAGGGCGGCGCCGTCTGCGCCGTCCCGGAGGTCAGCAGCACTGCGAAGGCGTATTCGTTCCAGGCAAAGATCAGGCAAAAGATGGCGGTCGAGGCGATACCGGTTGCGGCCTGGGGGAGCACGACCTTGATGAAGGCCTGAAAGCGCGTGTAGCCGTCGATCAGCGCCGCCTCTTCATATTCGATCGGGATCTCGTCGATGAAGCCCTTGAGCAGCCAGACCGACAGCGACAGGTTGACCGCCGTGTAAAGCAGGATCATCCCGAGATGGGTGTCGTTCAGCCCGAGGTTTCGGAACATCAGAAAGATCGGAATGGCGACCGCGATCGGGGGCATCATCCGCGTCGAGAGGATGAAGAACAGCAGATCCTCCTTGAGCGGCACGCGAAACCGCGAAAAGGCATAGGCGGCGGCAGTGCCGAGGATCATGCACAGGAAGGTCGAGCCAAAGCCGATGATCACGGAGTTCAGAAACCGCTCGCCATAGCGCGAGGGCCCGGCGATGATCTGTCCCTGATCACGTACGATCTGCTCATACCAGGTCTGCGCTTCGGGCAGGGCCGCCATCTCTTCGGGGTTGACGCGGGTGCGGGTGGTGAAGAGATTGACATAGCCTTCCAGCGTCGGCTCGAAGAAGATTTTTGGCGGATAAGCGATTGAATCCGCAGGTGACTTGAAACCAGTTGCGATGATCCACAGCAGCGGCAGGATCGTGATGACCGCATAAAGGGTCACGGCAATTCCTGCGATCCATTTGGTGCGTCGCGACGGATCGGAGACGGAGTAACTCATCTGTCCTTCACCCTGTTGAGCGCCTTTACGTAGATCGACGCAAGGCCAAAGACGGTCACAAACAGGATCACCGCATAGGCCGAGGCATAGCCCGTGCGCCATTTCTCGAAGGCTTCGCGTTTGAGATTGATCGAGGTGAGTTCGGTGGTGTTGCCCGGCCCCCCCCCGGTCAGTTGCACGACAAGATCGAACATCTTGAAATTCTCGATGCCCCGGAACAGCACGGCCAGCATCAGAAAAGGCAGCACCATCGGCACGGTGAGGGTCCAGAACTGCCGCCATTTGCTGGCCCGGTCGCATTCGGCCGCCTCATAGATCGACTCGGGGATCGAGCGCAGACCGGCAAGGCAGATCAGCATCACAAACGGTGTCCACATCCAGGTATCGGCGATCACGATCGCCCAGGGCGCAAGGGCGACATCCCCGATCATCGAGAAGCTGGCCGGATCGGCCCCGGTGACGAAGGCGATGGCGTGATTGAAGAGGCCAATCTGTGGCTGATAGAGGAAGGTCCAGAAATTTCCCACCACCGCCGGGCTGAGCATCATCGGCAGGACGATGATCGTGGTCCAGAAATTGCTGCTCCGGAATTTGCTGTTGATCAGCCAGGCCAGTGCAAAGCCGATCAGAACCTGAAGGACGATCGTCCAGATCAGGAAATGCGCCGTGGCCTGCATCGTCTGCCAGATGTCGCTGTCCGTCAGGATGCGCCGGTAATTTTGCAGGCCGACCCACTCGATGTCACGGTTGGGGCGGTTGACCCGGTAGTCGGTAAAGCTGAGGCGGATCGTCCAGATCAGCGGAAAGATGTTGACGGCCAGCAACAGAAAGATGGAGGGCGCGATGAATATCCAGGCGATCGCGCGGTCCGAAAGCCCCCGGATGCGCCGGGCCAGCGGCTCTGGTGTGGCCTGTGCGGCGCGCGTGATGGGAGATTGAGCCATCTGAAAATGTCCCGATACCGCCGACCGCTCTTGGTGGTCGTCTTGATTGATTGCGCAGATAACCAGCCCGGCTTTACGGACCGAAATGCGGCGGCGGATGCCAGCCTCGGGAGAGGCTGGCGGTTATCCGTGTCAGAGCTTGCCTTCGTCTTCGAAGATTTCGACCCAGTCCTTGACCAGACCGTCAAGCGCTTCCTTTGCCGTGCCACTGCCCGCGATCACGTAGTTGTGGACGCGCGCCTGCATCGCCAGCAGCAATTCGGCATAGGATGGTTCTGCCCAGAAATCCTTGACGATCGCCATCGAGTCGAGAAACGCCTGTGCGTAGGGATGACTGCTGGCAAAGCCCGGATCCTCGACCACCGAGCGCAGGGCCGATGCGCCGCCCATTGCGGTCCAGCGCGCCTGGATTTCGGGCTGGGCGAACCACTTGATATAGGCGAGCGCGGCGTCCTGCTTGCTCGAATAGGACACCACCGAAATGCCCTGACCGCCAAGCTGTGCGAAATGCCCGCCCGGACCAGCAGGATTGGGGAAATAGCCAGACTTACCGCCGCCGACCTTGGGGTCTGCCTCGACGCCGGGCCAGATGAAGGCAAAGTTCATCTGGAGCGCCACCTGCCCGGATTTGTAGGCATCAATGTCCTCGCCCATGTACCAGTTCGAGGATCCCGGCGGCGTGCAGCAATCATAGAGCGCCTTGTAGAATTCAAGGCCCGCGACCGCGCCTTCGGAATTCACGAATCCCTCCAGATCATAGGGCTTGTCGGGATTTTCATACTCGAACCCGAAATTGTAGAGCGCGTTGGTCACGCCCATGGTGATGCCTTCCGAGCCGCGCTCGGTATAGATGGCGGCCCCATAGACCGTTGTGCCGTCGATGTCGCGGCCCTGAAAGAACTGCGCGATATCCTTGAGTTCCTCAAGGGTCTTGGGCACGTCGAGCGCGCGACCGTGCTTTGTCTGAAACTCGGCCTGAAGGTCGGGGCGCTCAAACCAGTCCTTGCGGTAGGTCCAGCCGACGACATCGCCAAAGGCGGGCAGCGCCCAATAGTTTGGGGTGTTCTTGGGCCATTCCGAATAGCCCGTCACCGTGGCCGGGATGAAATCGTCCATGCTGATGCCTTCCTTGTCGAAGAAGTCGTTCAGCTTGACGTAATGGCCGTTCTCGGCCGAACCGCCGATCCATTGGCTGTCGCCGATCATCAGATCGCAGAGTTGGCCGCCAGAGTTCAGCTCGTTCAGCATCCGGTCGGCGAAATTGGGCCAAGGCACGAACTCAAATCGCATCTTGTGGCCACTCTGTGCTTCGAATTCCTTGCTCAGCTCAACCAGAGCGTTGGCGGGGTCCCATGCGGCCCAGCACAGCGTCAGTTCATCAGCGTGAGCGCTTGTCGCGCCGACGCAGGCGAGTGCCGCAGCCGCGCAATACATGCGATTGATGTTCATTCCAAAACTCCTCCCAAGAGTTGTGTCGCGATCTTTCCGCCGCGACTCGACAGTAAGACAGTGATAATTGAGGCACGTGCCTCTGAGCAAGAAAAATCTGAGGCACGTGCCTCAGATATCTTGCAATGGGGCGCGGAAGCGGTGAAGTTGCACGAATGCAGGAGGGGAGCGCCGACAGAATGCGCCCAACGACAAAGGATCTCGCCAAGGCGGCTGGCGTTAGTCGCGCGACCGTTGACCGGGTATTGAACGGTCGGCCGGGCGTGCATGAAAAGACAGTGCAGGCGGTTCAGGCGGCGATCGACCGGTTGGGGTTCGAACGCAACCTTTCGGCGGCCAATCTGGCCAAGAGCCGGGTTTACCGATTTGAATTTCTGCTCCCCCGAGATGGCGGCGAATTTCTGGCGGAACTCGATGCGCAAATCGCGGAGCATGGCAGGCTCTTGCGGGCCGATAGCATCGAGATCAGGACACGCAGAGTGCTCGAACGTAACCCGCATCAGGTTGTGGCCACATTGGCAAACCTGTCGCGCGAGGAGGTTGATGGTGTGGCGATCATGTCCTCGGAAAGCCCGCAGGTCCGCGATGCCACCCTGCGATTGATCGAGCGCGGCATCAATGTTGTGCAATTCATTTCAGGTCAGCATGGCGTGCGTCCCTTCGACTTTGTGGGAATCGACAACTATGCGGCGGGGGCCACCGCGGCGCGCCTTCTGGGCGCGTTTTGCAAGCAACCGGCGGGACGGGTCATGGTGATCGCAGAAGCGATGACCTCGCTTGACAGCGCCGAAAGGCGGTTGGGTTTTGACCAGACCCTCGGTCTGCGCTTCCCCGGACTGTCTGCGCTCCCTACGCTGGAAACCCACGGAAATCATACGCGGGCCGCGGCCATTGTCGCTGCTGCATACCGGAACTTTCCCGATATCGTCGGGGTTTATGTGATGAGTTCCGAGGCTTTCGTGCCTCTCGAAGCCGTCCTGCGGCATGGTGGGCGCCGCGCCCGCACCATCGTCGCGCATGAGCGCACGGCACGGACTGTCGAACTCTTGAAAAGCGAGATGATCGCCGCCCTGATCGTGCAGAATCCGGGGCATGTGGTGCGCAGTGCCGTCCGTCTGCTCAAGGCGCGCTGTGACGGACGGACACCGCTCGCTTCGCAAGAGGATATCCGGATCGAGATCCTGTTGAAGGAAAATCTTGCCCTGCCGGACAAGGGCACAGCGTAAGGGCTGTCCGTCAGCCGCAGATCCGGTTTTGGAGTGCGGTCAATGGAAGGTGACAACGGATGGCGTGACCGTTGCCTGTCTCTTGCCAGGGTGGCGCATCGGTCTCGCAGATCGCTCCAGCCTTGACCGGGCAACGACGCTGGAAAGGGCAGCCCCGCTCGGGCGGTGAAAGTTCAGCCCTGTCCTCGGTCAGCAGGCGTGGTGCGTGATCCGGGTCGGGTTCAAGCACGGCGCTGAGCAGCACTTCAGTATAGGGATGTGACGGTTGGCTGTAGACCGCTGCCGTGGGGCCGATTTCACAAAGCCGTCCTTGATACAAGACGGCTACCCGATCAGAAAGCACGCGAACGATTGCGAGGTTGTGGCTGACAAAGATGAACGCTGTCCCATGCACTCTCTTGAGGTCATTCAGCAATTCCAGAACGGCCGCTTGCACCGAGACGTCGAGGGCCGAAGTGATTTCATCGCACAGGACGATCCGGGGATCGGCGGCAAAGGCGCGCGCCACGGCGACGCGCTGTTTTTCGCCGCCCGATAGCTGTCCGGGGCGCCTGTCAAGGTAGCTCGCGCCAAGCCGGACGGCGTCGAGAAGTGCGACCATGCGGTCCTGTAAGGCCTCGCCGCGCAGCCCGAAATAGAGGCGGAGTGGCTGCGACAGGATTTCAGCCACCGATTGTCGTGGATTGAGACTGGCGTCGGGGTTCTGGAACACAATCTGGAGGCGGCGAAGCTGATCCGGGCGGCGTCGTTCGACCGTGGTGCCGAGCAGGGTGTTGTCGTCCAGCAAGATCTGGCCTTCGGCTGGGGCGAGCAACCCTGCGATAGCCTTGAGGATTGTCGATTTGCCGCTGCCGGATTCGCCGACCATGCCAAGGGACTCGCCATGCCGGAGTGTCAGGCTGATTCCCTCGACCGTTGCCGGGTTCAATGCCCTATGGCGCAGACGGGCCAGAAGGCTGGGCCGCTGGTAGCGGATCGTTACGTCCTTGAGTGTGAGCGCCGGTGGGCTGTCCGCCGGACAGACCATCGGCACCGCCCCTCCGCCGCCCCTGATGTCGATCTCCGAGACCCGGTCCGGATAGAGGCAGCGTGTGGATTGTGAGCCAGCCCCCGCGGTCATCGGTGGACGTTCCGTGCGGCAGGTCTCTGTCGCCAGAGCGCAGCGCTGTGCAAAGGCGCAGCCATGATGATGCGATCCGGGTGATGGTGGGCGACCGTTCAGCGCACGCGGCAACTGCTGGTCGCAGAGCCGGGGGATAGAGGCGAGCAGGGCACGCGCATAAGGATGCGCCGGGTCGCGGAGCACCTCTGCGGCGGGTCCGATCAGCACGGTTTCTCCGGCATAGAGCACCAGGACTCTGTCGCAGACCCGGGCGATCACGCCCAGATCGTGGCTGACATAGACCATGGCCATTTTGCGGGTGACGGCCAGTTCCCGCAACAGGTCGAGGATATGCGCCTGGGTTGTGACATCCAGTCCCGTCGTCGGCTCGTCGAGCAAGAGCGCATCCGGTTCACCGGCAAGCGCCATGGCAATCGCGACGCGTTGTTGTTGGCCGCCCGACAACTCGTGCGGATAGCGCCGCAGGATCGCGCGTGGGTCCGGCAGGCGGACTTGCGTGAGCAGATCGATGGCACGCGCCTCGTGCAGAGCCTTGGGCAGCGTGCAATGGAGGTGCAACACTTCGTCAATCTGTTGCCCGATGCGCAACGTTGGTGTAAGCGATTGGCCAGAGTTTTGCGGGATCAGGCCCAGCTTGCCACCACGGATCCTTTGCAACTCCTTCGGGCTGCGGGCGAACATGTCGACGCCGTCATAGATAACTTCTCCATCGATTTTCTCCAGGCCATGCTTGAGATAGCCCATGGCCGCGAGGGCCAGGGTGCTCTTGCCCGAGCCGCTCTCGCCGACGATGCCGAGGCTTTCGCCGCGACAGACGGCAAGATCGACGTCATGCAGCACCGGCAATATCGTGCCCCCTCGGCCGCTGAACCCGATGCAAAGCTTGCGGATGTCGATCAGGGGCGGGTTTGCCATGTCAGACCACGGCCTTGCGGCTCTGATCAAGCCCGAGGGTCTTGGCCAGGGCGTCCGCTGTCAGGTTGATCCCGATGATCAGCGTCGAGAGGGCAATCACGGGTGCGATGACTCCCCAGGGTGCAAGTGACATGTAGACTCGTGCATCCGACACCATCAAACCCCAGTCAGGGCGCGGCGGGGCGACGCCAAAGCCCAGAAAGGACAGGGCAGAAAAGCCAAGCAGCATCCAGGACCACCGCATCGCGCCCTCGACGAGGAGCGTGTCGGTGACATTGGGCATGAGTTCGCGGCGCACGATGTCAAGAGGACGATGACCGCGGGCCCGCGCCGCAGAAATGAAATCGCGCGCCACCACCTCGTGCGCCGCAGCCCGTGCGACCCGGATCACCGGAATGCCGAAGAAAAAGGCAAGCGTCGGCATCAGCACTTCGCCACCGCTGCCAAAGACGGTAATCAACACCAAGAGCGGCAGGATCCCCGGCAGGGCAAGGAAAGCATCGACGACGCGCATCAGCACCTCGTCGAGCCAACCGCCCCGAAGGCCGAGAAAAACACCGAGAAATCCCCCCCAGAGAAGCGCTACGGGGGTTGCGATTCCGGTGATCAACAGGGCCTCGCGTCCGCCCAGAAGCATCCGGCTGAACACGTCCCTGCCAAGGTGATCGGTGCCCAGCCAATGCTCTGCCGAAGGTCCGCTCAAGGTCATCGTCGCGTTCATTTCCGTGTAGTCAAAAGGCGCGATCCAGGGGCTGGTCACGGCAATCACAAGGTGCAGTCCGACCAGTGTCAGCCCGATTGCGCCTGATGGACGCGCGAGCATGTCGCGCAGGATGCAGACGACGCGGGCGGTCAGGGTCGCGGTGCTCATCTTACCCTCATCTGATGGCTGCGCAGGCGGGGATTGAGGGCAAGACTGAGGATATCGGCAAAGAGGTTCACGCCGACATAGGTGGCGGCAACGATCATGGTGATCGCCTGCACGACCGGCAGGTCCCGTCCCGAAATTGCATCGACCAGAAGGCGGCCGAGGCCCGGATAATTGAAGACAACCTCGACCACCACAACGCCCCCCAAGAGCCAGGCCACGGTGAGGGCGATCACGTTGATTGCAGGCAGGAGGGCGTTTGGCAGGGCATGACGAAAGACGATCCGCCAATAGGGGACGCCCTTGAGGGTCGCCATCTGCACGTAGTCGCTGGCCATGGCGTCGATCATCGAGGAGCGCACCATGCGCATGATATGCGCGACCATGAGCATCGTGAGAACCACCGCTGCCAGGATGAATTCTGGAAAAAATTCAAGGGGTTGCGCATCTGCCGGGGTGAGAACTATGGCCGGCACCCAGCCCAGCCAGATGGCAAAGATCAGGATCAGCAGGGTGGCGGCGACGAATTCGGGGATGGTCATGGCGAGGATTGCGCCGGTGGAAAACAGGATGTCGACCCAGGTGTCGCGCCGAAGCGCAGCCAGCGTGCCGAGACACAGGGCGAGCGGGATTCCGACGCTCAGCGCGCCTGCTGCGAGCAGGAGAGAGTTCCGCACCCGAAACCCGACCAGATCGCTGATGCGCTCCTGACCATTGGCGGACAGGCCAAAATCGCCGTGCAGGGCGCCGCCTATCCAAGCGCCATAGCGGGTCAGGGCGGGCGTGTTCAACCCCATGGTTTCGCGACATTTTTCCAGAGCTTCGCCGACTGCATCGCGTTCCAGAACGGCGGTGCAGGCATCGCCTGGCAGCGCCTCGACGCCGAGGAATATGATCACCGAGACCAGCCCGATCGTGATGAGCCCAAGCGCCAAGCGCCTGACAATCAGTGCAAACATGAAACCTCATTCCCCGAAACAGGACGGCGAGCGGTCCTAGAGATTGGGTTCAACCTAGACCACGCGCTTGCGGTCCGTCGAGGTTTTCTTGTGGATTTCTTGTGTCCATCCTGTACGGCGTGGACGCGGGTTTGGCACGCAATCCGGTGGGTGTCACAAAGGCCGCGGAAATTCCGAGCAAAAACCCCGGTTCCGCATGCGGTTGGTGCCGGAATCGCGATTGCGTGCGTCCGAGGCTTTCGGTGCCGGTGGGCGAGGCGGGGACCGGATCCGCGAGGTGAGGGCGCGCGCTGGGTTGCGACCCTTTGGCAAATGTCCGGCCAATCGCTTCTTACCCTTTGCCCTTGGGGATGTTTCGGCTATTGAGTCAGGTGAGTCCATAAAATGAAGCAGGTCCATGCGCGACATTACCGACGCTCCGCGGTCTCTCCCTATCGCCCCGCGCGATTGGGTGGTCATTCTGGCGGGCTACCGCGACCCCAACACGGCCCGAAGCCTCTTTGAACTGGCGGTGACGATCGGGCCGTTCGTCCTGCTCTGGGCACTGGCGTGGTGGGCGCTGGCGGTCAGCCCCTGGCTGACGCTGGCGCTGTCGCTGATCAATGCGGGTTTCTTGCTGCGGCTCTTTGCAATTCAGCATGATTGCGGGCATGGTGCGTTCTTTCGCAACCGGACCTTCAGCGACTGGGTGGGGCGGGTTCTGGGGGTGCTCACGCTGACGCCCTATGACGTGTGGCGGCGTTCCCATTCGATCCATCACAGCACGGCGGGCAATCTCGGACAGCGCGGCATCGGCGACATCACCACCTTGACGGTGGCCGAATATCAGGCGCTTTCGCGGTTCGGGCGTCTGGTCTATCGGCTCTATCGCAATCCGGTGGTGCTCTTCGGGCTGGGGCCGGGTTATCTGTTTCTTGTGCAGAACCGGGTGCCACGCGGGTTGATGGGCCATCTGCGATACTGGATCAGCGCCATGGGCACCAATGCCGCCATCGTCGCGGCCCTCGCGCTGATCGGATTTTTCGGCGGCTGGATGCCGATCCTTCTGATCTTTCTGCCCTCGACTCTGTTGGCAGCAACCGCCGGGATGTGGCTCTTTTACGTGCAGCATCAATTCGAGGCGACCCATTGGGCCCCCGAGAAGGATTGGCAATTGCACGAGGCGGCGCTGCGTGGCAGTTCGCATTACGTGCTGCCGCCGATGCTGCAATGGCTGAGTGCCAATATCGGCATTCACCATGTGCATCACCTCTACAGTCGCATTCCGTTCTACCGCCTGCCGGACGTGCTGCGCGATCACGTGGAACTGGCGGCCTGCAACCGGATGAGCATCCGCGACAGCCTTGCGAGTGCGCGCTTGCATCTCTGGGATGAAAAGGGCCGACGGCTCTTGTCCTTTGCGCAGGCACGCGCGCTGGCATAGCAAAGCGGGCGTGCGGTGCCAGACAAAATTCCGGTCTAGGTGCGGCGGATGCCGATGCGGGCGCCAACCCCTTCGGGGCGCGGCAGGCGGGCATGGGCATTGGCCATGGCGCGCACGCGGGCCAGAACATCGGCGGGCATCGCCACGACCTTGGGACCGTTAAGGTCCACATGCAGGGTCAGGCTCTCGCCGGTGGCGGCAACCCATCCCTCCTCGTGACAGAGTTCCTGAAAGCCGTGAATGCGCTTTTCGTCGTGGTCGAGCAGATGAAAGGTGCTGCGCAGCCGGTCGCCGAGTTTCACCTCGCGCAGATAGCGGGTGTGAAACTCGGCGGTGAAGGTGGTGTGGTTGCGTGCCGCGATATAATCGGGGCCAAAGCCCATCTCGGCAAAGGCCTCATCGGCGCAGCGGTCGAAGAGCACGGTGTAATAGCCCATGTTCATGTGACCGTTGAAGTCGATCCAGCCGGGCTCGACACTGTGAAAGGCAGAGAGACAGGGCGCAGGGTCAGGCATGGCGGACGGTCCTTGACAGTTTTCAGGAGCCTTTTACGTGACATTCTGTCAGAACAACAAGGCCCGGTCGGGCGATCACGGAGGCCCGGCGCGTTTGTGATTTGGACATCACGGGCGATGTCCTAGATCATGGTCATCAAACGGCGGAGGGTCTGACATGGAGTCTGACAGGGGTTCTGACAGAGGTTCTGAAATGGCAGGTATCACAAGACGGCGCGTGAGTCTGGCGGCGGGACTGATCGTGCTGGGGGCGCTCGCGGCCTATGGCGGGCAGCGGCTGCTGGGCGGTTTTGAGGAACTGGCCGCCGCGCCGGTCTTTGCCGAGGACGGCGTGGCGCTGCGGGGCACCGATTCGGTCGCCTACTTCACCGAGGGCCGACCGGTGGCGGGCAGCGCGGCGCATGCGCTCGACTGGAACGGGGCAACTTGGCATTTTGCCTCGGCCGAAAATCGCGCGGCCTTCGCGGCCGAGCCCGAGCGCTATGCGCCGCAATATGGCGGGTTCTGCGCCTGGGCGGTGGCGGAACGGGGCAAGCTCTATTCCACCCGGCCGGAAAACTGGGCGATCGTGGGGGGCAAGCTCTATCTCAATTTCAACGACGACATAGAGGCCCGGTGGCAGGCGGATATTCCCGGTTTCATCGCCAAGGGGGATGCACGCTGGCCGGAGATCCTGCGCGGAGGGTGAGCGCCGGGGGCGCTGCCCCCGGACCCCCGGGGGTATTTGAGCCAAGAAGAACATGCGCCCTGGATCAGGCCCAGGGGCCGCGGGAGGCGGGCGAGGCCGCCATTTCGCGCAGGGCGCGGATCCGGTTCTCCGGGTTGGGATGGGTGGAAAACAGCCGGTCGCGGGCATGGGCATGCAGCGGGTTGATGATGAACATATGCGCCGTGGCGGGGTTGCGCTCGGCGGTCTGATTGTCGATGCGCGCGGCAAGGCCGGAGATCTTTTCCAGCGCCGAGGCGAGCCAGAGCGGGTTGCCGCAGATCACGGCGCCCACGCGGTCGGCCTCGTATTCGCGGCCGCGGCTGATCGCCATCTGCACGAGGCCTGCGGCGAAAGGGGCGAGGATCATCAGGGCAAGGGTGCCGATGAGCCCCGCGCCG
>PFEY01000070.1:12294-72105 GCA_002783205.1 Rhodobacteraceae bacterium CG17_big_fil_post_rev_8_21_14_2_50_63_15 | reverse complement strand
TCAGACCCGGCCCCACGCAAGAACCACAGCCGCAGCCCGTGGTTGACGCGGCGCCCGCGCCTGCACCCGTCGTCGATGCAACCCCGGCCCCCGTCGTGGATCAAACGTCACAGCCAGACACCGTTGTGGACGTAGCGCCCGTGCCCGCGCCGGAGCCCATTGCGGACGTGACGCCCGCACCCGAACCAGAGCCCGTCGCGGAGGTGGTGCCAGAGCCAGCACCCGCGCCTGTCGTAGATGTGACCCCCGACCCCGTGGTCGATGCGGCACCACAGCCTACTCCTACTCCTGTCCCTACCCCCGCGCCGACCCCGACACCCACCCCTGCACCGACTGATTCCCAGGATGGCGATTCCCAGCAGACCGCAAACGGACCGCGCCTCATTCCTGCCACGTCCCTTGACGGCGGTCCGACACTGAACGTCTCTGGCGGTCGGGTGACTACCTTTCAACTGCCGGATTCGGCCCAGATCACGGATATCGAGATCACCAACCTGCCTTCGGCCGGTAATATCACCGTCAATCCTGACAACACGCTGGCTCTCGTCCTCTCCGGGTCAGATTACAGCGGGCCCTTGTCGTTCGACTATTCCGTCACCCGCGCGGACGGGACGGTTTCCTCGCACTCGGTCGATCTGAATGTCACGGCCCCCACGCAAAAGGCGGGCTGGGGTCTGGGCAATCACTACATGCTGGAAACCGATGCGAATGGCGATCTGGTGGTCGAGCATGGCGACAACCACCGCAAGATCTACGTCTCGGGCAGCGAAGACGCCCTGAGCCGCGCCGACATCGCCGCCATCGAGGGATTGAGCGAAGCGCAGATCACCGCGAAATGGCTGATCGCCCATTCGGAATACGGCGGATCCGAAGGCATGGCGCTGACCTCCGACATCGGGATGGAGGTGTGGAATGGCCTCTCGGGGTGGGACAAGCCGGCCCATTCCAACTGGCTGCTCTTCGAGCGCGGCTATCAATACGACAACACCGGCAACATGATCATCCGCGACACGCATGGCGAGTCCGAACTGCATCCCATGCACATCACAAGCTGGGGTGAGGGCGACCAACCAATCATCACGTCACAAGTGCGGATGTATCAAAAGCCGATCAGCAACGTGGTCTTTACCGATCTCGACTTGCGGGGCGGCGTGTCCAACCTGAGTGCAGACAATACGCTCTTTTCCGACGTGAGCCTCTCGGTCTCTGGTATCGGCATGGGCGGCGTCGATCGCTTCACCCTGCACGATTCGGTCATCACCGATACCCATAACGTCAAACCCGATGGCGAGGTCTGGAGCGGAACGTCGGCTGGAATATTTCTGGGCGACATAGAGGGAGTTCTAATCGAAGGGACAGTGATCCATCACTCTGCCTGGCAAGATGATTACCTGCCAAATGGCTCAACCTTGGGTGGACAACCGCCTACCCTTTTCAGCCACAACGTTTATCTGCAAAACACCACGAGTGATGTGACCTTTCGCGACAACATCATCTCGCAAGGGTCCTCCTTCGGCGCTCAATTCCGCGGTGGCGCCTTTGTCGAGGACAACGTGTTTCTCGACAACAACGTGGCTGCCAATTTTCTGGGTGGAGACTATCAGGGCGCCGGACCCATCGGCAACTTCACGCTCTTTACCGATAACGTCGTGACCTCGGCGGGATACAAGCAGACCACTCTTGGCAATCAGGGCGCGCTCGACTGGGGGGTGCGCAACGAGGCGCGGGACTCCACCCTGCTCGGCAACATCATTGCGCATGAGGCCGATCCGAACGATCCGGCCGAGGTCGCCTACAAGACGACGAAACAGAATCCCAACCCGCTCGTCCATACCAAGGACGACCCCTTCTTCAACGACACCAGGATCTTCAACTGGAACGGGTTCGAGGCCAATCTCGACGGGCTCGACCGAAACACCCTCAACCAGACCACGATCCAGAACTTCGCGCTTTCTATTCTGGGATCGCAGACAACGGCCAATGAAAATCTCGGACACCGCTACGTCAGCGGGCTGATCACTGACCTCATGAACCATCTCAAGTCGCTGCCCAACACGTCGCTCGACGACACGATCACGGCGAAGGATATCGTCGCCTATTTCCAGAACGGCTTCGGTGTAGCCCCCGGCGGCGATGGCTCCAGCACCACGCATCGCTTCATCCCCAATGATCTGAGCGACGGTGTACGCTGGGACAACCGGCTCAACTGGTCCCACGAGGAACTGCCCGGCAATGGCGACAGCGTCGATCTGGGCGGCAACTGGGTGAATTTTGGCGGCACGGTGCGGCTCGGGGATCTTGATCTGGGCTCGAACGGCAAGCTTCAGGTCGGCAGCGGCAAACTCAGCGTCGATGGGTCGCTCGAGGCCGGAGACAAGGGGGGTGCGATCTTCATAAACCATGCCGGACAATTCTGGACCAATGGCTATGCCGATGATGGCCTCCTGAACGTCAGGATCACGGAGGGACGCTTTGCCAATACCGGCGACATCAGCGGCCCGGTCGTCCTTGAGGTCTCGGACGGTCAGGCGCTGCTTGGGGTTGACGACGCATCCTATGCCATCGGGGCGCAGAGCGAATTGCGGATTGTCGGATCGCAGGCCAAGGTCGGCTTTGACGGGGCGCAGAACGGCGTTGCAATCCTAGACATGTCCGCGGCGGGGCAGGTGAGCTTTGTGGCCGACGTTCAGGGTGTGTCAAGCCTGCGGGAATTCCGCAGCGGCGCCTTTGATCAGGACGGGTCGAACGTCAAATCCGGCGTCGTCATGGATGGCACGCTCTCGATCGATCTCAGCCAGTATGTCGGCGCCAAGGACATCACCCTGATCGAAGTTGATGCCCTTGCCGGAGAGTGGGATGACATCGAGATCTTTGGCCTCGCCGCCGACAAGAACGCGACCCTCGAGGTGGATTACATCTCCGACAAGGTGACGTTGCGGCTCGACAGCTTCGGGAGCGGTGAGCTCAGCCTGAATGTGCTTGGCGACAAACTGGACGGGTCGGATGAGGATGCGGCCCTCTGGTCGGAACTCAAGGCGGGGGTGGATGCCGGAGATACGACGGCACCCGAGATCCATATCTTCGACAGCGTTCTCGATCCCCTTCCAGAGCTCAGCTTCATCTGATCCGGGCCGCACTGAACACGATCACAAGCCCCTGAAGGCCGTCCTTCAGGGGCTTTTCCCGCCGCCGGTCAGGGCTCAGCCGCAAAATCCGACAACGCCCTGCGCCTGCGATCCGCGACCCGTTCCCAGGCATAGTCCTCGACATCCCGCAGCGCCTGCGCTCCCAAGGCAAGCCGCAAGGTCTCAGAGGCATGAAGCCGGGTCAGCGCCTCGGCCATGGCGTCAGCATCTGACGGCGCCACCACAAGGGCATTGGCACCGTCGCGGGCGATATAGCCAGCCCCCATCGGGGTCACGATCAACGGCAGACCATAGGCGGCCGCCTCATAGGTCACTTGCGGCCCGCCCTCCTCGAGGGACGGAAAGACAAAGACATCCGCAGCACGGTAAACCTCACCGATATCCGAAACATGGCCGAGAAACCGGACGGTCTCTGGCAGCGTCCCGAGGAACTTCTGGCGCATCTCCTGCGTGGCGAGAAGCGGCTCCACCGCCCCAGCAATCCACAACTCTGCCGGTAACGCCGCCCGCCGCCAGGCCTCCATCAGGGTATGCGCACCCTTGCGCAGCCCGACCGATCCCACGAACAGAAATCGGAGCGGACGGCCAGCATCATGGTCGGGGTGGCCGCGTGGAGGATCGGTTGGAAGATATGTCCCATAGCTCGCAGGCAGGATCTGCGGCACCTTCGCTGTCGTCGCGCGAATCGAGTCCTCGACAAAGGGACCGGGCGCAAAGACCGCATCGGCCAGAGCAAGGCGCGCGGCCTCATGATCGAGGGTCTCGGTGGTAAATTGCGGGTAATGGGGCGCGCCGATGCGATCACATTCGGCATCAAGAATGTCCTTGGCATAAGCGACATGCGTGTTGATGAACTCGAGCACAATGCGCGCGCCCTTGGCGCGGGCGGCGGCAATCGCCGCAATCGGCGCCCCCGGCCAGCAATAGCAGACATCCCCCGGACGGATCGCAGCCAGCGCCAACGCGACGCTGCGGCGTTTGAGAAAGCCGACAAGCCGCAGGTTGCCCGCCAGCCGACGCTGGAGACGCTTGGGCAAAACCGCGGGCAACGCCGGCGCCATGATCCGCGCCGGATCCTCGCGCAGACATGCCGCCGCATGGACCTCAACACTCAAGCCCTGAGACGGCCAGTGCGAGCAGATGCGGTAACAGGTCTCGGGTGGCCCCTTTCCCCAAAAGCTCGTGGGGTAAAGAACATGAACCCTTGGGTGCAGAGCCACCTTGGCAGCCTCCTTTCAATCATGAATCCGGTCATGAGATATCGCCGCGAGCGTCTGCCGCGACCAATGCCAGAGACGGCCCGTCCCGAATTCGGTTGCCCAAGGCTTGCGTGGCACACGACAAAGCGCAAGACCTTTCCTCTCCCTCGACAGCGGCCGCGTCACCTCTTTCCCCCCTCTAGACCCCGATGAGGCGCGGACTTGCGAACCTCTCGAAAAGACGCTGCAACCCGATCGGCAGAACGAGGCCGACACTTGTCGACAGCACCATATGCACCACAAGATTGCCGAACCCCAAGGCGATGAGACCTTCGCGCATCGCCGCGGAAAAGATCGTGTGGCTCAGAAAGATGATCATCGAATAGCGCCCAAGATCAGCCAGTCTTGCCGCAAGCGCGGTCTGGCGTTCCGCCATCCAGACCGCGATCCCGGCGCTGCTCAGGACCAGAATGCTGGCGCTCACCAGCGAGGGAACACCAAACCGTGCAAGGTCGGGGACCGCGGCCAGCACCACGGCAAAGACGGCCACAAGGATCAACCCGTAGCCTCGTGCGATCCGGACCGGGGCGGCGTGAAACTCTGCCAGAACCATGCCGAGCGCAAGATAGGGGAGATAGCGCGTGGCATTGCTGGTCCAAACCTGCACCTCGGATGAAAGAGGCAAGGTTTGCAGAACCACACCAAGCAGCAGGAGCCCCCAGATTGCCGGTCTGCGCCACTGTTCCGCGCGCAGGGCGGGGCGGAGCACCAGCACGCCGATCTGCAACACGAACAAGGCCCAGAGAAACCAGAATTGCCAACGTCCGGGAATCGGACTGGCAAAGACCTCTCCAAGAGCCAGCGGCGTGTTGGCAAGGTTGCCCGCGAGCACTTTTGTTACCGCAAAGATGTAGGTCCAGAGCACCAGCGGATAGAACAGCCTCAGCACCCGACTGCCGACAAACTCCGCGACCGACAGTCGCGTGACGGCGGAGACCAGGAAAAGGCCGGACAGCAGAAAGAAAAGCGGCATGTGAAATGCGTAGATCCTCGTGTCAACCGCCGCGAAAAGGCCGGGCGGAGACGCCGCCATCAGCCCGGCGTCCTGCGCGCCGCGCCAGGCATGACCGATGACCACCAGAATGATGGCAAGACCCTTGGCCGTATCGACCCAGGTCAGTCTTTGCCCGCCCGTCACCGCATTCCCACCCACAAGACCGCCATCCGGCAGACGTCGCAACCATGGCACTCTGGCACGTTCAAATCTTCACGACGCCTTGCATCGGCAGTCCCCGTCGGGCAATCGCATTGCGGGTATCGGCGACCGGGCAACCCAGCGCCTGTAGCGCTTGATAGTCTATGCTGTCGTGATCCGTCGCGATCAGCACCGCCGCAAACCGGCCCGGCACCAGATCGGACGGGGCAATGGACCGGCGGGCGGCATATTGCCCATATTCACGCATCGGCGGAATCTCCGGCACGTGCGGATCAAGATAACTGACCTCGGCGCCAGCCTGATCGAGAAGCTGCATCAGTTTCATCGCCGGGCTTTCGCGCACGTCAGAGACATTCTTCTTGTAGGCCACGCCCACCAGCAGGATCGCCGCGCCCATCAGGCCACGGCCGCTTTGCTGATCGACAATCGTGCGCAGCCGGTCGATCACATGATGCGGCATCCGTGTGTTGATCTCTCCCGCCAACTCGATAAAGCGGGTCGGCACCTCGTATTCCCGCGCTTTCCAGGTCAGATAGAAGGGGTCGATCGGGATGCAATGCCCGCCAAGTCCGGGCCCCGGATAGAACGGCATGTAGCCAAACGGCTTGGTCGCCGCCCCGTCGATGACCTCCCAGACATCGATACCCATCGCGTCGAAAACCAGCTTGAGCTCGTTGACAAGCGCGATGTTGACAGCGCGAAAGATATTCTCGGTGATCTTCACCGCCTCGGCTGTTTGCGTGGTCGAAACCCGCACGACCTTGTCCACGACACGGGCATAGAAGGCCTCGATCAGATCACCGGCGATCGGCCCAGACCCGGCGACAACCTTGGGAATCGAATGGGTGTTGAAGGCAGTATTGCCCGGATCCTCGCGCTCGGGCGAGAACCCCAGAAAGATATCCTGTCCCGCAATCAGGCCGCTCTCCTCCAGGATCGGGACCAGCACCTCTTCCGTGGTTCCGGGATAGGTCGTCGATTCCAGTATGACCAGCGTTCCAGGGCGAACATGCGCTGCGATGGTGCGCGCCGTGACCTCGACAAAGGAGAGGTCAGGTTCGCGCTGCCGGTTGAGCGGGGTCGGCACGCAGATGATGATCACCTGACACTCCGCCAGTCGGCTGAAATCCACCGTTGCGTCCAGCCGCCCGTTGTCGCGCACCTCGACCAGGGCCTCGGCACTGACCGCGCCGATATAGCTCTGCCGCGCCATGATCTGCGCCACCTTGGCGGGATCAACGTCAAATCCGGTGACGGCAAAGCCCTGCCGCGCGGCCGTCACCGCGAGGGGCAAACCGACATAGCCCAATCCGATCACGCCGACCCGCGCAGTTTGTCCCACGATCTCTTGCATCAACGACATTCGTTCAAACCCTCTTCACACTCAAAATCAGCCATAAAGACTTGATACGACGAGTTCCATCCCGCCGCGCAAGTCATCACGCCTTTGCTCATGTTTTTTTTCGTCAGCACCAGCGCCCGTCAAGACAGTTGCCGATTGATCACCTCTTTCGCAGGGCGCGAAACTGGTTCTGGCTGGCACGACATGCGCGGTTCCGGCTTGTTCTCGTCGGACCGCGACGCGGGCGATGTTCAGGCATCGCTGAAATGGCTTTTTTCGTACGGAGACGCCGCCCTTAATCAGTTGGCACTGGAAAAGCTGTGAAGGTTACTGAGCAGCGTCCCCGCAATCGGAATGTGGCAAAATGCGGGCAAGTTCGCCAGATGTTTCGGGGAAACAAATTGTTCACACAATCGCGTGATTTCTTTCTGGCATAGGCGAAAACCCCGCGAATCCGGCGAATTTGCCTTGCAAGACGTCAATCCGACCCCCGATCGCACCCTCCACTCCGGCTTCCTTCCGTTTCGAAGGGTGCAACAAAGATCGCGGATTAAGGACACTGTCCTTCACGGGCACTGGACGGGCACTGGCTCGTTTTCCTCTGCATCATCAGCGGCACAAAACGAATCAGCACAGAGGATTCCCACGCCTTTGTTGCCTCATCAGAAACACTCTGAGCACCGTTTTGAGACACTGAACGGATTCGGCACCCCATATGGTCGGATAGCCCCGCCACCTCGCAACCCTGGGTCGCAAAATGCCTGATCTGGTGAGTTTTTTCAGCCTCGATCTCGAAACATGGCGGAAATGTGATATGACGATGGCAGAAGTGTGGAGGCCGCACGATCGCGCGGTCGAAATGTGGCACTGGAAAGTTTTTGAACAGATCTTCAGACCCGGCAAGCTGTGACACCCAGGTAAAACCGTAAGGAGAAGTTGAATGAACATGCAATTGAAGGGCCTCGTAACCGCCTTGGTGATGACAATGACACTGGGCTTTGGGACACTGGGCTTTGGCGCGCAAGGCGCGAACGCGGCATCGCTCGTATCCTGCAACAGCGATTCAGGTGACGTGACCACCGATGTCTCGCCGACCAGTTCGTGCTTCGGGATCGAGAGCCTTAGCGATGGTTCAAATCAAAAACTTGGCGAACTTAACGCGTTGTCGATCAATGGAACGACCGGCGGCTGGTCGACCTTGGGTCGATTCAATGCAACTGGATCAAACACCAACTTTTCGCTCGATGACTCGATTGTCGCCGGCCTTCAAGGCAACTGGTCGATCTTCAATGCGGCGACCAACCTTTATGGCGAGTTCATGATGGTGTTCAAGTCTGCGCAAGGCAGTAACACCGATCCAGCCGCGTTTGTCGGCTACATCCTGAACGGAACAAGCGGAACGTGGTTGTCACCTTTCTTCGCGACCACTGGAAATGCAGGACGGCGCACGCTCAGCAATGTCGAGCTTTACGGGCGCGGCGATCCCTCCGTCATCCCCCTGCCTGCTGCCGGATGGCTGCTGCTCGGTGGTCTTGGTGGCCTCGCCGCACTGCGCCGCCGCCGCAAGGCCGCGTGACAGAAAGCGCCGCAACCGCTCCGCCAAACAAGAAGCGCCCTCACCGGGGCGCTTTTTTATTGCCGATCCGGGAAAACCTCAGTGCCGGACCACCCGTGCCTTGCGCACCCCCCCGGACGCCTCCACCTCACCCTGAGAGTCCGGTGCCGTGCGGATCAGCATCGCCACAAGCGCCACCCCCGGCACCGCATAGCCCAAGGCGAAATAGACCATCACGGCCGCACCCCATCCCGCTTCGGTCAGTATCAGTGTGGCAATCGCCCCGATCATGCCAAGGATCCCGCCCAGGATGAACGCCGCAACCGCCATTCAACGACCACCACCGCTGGGACCGACAACACCATTGATCTCCGTAATCCGGCGATCATCCATGACCATGGATCCTGTACGCTGCTCAGTCCGGGTTGCCACGCCGTTCGCAACATCGACCGAACGGCGGTTCCGGCGCTTGGTTGGCAAGAGCATAGCATTAATTCCTGCACAATGCACTTTTGTTCCTCTATCTGACAGGAGAATGCGACCAAGGGGTTTGCAGGTCAAGGAAATTCCCCGTGATTTCCCGTTCATCGACCTGCCCTTCCAGGCTTTCTAGAATCGTTCCAAACCTTGACTTGGATGGCCTTGGGGCGCATATCAGGTGAGACGACGAAAGGCAGCGACATGTTCATCCAGACCGAATCCACCCCCAATCCCGCGACGCTCAAGTTTCTGCCAGGTCAGGCCGTCCTCGACACCGGAACCGCTGATTTTACGACGGCGGACGGTGCCAGGACATCCCCTCTGGCAGAGCGGATCTTCAGCGTGACCGGGGTCACAGGCGTGTTTTTCGGCAATGATTTCGTCACCGTGACCAAGGCCGATGCAATCGAATGGGATCATATCAAGCCCGCCATTCTGGGCGCCATCATGGAGCATTACCAATCTGGCCAGCCGGTCATTCTGGGGGGGGCGGATACGACCTCTGGCCATGCGGCCCACAGCGGCGAGGATTCCGAGATCATCAACCAGATCAAGGAATTGCTCGATACCCGTGTGCGCCCTGCGGTGGCACAGGATGGTGGCGACATCACCTTTCACGGCTTCGACCGCGGCGTTGTCTACCTGCACATGCAAGGCGCCTGCGCGGGCTGTCCGTCCTCGACCATCACGCTCAAGATGGGGATCGAGAACCTGTTGCGCCACTACATCCCCGAAGTGACAGAGGTGCGCCCTGTTGGTCTCTGACCGGCTGACGCTCGGCTTTGACACATCGGCCGCGCATTGCGCGGCCGCTTTGCTGTCCGGCGACCGGGTTCTGGTCTCGCGCAGCGAAGAGATGGGGCGCGGGCAGGCCGAACGGCTCCTGCCGCTGCTCGAGGAGATCCTTGCAGAAGGCGGCGCAACCTGGCGCGACCTGGCCTGCATCGGGGTGGGCATCGGGCCCGGCAATTTCACCGGCATCCGCATCTCGGTGGCAGCCGCGCGCGGTCTGGCTCTGGCGCTCGACATTCCGGCAATCGGTGTCAGCACGCTCGAGGTGATCCGGGCGCTGCATGGCCCGGCCAGCCTGCCCGCCGTGCCCGCGCCGCGCGATCAGGTCTATATCCAGCGGAACGGGGCCACGCCAAGCCTCGTGCCGCTGGCAGATGTCAGCGGTCACAGCTTGCCACCGCCCCCAGCCCGTCTGGCCGAGACCATCTCCCGTCTCGCCAGCCTGGCGCGCGCCGACAGCCCAGCCCCCGCGCCGTTCTATGTCAGGCCCGCCGATGCCGCGCCCGCGCGCGATCTGCCGCCGGTGATCCTCGATGACACCTGAGACCATGGCGTGCATCCATGCCCGCGCCTTTGCCGGACAGGCGCGCGCCTGGTCCGCCGCCGAATTCTCCGCCCTGCTCGACAGCCCGCTGTCCTTTGTCACCGGCGATGCGCGGTCCTTTGCGTTTGGTCGGGCGGTGGCCGACGAGGCAGAACTGCTGACGCTCGCCACCGATCCCTCGCATCGGCGCCGCGGTCACGCCCGCGCCTGCCTCGCCGCCTTCGAGACCGAGGCACGGGCGCGCGGCGCAGAGACCGCCTTTCTCGAAGTCGCCGCCGACAATGCGCCCGCCCTCGCGCTCTACCGCGCCGCAGGCTATCTCCAGATTGCCCGCCGCGTCGCCTATTACGCCCGCGAAACAGCGCCCGCCGCCGACGCGCTGATCCTGCAAAAGCCACTGCCCTGATCCTGATCGGGTTCCCATAAGGCCAGTTGCGGAAAATACGTCAGACCTGCATTCCCTGCCGCATCCCCCGCCCTTGCATTGCCGCCTGACATGGGGCTAGGAATTGCCATGCAGATTTACCTTCCCATAGCCGAGGTTTCGGTCAACGCCTTCCTGCTTCTGGGGCTGGGCGGGATCGTGGGAATCCTCTCGGGCATGTTCGGGGTGGGCGGCGGTTTCATTCTCACGCCGCTGCTCTTCTTTATCGGCATTCCGCCTACGGTCGCGGTGGCCACCGGGGCCAATCAGATCATGGCCTCATCCTTTTCAGGCGTGCTGGCACATTTTCGCCGCAAGACCGTCGATCTCGAGATGGGAACGGTGCTGCTGGTGGGCGGCCTGATCGGTTCCGGTCTGGGCGTGATGGTGTTCAATCACCTCAAATCGCTTGGCCAGGTCGATCTTCTTGTTACCCTCTGTTATGTCGTGTTTCTCGGTGTCATCGGCGCGATGATGTTCGCCGAGAGCCTGCGCGCCATCCGCCGCAGCCGGCGCGGCGCCCCGCCCAAGCGGCAGAAACACGGCTGGGTGCATGGCCTGCCCTTCAAGATGCGGTTTCGCACCTCGGGGCTCTATATCTCGGTGATCCCGCCTGTGCTGGTGGGGGTCAGCGTTGGCATTCTGGCCGCGATCATGGGTGTCGGCGGCGGGTTCATCATGGTGCCGGCGATGATCTATCTCCTCGGAATGCCGACCAAGGTCGTTGTCGGCACCTCGCTCTTTCAGATCATCTTCGTCACCGCCTTCACCACGATGCTGCACGCCGTCACCAACCAGACGGTCGATGTGGCGCTCGCGGTCATCCTGATCGTGGGCGGTGTGATCGGGGCGCAGATCGGCACCACCATCGGCAACCGGATGAAGGCGGAACAGCTGCGCATCCTTCTGGCGCTTCTGGTGCTGGTGGTCTGTGGCAAGCTGGCGCTCGATCTGCTGCTCACGCCACGCGAACTCTACTCGACCAGCGCGGCGAGTGGCGGATGATGCTGCGCCGCCTCGCCCTCCTGTTCTGCCTTGCCGCGCTGCCCGCGCAGAGCCAAGACGCCGAAGAGGTGGTGCTCGGCCTCTCGAGCGACAAGGTGGCGATCACCGCCACCTTTGAAGGCTCGGACATCCTGATCTTCGGCGCGGTCAAGCGCGAGACCGCGATTCCCGAGATTCCGCTGCAGGTGGTGATCACGGTGTCGGGCCCGTCAAGACCCGTCACCGTGCGCCACAAGGCCCGCCGACTGGGCATCTGGGTCAATACCGAAATGGTCATGCTCGATGCGGCGCCCACCTTCTATGCGGTGGCCACGACCGGCCCGCTCGAAGAGGTCCTCTCGAGCACCGAGGACCTGCGCCATCGCGTCTCGATCCCGCGCGCCATCCGCTCGGTGGGCGCGGCCTCCATGGCCGAGGATGCCGAGCGCTTCACCGATGCACTGATCCGCATCCGCCGCGATCAGGGAGCCTATCTCCTGCGCGAAGGCGCGGTTGCGTTCGATGAACAGACGCTCTTTCGCACCGCGATCCGCCTGCCCGCCAATCTGACCGAAGGTGCCTATGACACGCGCATCTTTCTCACCCGAGAGGGGCGCGTCGTCTCGCAATTCAAGACGTCCATCGACGTGCGCAAGGTCGGGCTCGAACGCTGGCTCTTCAGCCTTTCGCGCGAACAGCCGCTGCTCTATGGCCTGATGTCGCTGGCCATCGCCCTCGCCGCCGGATGGGGCGCTTCGGCGGCCTTTCAGGCCATCCGCCGGGGCTGAGGTGTCTTGCATTGCCCGCAGGCGGCACCAATGCGCGGGGCCGCCTCTCAAAGACATTCCGGCGCGGTCGCAAAAGACCGTGATCGACGATCGGCTGCCATTGTTCAGGCGCCAGATTGCGCCATAGACTCACATCGATGGACCAGCAAACGTCACCCGACCCGCTTCTCACCCCGCCACCGCTCAAGGTCGGCGTCTTGCGGACCGTGCTGCGCATCAGCGCCATCCTGGTGCTGGCCTTTGCATTGCATCACCTCTTTGCCTGGTCCGAGGGCTGGGTCGCGCAACGCCAGGACAGCCTCGCGATGCCGGGCCTCATGCTGGTGGTCCTGGTGATCTATGCGGCGCTGATTGCCATCCCCTTCGTGCCGGGGGTCGAGATCGGCCTCAGCGTTCTGGCGGTCAGCGGGCCGGACATGGCACCGCTCGTCTGGCTCGCCACGACAACCGGGCTGAGCTTGTCCTACATGGTGGGCTGCACGGTGCCCTATCGCTGGTTGCACCGGATGCTGCTCGATCTGCGGCTGACCGGGGCCTGTCGCCTGCTCACCAAATTCGAGGCGCTGTCGCTGGTGGAGCGGACGCAATGGATCCAGTCCCTGATGCCGATACGCGCCCTGACCTGGGTGGTGCGGTATCGCTATGTCAATCTGGCGGCGCTGATCAACATTCCCGGCAATTCAGTGATTGGCGGCGGTGGTGGCATCGCCTTCATCTCGGGCCTGTCGGGTGTGTTCCGGCCGATCCCGACGATCCTGACCATCGCCCTCGCCACCGCCCCCGTGCCGCTGACGATCTGGCTCTTTGGGTGGCAGATCCCGTGGCCTGAGTAAGGCCTCGCGACGGATGCCGTTTGGCGACGACTTTCTGCCGGTTGCAGGCTGTCTATCGCGCGCCTATGGCTTATGTTCCGCTCAACCACGTCATCAGCAGGAAGTTTCAGATGTCGAACGATCCCCTTGTCGTATTCACCCCCTCGGGCAAGCGCGGGCGGTTTCCGGTCGGCACGCCGGTGCTGACCGCCGCGCGGCAGTTGGGGGTCGATCTCGATTCGGTCTGCGGCGGGCGCGGCATCTGCTCGAAATGCCAGATCACGCCGGGCTATGGTGAATTTTCCAAGCATGGCGTGACCGTTCATGCGGATGCGCTCTCGGCCTGGAACGCGGTCGAGGCCCGCTATGACGAGAAACGCGGGCTGAAACCCGGCCGTCGGCTCGGCTGTCAGGCTCAGATCCTGCGCGATGTGGTGATCGACGTGCCGCCCGAATCCCAGGTCCACAAACAGGTCGTGCGCAAGGCCGCCTCGGCCCGCGTGATCGAGATGGACCCGGCAACCAAGCTCTACTTCGTCGAAGTCGAAGAGCCCGACATGCACGAACCGACGGGGGATATGGAACGTCTGGCGCGGGCGCTCCGGCGGGAATGGGACATTCCAGAGATCCGCGCCGACCTGTCGCTGCTCGCCAAGCTGCAACCGGTGCTGCGCAAGGGCAGGTTTCAGGTCACAGTCGCCTTGCATCGCGACCATGCCGGGGATCCCGCGCAGGTGCTCGAAATCTGGCCGGGTCTGCACGAGGGCGGGCTTTACGGCCTCGCCATCGACCTCGGCAGCACGACCATCGCAGCCCATCTCACCGATCTGGAGACCGGCGAGGTCAAGGCGTCGTCAGGCATCATGAATCCGCAGATCCGCTTTGGCGAGGATCTGATGAGCCGGGTGAGTTACGCGATGATGAACCCCGGCGGCAACAAGGAAATGACCGCCGCCGTGCGCGACGCAATCAACACTCTGGCTGCGGAAATCGCCAAGGAGGCCGCAATCGACGCAGCCCTGATCGTCGAGACGGTGATCGTGTGCAATCCGGTGATGCACCATCTGCTCCTCGGGATTGATCCGGTCGAACTCGGGCAGGCGCCCTTCGCGCTGGCGCTGTCGAGCAGCCTCGCGCTCGACGCAAGGCAACTCGATCTCGCCGCGATCAACCCGCGCGCGCGGGTCTATATCCTGCCCTGTGTCGCGGGGCATGTGGGCGCCGATTGTGCCGCCGTGGCGCTCTCCGAAGAGCCGGGAAAATCCGAGGATCTGGTGCTCATCATCGATGTCGGCACCAATGCCGAGATCCTTCTGGGCGACAAGAGCCGGGTGCTGGCCTGTTCCTCGCCCACCGGCCCGGCCTTTGAGGGGGCGCAGATCTCCTCCGGTCAGCGCGCCGCACCGGGAGCCATCGAGGCAATCCGCATCGACCCGGTGACGAAAGAGCCACGCTTTCGGGTGATCGGCTGCGAGCTGTGGTCGGACGAGGCGGGCTTTGCCGAGGCGACAGAGGCAAGCGGCATCACCGGCATCTGCGGCTCGGGCATCATCGAGGCGGTGGCCGAATTGCGCATGGCAGGGCTTCTCGACGAGAGCGGCCTCTTGGGATCGGCCGAGGCGACGGGCACCGCGCGGATGATCCCCGAGGGGCGCACCCATGCCTATCTGATCCATGACGGCAGCGCCACGGGCGGCCCGGTGATCACCGTCACCCAAGGCGATATCCGCGCCATCCAACTGGCGAAATCGGCGCTCTACGCCGGTGCGCGCCTCTTGATGGACGAACGCGGCGTGGACAATGTGGACCGGGTGGTGCTGGCGGGGGCCTTTGGCGCGCATATCTCGCCCTTGCACGCGATGGTGCTGGGCATGATCCCCGATGTGCCGCTGGAGCGGGTCACGTCGGCGGGCAATGCGGCGGGCACCGGTGCCCGCATCGCGCTCTGCAACGTCGCGGCGCGGCGCGAGATCGAGCGCGTCGTGGGCGAGATCACCAAAGTCGAAACCGCGATCGAGCCGCGCTTTCAGGAACATTTCGTCGCCGCCAACGCGATCCCGCACAAGACCGATCCCTTCGCCGAACTGGCCAAGATCGTCACCCTCCCCAGCCCGAATTTCAACACCCATGGCGATGGCAGCGACGGCGGCCGACGCAAGCGACGGCGGGGGTAGGACTGACGCTCAGACTTGCCCTTTGGGGCCCGGCGCGCAACAGTCAGGCAGACGATCGGAGGGCACGTCATGGCAGAGCTTGAACAGAGGATCGCACAGGGGCGGGGGGATACACCCGCCGACCTGGTGCTGCGCGGGGGCGCGGTGTTCGATCTCGTCACGGGTGCAATGATCGCGGGCGATGTGGCGATCTGCGGCGATGTGATCGTGGGCATCGGTGCAGCCTATGAGGGCCAGCGGGTGATCGACGTCACCGGCCTCACCCTTGTCCCCGGCTTCATCGACACGCATCTGCATATCGAAAGTTCACTCGTCACGCCGTTCGAGTTCGACCGCTGCGTGACGCCGCATGGTGTCACCACCGCGATCTGCGATCCGCACGAGATCGCCAATGTGCTGGGCCTCGAGGGCATCCGCTATTTCCAGGAGGCAAGCACCCGCACCGTGATGGACATCAAGGTTCAGCTCTCGTCCTGCGTGCCCTCCACCGACATGGAGACCTCGGGCGCCGCGATCGACGCCGACGGCCTGCGGCAGGTGATGGGGCACCCGTCCGGCATCGGGCTGGCAGAGGTCATGAACTATCCCGGCGTGATCCATCGCGATCCCGCCATGATGGCCAAGCTGCGGCTCTTCGCGGGCGGCCATATGGACGGACATTGCCCGCAACTCTCGGGGCGCGACCTCAACGCCTATTGCGCGGCGGGCATCCGCACAGAGCACGAGGCAACGACCGCAGCCGAGGCGCGCGAGAAGCTGCAAAAGGGCATGCGCGTGCTCATCCGCGAGGGATCGGTCAGCAAGGATCTGCACGCCCTTGCGCCGCTCCTGACCGACATCACCGCGCCATACATGTGCCTGTGCACCGATGACCGCAACCCGCTCGACATCGCCGAGGAGGGGCATCTCGACCACATGATCCGCGAACTGATCGCGCAGGGCGCGTCCCCGCTCGCCGCCTATCGCGCCGCCTCGCTGTCGGGCGCCGAGGCTTTCGGGCTCAGGGATCGCGGCCTGATCGCGCCGGGGCGGCGGGCCGATATCGTGGCGGTCGGATCGCTTGACGCCTGCGATGTGCGCCTCGTGCTCTGCGGCGGTGTTCTTGCCGATAAGGCGGCCTTTGCCGCACGCGGCAGCGTCGCGCCGGTCGGGCGGCACTCGGTCAAGGCCCCATTGGTGCAGCCCGAGAGTTTTCGCCATCGCGGCAACCGGGCGGACACAGACGTGATCGGCATCCTCGAAGGCAAGATCATCACCGAACATCTGCACGAGATGATCGTGCCGCGCGATGGTGACAAGCAACCCGAGCCTGCCCGCGATCTCATCCGCATCGCGGTGATCGAACGGCATGGGCGAAACGGCAACATCGCCACCGGCTTCGTGCGCGGCTTCGGCCTGCGCGCCGGGGCCATCGCCTCGACCGTCTGCCACGACCATCACAACATTGCCTGTGTCGGCGTCGATTACAGCGACATGGCCCGCGCCGCCAACCGGCTCTCGGAAATCGAGGGCGGATTCGTGGTGGTGCGCGATGGAGAGGTCCTCGCCGAACTGGCGCTGCCGGTGGCGGGCCTGATGAGCCTCGAACGCTTCGAGGCGGTGCGCGACCGGCTCACCGATCTGCGCGCGGCAGCGACATCACTCGGCGTCACGCTGCGCGAACCCTTCCTGCAACTCGCCTTTCTGGCGCTGCCGGTCATCCCCGCACTCAAGATCACCGATCGCGGGCTGGTCGATGTGACCCGGTTCGAAATCATCCCCTAGAACGCCTTGAAGGTCAGCGTCGTCTCGGTGCGTTCGATGCCGGGGATATCAAGCAGGTTGTCGTTGATGTATTTGCCGATATCCTCGTTCTCGGGAATGTAGAGCTTGAGCAGCAGGTCGAAGGGGCCGGAGGTGGAATAAAGCTCGGAATGGATCTCGCGCAGGGCAATCGCTTCGGCGACGCGATAGGACTGGCCCGGCCTGCAGCGGATATTGATGAAAACGCAGCGCATTTGGGTCTCCCTGATGATTGAGTATTTGAAGAACGATGAAAGGACAGCGGTCCTAGTCTCCGTCCTGGATCGTCATGTGCCGGGCGCGCGCACCGCGTTCAATGGCGGCGGCGTGCAACCGGTCGATATTGAGCTCATAACGGATTTCCTCGAGCAGGCGCAATTCGCGGTCGTTGAGCGTGCCATCGGCAGCGGCCACGTCGCAGGCCAGCGCATAGGCGGTCTCGTTCAGGCGCTCGGGCAGGTTGGCCCGGATCAGGCCGAACAGCGCGTCTAGTCCTTCCTCGACCGAAAAGAGATCGAACACGGTCTGCGACATGACGCGCAGCCGGTCGAGATCGTAATCGGCAAAGATCGGCAAGTTGTTCACCGTGCTCTCGATCTTGACCAGCTCGGCGGTGCGCATGTTCTCGTCCGAGGCAGAAACCGCGATCATCACCGCGACTAGGCAATCCTGCGGGGTCAGCGGGTGGGGGATCGGTTCACTCATCAGGGGCCTTTCGCGCCGGGCTCTGTTGCGGTGCAGATTATTGACTGTTCGGCCCCCCGGCAATAGGGAGTGGCGATGATTGGCCGGACATTCGGTCACGGTAAATCTGGAGACGCTGCAATGTCTGATCTGCGCGACGCTGCGATGCACTCGAAGGCCTGGCCCTTTGAAGAGGCCCGCCGCCTGCTCAAGCGCTACGAGACGGCGCCGCCAGACAAGGGCTATGTGCTCTTCGAGACCGGCTATGGGCCGTCGGGCCTGCCGCATATCGGCACCTTCGGCGAGGTGCTGCGCACCACGATGATCCGCCGCGCCTTCGAGGTGCTGAGCGACATTCCGACGCGGCTGATCTGTTTTTCGGACGATCTCGACGGGATGCGCAAGGTGCCGGGCAATGTGCCCAACCCCGAGATGCTGCGCGAACATCTGCAACTGCCGCTGACCAGCGTGCCCGATCCGTTTGGCACGCATGAGAGCTTTGGCCATCACAACAATGCCATGCTGCGGCGGTTCCTTGATACCTTCGGCTTTGAATACGAATTCTACTCGGCGACCGAATTCTACCGCTCGGGCCGGTTCGACGCGGTGCTGCGTCGCGCCGCGGAACGCTATGATGAGATCATGAAGATCATGCTCGAGTCGCTGCGCGCCGAGCGGCAGCAGACCTATTCGATCTTCCTGCCCATTCACCCCGAAACCGGCCGCGTGCTCTATGTGCCCCTCAAGGAGGTCAATGCCCGCGATGGCACGATCACCTTTGACGACGAGACGGGGCGCGAATGGACCCTGCCGGTGACGGGCGGCAATGTGAAGCTGCAATGGAAGCCCGATTTCGGCGCCCGCTGGGCCGCGCTCGGCGTCGATTTCGAGATGTATGGCAAGGATCATTCGACCAACACGCCGATCTATGACGGGATCTGCCGGGTGCTGGGGGCGCGCCCGCCCGAACATTTCACTTATGAGCTCTTCCTTGACGAGAACGGCCAGAAGATTTCCAAGAGCTCCGGCAATGGCGTGTCGATCGACGAGTGGCTGACCTATGCGGCGACCGAGAGCCTGAGTTACTTCATGTATCTCAAGCCCAAGACCGCCAAGCGCATGCATTTCGACGTCATCCCAAAGGCGGTGGATGAGTATCATCAGCAGTTGCGCGCCTATGTGGATCAGGACGATGCGGCACGGCTCAACAATCCGGTCTGGCATATCCATGGCGGCAAGGTGCCCGAGAGCCGGATGGTCGTGTCCTTCTCGATGCTGCTCAATCTGGCCTCGGTCTCGGCGGCGCAGGACAGGGAGACGCTCTGGGGTTTCATCAACCGCTATGCGCCCGAGGCCCGCGCCGAGAGCCATCCCGATCTCGATGCGGCCGCCGGTCATGCAGTGCGCTATTACAAGGATTTCGTTGCTCCGGCAAAGGTTTACCGTGCGCCAACCGATCTGGAGCGCGCGGCGCTCGCCGATCTGCGCGATCAGTTGGCGGCCTATGACGGCCCGGTCGAGGACGAGGCGCTGCAGGACATCGTCTATGCGGTGGGACGCGACCGGTTCGATCCGCTGCGTGACTGGTTCAAGGCGCTCTACGAGGTGCTGCTCGGGGCCTCGCAGGGGCCGCGCTTTGGCGGGTTCATCGCGCTTTACGGGGTCGCGGAGACCGTGGCACTGATCGACAAGGGCCTCGCCGGAAAGCTGGGCTGACGCGCGCCATTGCCGGGGCGTCGATCCCTTGCTAGGCTGGAACAAAGGGGAATGGTCATGCGGATCATCGCGGTGCTGACAGTGGCCGGGCTGGCGGCTTGTGTGCAGGCGGTCTCGATGCCGGAGCCGGCCGAGGGGGCCGCGATCTTCGCGGAAAACTGCGTGCAATGTCATGGGGTTGGCGCCACGGGGGACGGGCCCTGGGCCAAGGGGCTCTCACCTGCGCCCGCTGATCTGACGCGGCTGTCGGCCAAGGGGGTGTTTCCCCGCGCGCGGGTGCTCTCGGTGATTGACGGCTATGACCGCACCGGGCTGCCGGGGCAGGAGATGCCGGAGTTTGGCGCGCTCTTGCGCGGGCAGACGGTGCCGGTCGATGTGGGCGACGGCGTGCTGACGCCGACACCGCGCCCGCTCGCCGCCCTGCTGGCCTATCTGGAGAGCATTCAGAAGGGTTGAGAGCGTCAGGCGCGCGCTCAGAGCTGATTCGCCGCACGTCTTGAAAATGCCTTATTCCGTGCGGCTGTCGCCGGTTTCGTTTCCACAAAGAGGACAATCTCGCACTTCGTGAGTCATTGTGCGCGGAATACTTAAAGAACAGCAGGTCGCTTCTGAAGCCCTGCCCAATTTGCGCCCAGAATCCGACAAATTTTCGCCTCGCGCTCAAAGAAAAGGTTAACATCTTCACCGGGTCGTGATACTAAAGATGTGAGGGTTCGTTTTGAGGACCAGGCTACAGGTGGAGTAAAATTATGAAGAAAATTCTTATGACAACGGCAGCCGTCGTGCTTGCATTTGCGACGAGCGCAAGCGCAGCGACGCTGAGCATCGTGGGCGGGAGTGGCGCGAGCATCCCGTTTGGCTCACAACAGAATGATGTTTTGAATAACATCGCCGGGATCAGCGCGCCTGCCGCCGGTTTCTTTGGGTCGACCATCTCTGCGGCGGGCTTTGGGGCAAATGACAAGCTTCTGGTCGAGATCATGGGCTATGAGGCCGGGTTCAAGAATACCTTCACGGCTGGGGCTGGCTCTTTCACTTCGCCAGGTGGATTGCTGGTTGGAACGCTGACCACCCCGCTGGCGCGTTGGACCGTGAGCGGTATCTCTGACGGCAATCTGAGCTTCACGTTTTCGACGAATGGCAGCGTGGCGAATCCGAGTGTGGCGAATGGTAGCGACAATTTGAATATCTCTGGCTCCGCCAACTTCTTTGCGTCGCAAGTGGTCGAACAGAACGGTGCGCTCTGGCTGTTCTTCGATGATGGAGGTGCTTTCGGCGACGACGACAACCACGACGACCTCGTGGTGCGTCTGAGCGCGGTTCCGCTTCCTGCCGGTGCAATCCTGCTGCTGACCGGTCTCGGGGCTCTGGCGATGCGTCGTCGCAAAACCGCTTGATCGTCTGATCAGCTTCTAAATCGGACTGCCGCCTCCTTTACCGGAGGCGGTTTTCTTTTGGCGGATGCCTTCTGCGTCAGGGCCGGAACAAAGCGCTCTGACTCCGGGTGCGTCCTGCGCACACGCCCCGCCTGCGCGCGGGGCATCATGGACGCGGCCCACGGCCCCTGACCAGACCAGACCAGACCAGACCAGACCAGATTGTGCTAACAATAAGTCCAGTCTAATCTCACCCCATGGCGATTCCGGTCGAGACATTCTTTCTGGCCCCCGAGGCAGAGGGCACGCTTCAGGCGCAGATCCAGCAGATGATCGCGCAGGGCATTCTTTCAGGTCGATTCCGCAAGGGCGAAAAGCTGCCCTCGTCACGCAAGCTTGCGGCCCATCTCGGCATCAGCCGGATCACTGTCACGCTTGCGCTCACCGAATTGCAGGCCAATGACTATCTCGAATCGCGTAACCGTTCCGGTTACTATGTCTCTGACAACGCACCGGAACCTCCCGCCTTCCCCACGCCCACGCCGCGCAGGGACATGATCGACTGGACCCGCGCCCTTGGCCGCCGCTTCACCGGCGGTGACACGCCAGAGAAGCCACAAGACTGGGCGCGCTATCCCTATCCATTCATCTATGGACAGACCGATCCGGCGCTCTTTGACCACGCCAACTGGCGGCATTGCGCGCTTCAGGCCCTCGGCGCCAAGGATTTTCAGGCCCTCACCGCTGATTACTACGATCAGGACGATCCCAAGCTGATAGAGTTCATCACTCGCCACACCCTGCCCCGTCGGGGCATCATCGCGCAACCTGATGAAATCCTTGTCACAATGGGTGCGCAGAACGCTTTGTGGCTCACCGCTCAGGTGCTTCTGACACAACGCCGCACCGCGGTGATCGAGAATCCCTGTTACCACGCGCTCCGTGATATCCTGATGCAATCGCGCTGTCATTTGATGCCGGTTGATGTCGATCGCGATGGTCTGCCGCCAGAGGGGCTGCCCGAACAGGCCGATGTGATCTTTACCACGCCCAGCCATCAGGCGCCGACCAATGCCACCATGCCGCTCGCCCGGCGCAAGGCGCTTTTGGCGCGCGCGGCAGAGATGGAGGCGCTGATCGTCGAGGATGATTACGAGTTCGAAATCTCCTTTCTTCACGCCCCCCTACCCGCCCTCAAGTCGCTCGATACAGAGGGGCGGGTCATCTACGTCGGCTCCTTTTCCAAGTCGATCTTTCCCGGTCTGCGGCTTGGTTATCTTGTTGGTTCAAAATCGTTTATCAGAGAGTGCCGTGCCCTGCGCGCCTCTGTCCTGCGCCATCCGCCCGGCCATATCCAGCGCACCACGGCCTATTTCCTGAGTTTGGGCCATTATGATAGCCTGGTGCGCCGCATGGGTCAGGTCTTTGCCCGCCGTCGCAGCGTGATGGAGGCCGCCCTGGCCGAGCAGGGGCTCGATGTGGCGGGTCGCGGGGTGTTTGGCGGATCGTCGATCTGGATGCAGGCCCCGCGCCATGTCGATATGGCGCAGATGGACGCCAGATTGCGGGACAACGGTGTTCTGGTCGAACCCGGACATTCCTTCTTTCACGGTCGGGACCGCCCGCACAATTTCTATCGCCTGGCCTATTCCTCGATCGCCTCAGAGCGGATCGGCGAGGGCATTTTCCGTCTTGCCCGGACGTTGAGCGGTTCTTGGCCTTAATGGCCAACCTGATCTGGCCCTATAAGCGTCAGACGGCAAAGGTTAGGTTCGTGTGAGAAACACGCCGCGCGGCCTGCGCCCGATCCAAAGGATTGACCCAATGAAAATGACCACAGAAGAAGCGTTTGTCAAAACCCTGCAACGGCATGGGATACAACATGCGTTCGGAATCATCGGCTCGGCCATGATGCCGATCTCGGATATCTTCCCAAAAGCAGGGATCACCTTCTGGGACTGCGCCCATGAAGGCAGCGCCGGGATGATGGCCGATGGCTATACCCGCGCCACCGGCAAGATGTCGATGATGATCGCCCAGAACGGTCCGGGCATTACTAATTTCGTGACCGCCGTGAAAACCGCCTACTGGAACCACACTCCCCTCCTCCTCGTCACCCCGCAGGCCGCCAACAAGACCATCGGCCAGGGTGGATTTCAGGAAGTCGAACAGATGAAACTGTTCGAGGATATGGTCGCCTATCAGGAAGAGGTGCGCGATCCGTCCCGCATGGCGGAAACCCTCAACCGCGTCATTCTCAAGGCCAAACGCGCCTCCGCGCCGGCCCAGATCAACATCCCCCGCGATTTCTGGACGCAAGTCATCGACATCGAATTGCCCGCCATCGTCGAGTTTGAACGTCCCTCGGGAGGCGAGACCGCGATTGCCGATGCGGCCAGATTGCTCAGCGGCGCGAAATTCCCGGTCATCCTGAACGGTGCGGGGGTGGTTCTGGCGGGTGCCATCGACGCCTCGCGCGTGCTGGCTGAACGGCTCGATGCGCCCGTCTGCGTGGGGTATCAGCACAATGACGCGTTCCCCGGAGCGCATCCGCTCTTTGCCGGCCCGCTCGGTTACAACGGCTCCAAGGCCGGGATGGAACTGATTTCCAGGGCCGATGTGGTGCTCTGCCTCGGAACCCGCCTCAATCCGTTCTCGACCTTGCCGGGCTATGGCATCGACTACTGGCCCAAGGACGCCAAGATCATTCAGGTCGATATCAACCCCGACCGCATCGGCCTGACCAAGAAGGTCACGGTAGGCATCGTGGGCGATGCCAGAAAGGTTGCCATTTCCCTTCTCGGCGCCCTGAGCGACGGCGCAGGCGATATTGACCGTGCGGCACGCAAGGCTCTGATCGCGCAAACGAAATCCGCCTGGGCGCAACAGCTTTCCTCGATGGACCACGAAGAGGATGATCCCGGCACAACCTGGAACAAACGTGCCCGCGCCGCCAAGCCCGAGTGGATGAGCCCCCGCATGGCCTGGCGTGCGATTCAGAGCGCGCTGCCCAAGACTGCGATCATTTCCTCGGACATTGGCAACAACTGTGCCATCGGCAATGCCTATCCATCCTTCGAGCAGGGCCGCAAATACCTTGCCCCCGGCCTCTTTGGCCCCTGCGGCTATGGCTTGCCGTCGATCGTCGGCGCCAAGATCGGTTGCCCGGATGTGCCGGTGGTGGGCTTTGCCGGAGATGGCGCTTTTGGCATTGCGGTCACGGAACTGACCGCCATAGGCCGCGCCGAATGGCCCGCGATCACCCAGATCGTCTTTCGCAACTACCAATGGGGTGCGGAAAAGCGCAATTCGACCCTTTGGTTCAACGACAACTTCGTTGGCACAGAACTCGACGAAGGCGTATCTTACGCAGGCATCGCGCGCGCCTGCGGCCTCAAGGGTGTGGTGGCGCGGACCATGGACGAACTGACCGCCGCGCTCGATCAGGCGATCAAGGATCAGATGGAGCACGGCAAGACCACCCTCATCGAAGCGATGATCAATCAGGAACTGGGCGATCCATTCCGCCGCGACGCAATGAAAAAACCTGTTGTCGTAGCCGGAGTCGACTCGGCTGACATGCGCGAACAGGTGATCTGATCGATGACACGACCCGGCAGCGACGGCTATGTTCTGGTGGTCAATGCCGGGTCGTCCTCGATCAAGTTCGCGGTCTTCGACAGCAATCTGTCTCAAATCCTGAATGGGATCGCGGATGGAATCGGCGGGCCTGGACAGCTCAGACTCGGAAATGTCAAAACCGCCCGAGAACTGCCAGATCACGCGATAGCCCTTCAAGCCGTCCTGCAAGGTCTCACGACACAAGGCTTTCCGGTCACACGCTTTCAGGTTGCGGCTCACCGGGTCGTGCATGGTGGCCTTGACTTGACCCGCCCCAACCGGATCACCCGAAACACTCTCGCGGCGATCAAACGCTGCACGGCGCTCGCCCCTCTGCACAACCCACACAACATCGCAGCGATAGAGACGCTGGCGCGGCTTGCGCCTGACTTGCCACAAACGGCGTCATTCGATACCGCCTTTCATGCCACCAATCCCGAGGTCGCCACGCGCTATGCCCTGCCCCCCGAAATCGAGGCGCGCGGCTTTCGGCGTTATGGATTCCACGGAATTTCCTATGCAGCATTGGTTGACAGTTTTCCGGAGCTGACCGGAACCCCGCTGCCCAAACGCCTGCTTGCCTTTCATCTGGGCAACGGCGCATCGATCTGTGCCATCCGCGACGGAAGGTCTGTTGCCACGACGATGGGCTATTCTCCTCTCAGCGGCCTCACGATGGGCACCCGGACCGGCGAGATCGACGGCAACGCGGTGTTGCGTCTGGCAGAGACGGATGGCATCGCGGCCACCCATCGCCTGCTCAACCACGACAGCGGCCTCAGGGGCCTGTCGGGAGTGTCATCGGACATGCGTGTCCTGATGGCCAAAGAGACACCCGCCAGCCAGTTTGCGATTGAGCACTTCTGCTATTGGGCGCAGCGCCATGCCGGGTCGATGATTGCCGCCTTGCAGGGACTGGACGCCATCGTCTTTACCGGCGGCATCGGCGAGAACGCCGCCGCCATACGAAGCCGTATCTCATGCGGTTTGGGCTGGCTTGGCATGCAGATCGATGAGGCCGCAAACGCCGATGGAGAACCCCGCCTTCATTCTGAGGACTCGGCAATCGCCTGCTGGATCATCCCGGCACAGGAAGAGCGCAGAATAGCCAGAGATGCGTTGAGCCTGCTGGAAAAGACATGACCCAAAAAACTGTCTCCAAAGGAACAAAGATAAGGATTATCCGGATTCCAGAACACAAGTGTTCAGAAAATCCAAAGAGAAAAGAAATCTGTCGCAGCGCCCCTCTATCTGTCCTAACCTCACCCTGACACCGCGAAAAAGGCCCCGGATGACCTATCAGCAACCGCAGATCGACACCTCGCCGCATGTCTCGGATGAGGTCCGCAAGACAACCTGTTACATGTGCGCCTGCCGATGCGGCATCAATGTGCACATGAAGGACGGCAAGGTCGCCTATATCGAGGGCAATCGCGACCATCCGGTGAACAAGGGCGTGCTCTGTGCCAAGGGCTCGGCTGGCATCATGCAGGTCAACGCCCCCTCGCGCCTGCGCGCGCCGCTCAAGCGGGTCGGCCCCCGTGGCTCGGGCGCGTTCGAGGAAATCTCCTGGGACGAGGCCCTGCAAATCGCGTGCGACTGGCTGAAACCGATCCGTGAGACTGATCCATCAAAGCTCGCATTTTTCACCGGACGCGATCAATCGCAGTCCTTCACCAGCTTCTGGGCGCAGAATTTCGGCACCCCCAACTATGCGGCGCATGGTGGCTTCTGCTCGGTCAACATGGCCGCCGCGGGTATCTACACGATGGGCGGATCCTTCTGGGAATTCGGCCAGCCCGATTGGGATCTGACGCGCCTCTTCCTGCTCTTCGGCGTGGCCGAGGATCATGACAGCAACCCGATCAAGATGGGCATCGGCCGACTCAAGGCGCGCGGCGCGCGGATCATCGGCGTCAACCCGATCCGGTCGGGCTACAACGCCGTGGCCGACGATTGGGTCGGCATCACGCCGGGAACCGATGGCCTGTTCATCCTGTCGCTCGTCCATGAACTCATGCGCGCGGGCAAGATCGACCTCGACTACCTCGCCCGCTACACCAACGCACCGGTTCTGGTGAACGCCGATCCCGCTTCGCCGGAGCACGGGCTTTTCCTACGCAATACCGACGGAAAACCGATCGTCATCGACCGCAACACGGGCCAACCCGCCGCCTTCGACACAGCCGGCATCTTCCCCGATCTCTCTGCCACACATGAGCAGGACGGCATCACCCATCGCCCGGTCATGCACCTGATCGCCGAACGCTATCTCGATCCGCAATACGCCCCCGAGGCGGTCTCGGAGCGCTGCGGCATCACGCCGGACAAGATCCGCCGCATCGCCGCCGAGATCGCCCGCGTGGCCTTCGACGAGGCGATCACCCTCGATCACGCCTGGACCGATTTCCGTGGCGAAACGCACAAGACCATGACCGGCCGCCCGGTCAGCTTTCACGCCATGCGCGGGATTTCCGCCCATTCCAACGGCTTTCAGACCTGTCGTGCGCTCCACCTCCTGCAAATCCTGCTCGGCACGGTCGAGGTGCCGGGTGGGTTTCGCTTCAAGCCGCCCTATCCCAAGCCCGTCAGCGCCCATCCCACACCGCATTGCCATTCGAAACCCAATTGCGCGCTCGACGGGCCGCATCTGGGCTTTGTGCGCGGCCCCGAGGATCTTGCGCTCCGCGACGATGGTCGCCCAGCCCGCATCGACAAGGCCTTCACCTGGGAAAACCCGATGTCGTCGCATGGGCTGATGCATATGGTCATCTCCAATGCACATGCCGGCGATCCCTACAAGATCGACACGCTCTTTCTCTACATGGCCAACATGTCGTGGAATTCCTCGATGAACACGCGCGGCGTCATCGACATGCTGACCGACAAGGACGAAGCGGGCAATTATGTCATCCCGCACATCATCTATTCGGATGCGTATAGTTCCGAGATGGTCGCCTATGCCGATCTGATCCTGCCGGATACCACCTATCTCGAGCGGCACGATTGCATCTCGATGCTCGACCGCCCGATCTGCGAGGCGGACGCCGCCGCAGATGCAATCCGCTGGCCGGTTGTGACGCCTGACCGCGATGTGCGCGGCTTCCAGACCGTTCTCATTCAGCTCGCCAACAAGCTCGCCTTGCCCGGCTTCACCACGGCCGATGGATCCGCCAGATATGCCGACTACGCCGATTACATCGTATCTCACGAACGCAAACCCGGCATAGGTCCGTTGATGGGCTTTCGCGGTGACGGCACCGAGACCGGACGCGGCGCGCCCAACCCGGAGCAACTGCAACGCTATATCGAGAATGGCAGCTTTTTCATCAACCACATCCCCGAGGGCGCGCAGTATTACAAGCCCTGGAACAGCGCCTATCAGGATTGGGCCGTCGCCACCGGCCTTTACGACACGCCCCAGCCCTATGTGTTCGACCTCTATGTCGAACCGATGCGCAAATTCCAGCTTGCCGCAGAGGGGCATGGCGACCGCCAACCGCCCGATCACCTGCGCGCGCAGATCAAGACCACGATGGACCCGCTGCCGATCTGGTATCCGCCCTTCGAGGACGTGGCCATCGACACCGCCCAATACCCGCTTCACGCCCTGACACAGCGCCCGATGGCGATGTATCACTCCTGGGGAACGCAAAACGCCTGGTTGCGCCAGATCCACGGCCACAACCCGCTCTACCTGCCCACCGGACTCTGGCAGAGGCACGGGTTTGCCGACGGTGATTGGGCGCGCGTCACCTCCGCCCACGGGGCGATCACCGTGCCGGTGGCCCATATGGCGGCATTGAACGAGAATACCGTCTGGACCTGGAACGCCATCGGCAAACGCAAAGGCACCTGGGCACTGTCCGCAGATGCACCAGAAGCGACGCGCGGCTTCCTGCTCAACCATCTCATCCACGAGCTTTTGCCCGAGAAAGGCGACGGCCTCCGCTGGTCCAACTCCGACCCGATCACCGGCCAGGCGGCCTGGTTCGACCTGCGCGTGAGGATCGAGAAGACCACCCCGCCCGCCGAGGCCCAGCCCACCTTCGATCCCATCAAGTCTCCTGTCCGTCAGGGCCCTGAAACCCTTCGATGGAGCGTCGGAAAATGACCTCAGCCCAGTTTCTTCTGGCCACAAATATCCCTGGGTCTGGGGCAGCGCCCCAGTCCTGCCCGATCCGCAGATGCAAGGGCCTTGATCAATGACCTCCCTGCCCGAAAAGACCACCCGCAAACTCGGCCTCGTCATCGACCTTGACACCTGCGTCGGCTGTCACGCCTGCGTCGTGTCCTGCAAGGGCTGGAACACCGAGAATTATGGTGCCCCGCTATCGGACCAAAGCCCCTATGGCGGCGATCCTTCCGGCACCTTCCTCAACCGCGTGCACAGCTATGAGGTGCAGCCGCTGGCAACCTCGGCCCTGCCGCATCCGTCAACGCAACTCATCCATTTTCCTAAATCCTGCCTGCATTGCGAGGATGCGCCCTGCGTCACCGTCTGCCCCACCGGGGCCAGTTTCAAGCGGATCGAGGACGGTATCGTTCTGGTCAACGAGAGCGACTGCATCGGTTGCGGCCTCTGCGCCTGGGCCTGTCCCTATGGGGCGCGGGAAATGGACGCCGCAGAGGGCGTGATGAAGAAATGCACGCTCTGCGTCGACCGCATCTATAACCAGAACCTGCCCGAGGTGGACCGCGTGCCCGCCTGTGTGCGGACCTGTCCGGCGGGGGCGCGGCATTTTGGCGATTTCAGTGACCCCGAGAGCCATGTTTCCAAACTCACTGCTGAACGCGGGGGCATGGATCTCATGCCCGAACAGGGCACCAAACCCGTCAACAAGTATCTGCCGCCCCGTCCCAAGGACCGGCTCGATCAACCGGCACCGACAGGCGAGATCGACATCCTCGCGCCGCTGCTTGCTCCGGTGATCGCGGAACCCACGGGCTTTCTGCTCTGGCTCGACAGAGCGTTGGAGAAGATCTGACATGCATCCGGCCCCCTCCGTCATCACCTTCACCACCCTGTCCGGGCTTGGCTTTGGCCTTCTCTTCTGGCTCGGGCTGGGTCTGCCTGCGATCACCGGCTGGGTGGCGTTCACCTTCCTTGCCGTCGCCTATGCTCTCGCCGTGGGTGGCCTCATGGCCTCGACCTTTCACCTTGGCCACCCCGAACGCGCCTGGAAGGCGTTTCGTCAGTGGCGGTCAAGCTGGCTGTCGCGGGAGGGGGTTTGCGCGGTTGCGGCCCTCCTCGTCATGGCGGCCTATGGTGCGGGGCTGGTGTTTCTTGACACCCGGCTTGTTACTCTGGGCACGCTTGGAACAGTGCTGTCTCTGGCCACGGTCTTTACCACCTCGATGATCTACGCCCAATTGCGCAGCGTGCCGCGCTGGAACACGGCCCTCACACCTGCGCTGCTGATCGCGATCTCGCTCGCAGGGGGCGCGCTCCTTGCCGGCCAGATCAGCGCCGCGCTTATCCTTTTGCCAGTTGCCGGCGTTCTGCAAATCCTGTGGTGGGTGCGGGGCGACACGGCATTGCAAGGCAGCGGCACCACCCTGGCGAGCGCCACCGGGATCGGCGGGATCGGGGCCGTGCGCGCCTTCGAGCCACCACATACCGGGCCGAACTACTTGCTGCGCGAAATGGTATTTCAGGTCGGACGCAACCACGCCCGCCGCCTGCGCATCATCGCCTTTGGCCTTGGCTATGCGCTGCCGGTGCTGCTCGTGCTGCTGCCCTTCAGCCATGCTCTTGCCGCGCTCGCCGTGCTCAGCCACATCGCAGGCATCCTCGCCTCACGCTGGCTCTTTTTTGCCGAGGCCGAGCATGTCGTCGGTCTCTATTACGGCAAGCGCTGAGCCACACGGATCAGAGCTTGCCCTCGCTCCATTCATCGCGCGATCCCTCGCTACGCCCCCGCCAGAACCGCCGCCAACGCACCCGAACGGCCCAGGCCAGAGCCGCGAGAAGCGCCAGCACAACGATGTTGAACCACGGGATGATCCGCACCTCCGGTCCGTCCACCGCCCAGACCCTGACCGCGTTGGGATAGATCGAGAAGAACTCGTTGCGCCATCCATAATGCCGGATCGCCACCCATTGCGCCGTCTCGGCGCTTTTCTTGGACATCAGATCAGACGCCTGCGCCTGAAGGTTCGAGGTGTTGAACTTGAAATACGGCGGCCAGCCCCAGCCAGTATCCTCGTTGCGATAGATCATCGGCTTTTCATTGGTTCGAAAGGTCTGGATGAAGAACACATCGCGCTCGGTTGCCGTCGGATCCTCACCGGTATCGGCATTTGACCAGAATAGCGCGTTAGAGCCGGGATTGACGCGTTTTTCATAGGTGTCGGTGATGCGGACAATATCGTGCTGCGGCAACGTGTAATGGAGAAACCCGATCACGACTGTCCAGAATATACCCCAGAACACCCATTTGACGTAGACCATCACGGCCTCCTTATCTGAAATTCGTCATGAATATGATGACCGCAATCACGCTCACCGGCACGATATAGACCAGCCAGATCAAGCGCCGCCGCAGCGAGGCCTCATACTGCGCCATTCCCTCTCCAATATAGGCATCGCGATCGCCTGGCCTACCCGTCGCCTCCCAGTCGGCCTCCATCTTGCGCCGCCGGCTCCGGCGTGAATACCAAGATACGCCAAGATAGACCGCCGTCAGCAGAATGAGCCCGAAAATCACCAATCGCATGAGCGCCAGCATCGCACAGTCCTCTTGCATTCCTCATGTCCGGGCGTAAACTTTCCTGGGCTGGGTCGCAAGTGTGACGCAACAGGATGACCATTCTCCGACTTCCTCGCGTCGCAGGAAGAACCGGAAAAGGAGCTTTCCCGATGCGCTCTTTGACTTGCGCTCCTGACGGATCGACAGCATCCTGAGCGCGTCGAGTGATCTTCAAGCCATTCAAGAGTTTCGATCAGGATCCGAAACGACACAAATCAACCAGGGAGCAACCACAATGTGTGACGTCTGCATCATCAACGCGGTCAAGGACAGGATGCTGTCACGACGCGGCTTTTTCACCGCCGCCGCCTCGGTCGGGGCCGCCACCGCGCTCGCTCCCTTGGGCGCGCCCGCCGCTCTGGCCCAGGGTCATGCCAAGGTTGAGGACCTGACCCATGCCTATGGCGCTGATTTTCCAACCTATTTCGGCGTGCCTGGCATTTCGATGGAGCAGAATTTCAATTTCGCCGCAAATGGCTTCAACCTGATGACGTTGACCGTCAACGAACATACCGGCACCCATATCGACGCGCCGCTGCATTTTTCCGCCGATGGTGCGTCGGTCGATGCGATCCCGGTGCATGACCTCATCGCACCGCTTTGCAAGATCGACATTGCCGCGCGGGCCGCAGGTGATGCCGATACCCAGGTCACGCCCGATGATCTCAAGGCCTGGATCGCTGCCAATGGCGAGATCCCGGACGGGGCTTGCGTTGCGCTCTTTTCCGGCTGGGGGTCCAAGACCGGCAGCGAGGCCTTTCGCGGCTTTGACGGCGAGAAACAGCACTATCCGGGCTTTCATGTCGAGGCGGCGCAGATGTTGCTGGAAACCGGCGCACGCTCGATCGCCTCTGACACGCTGTCGCTGGACCACGGCATGTCAGCCGATTTTGCCACTCACTACGCCTGGTTGCCGACGGGCCGCTTTGGCATCGAATGTCTGGCCAATCTCGACAAGGTGCCGGCGTCCGGGGCCACCATCGTCGTCGGCGCGCCCAAGCATCGCGGCGGCACGGGTGGACCGGCGCGCATCTTTGCCCTGATCTGAGACAGGATCGCGATCTTGCCGCTCATCGACGAACTCGATGAGCGGCCGAACACCATCACCAGACCTGACCCCGGCAGAGGAGCGACAGCACCGGCTAGTGCAGGCCGTCCTCTCCCTTGACCTCGGCCACGCTCAGCCCGCCCATCCGGTCATGGATCCGCCCGCCACGCGCCATCGCGAGGATGAAGAGCAACTCATTGGCACGCGGTCCATCCGCAAAGCCCACCTCCATCGCATCGAAATGACTGCGCACATAGGCGGCGTTGACATGACCGAGCGGCACGTCGATGCGTGTGCCCGGTCCACCCTGTTTCATCGCCGAGGGCACGATTGCCTTTGCCTCGCCAAGGCGCGCGCGCATGGCATAGCCGCCCGGCACATGCCAGAGCGCCGTATGCTCGAGCTCGCCGCGTTCGCCAGCCATCGCGGCCTTGCCATAGCCGTCGATCCCCTCGATCCCCCCCATCGCAGCGATAAGCCGGTCGGTCATGCTCAGGCCGAGCGGTTTGAGATCCTCCATGGCGGATTGCAAGTCTTCCGCATAGCCCCCGGCAAAAGGGTTGCTGACCAGGGCCGCAATCGCCGCGCGGCGGCGTGGCTGCGCCGCGGCAGGACCTCCGTCATGGTGGATGTCCTCAATAAAGATCGCCATCTTGCGCAGAATGAACTCAGGCATTTACCGCCTCCTTCTCGTGATCCTTGACCAGCAAAAGCTCACCCACAATCCGCATCTGACCGCGCAGGACAAGCAATGCGCCGCCGATCAGCCCACGGCGAAGCAGCGCCTGCGCATAGTCCTTGCCCCGATCAAGCGCCTGCGTCACCTCATTCGGGGTCAGCGGCCCGACATGCCGCACCACCATCCGCTGTTCCAGATCGCTGTCGGGCGCAATCTCGCTGGCTGGCACGCGGGCAATCCCGGGATGATCCGGCAGATCGACCTGATTTGCGATCATCGTCGCCGCCGCATCCGCCAGTGCAGCGCCACGCGACAGGACGGTCACACTCTCCGCAATGCCCATCGACAGGCTGCGCCCGCCCTGTCCAGACGTGGCCACACCGCGCCACGGGTGATCATGGCTGACACGCAAAAAGCCAGCGACACCGCCTGCCACCGCCGCGCGCATGTCCTGCCCTGCTTCGATGTGAAACGCCACATCGCCACCGTTGTTGACATAGGCCCGCGTGATCGCGGGCCCATCGCAAAGCGCCTGCAAGATCTCCTCGGCGCCCGCCCCCGCCACCGCCGCCATCGGCGTGATGAATTGGGGTTCAAAGGGGGCCACCGCCAGGACCATCCGCCGGGCCACTGCACCGCGCGGCATCGGGCCCAAGGGCGCGCGCAACCGGGGCAATTCGTCCACCAGCCCTTGCAGCAAACCCTCGAACGCCTGCGCGGCCCGGTGCAAACCCGCCATGCGCCCCGGTCCCTCCGCGCCCACAATCATGTCGATCGGCCCATGCCCAAGATGCAGCCGCTCGCCCGACATCCACGCCATCTGCGCGCCGCTCATCCCTGTGGCCCCACGGCCCGAAACTCTGACCCGTATTCGCCGCCGTGTTCCAGAACATCCGCAACCGTACGGATTGCCGCCTCATGCCCGCCAAGGGCAACGTAGTCCTCGCGCCGCAGGGTGAATTCCAGCGGCGCCACAAGCGCAGGCGTCGGCACGTAACCGAAACTGCCCGCCGGCAGGTCCATCACATCGACCATCAGGGTGATCCCGCCACCGGGCCAGACCCAGGCCGGTGCACCGCCGCAGGTCACTTGCGCACGGCCAGCCTGAACCGCCTGCGTCAGCCGCACCGGATTGCGGGTAACTCCCGCCCTCAGAGAGCCGCCCGCCCCGGCCTGAAACATCACCGTGCAGAGCGCGGGCTCGCAGTTCTCGGCGATCAGATCCACCGAGGCGCGCAAGACCTCCGGCATCTCATGTGGCCGCGGTTGCAGCGCCTCATCCAGCACGAAGTAGCCCGCGTGTTCCCCTGTCGTGGACACCATGAGCAGGCTCAGGCCCGGTCGCGCCCCCTTCTTTTCCCACCACGGGTTGAGAATGGTCAACGGGTCATCGATATCCGTTCCGGCCCAGCCGGATCCCGGTCTCGCCACCTTGAAATACCGCCCCGGCGTCGAGCGGTGCCCCTTGATCCGAATGCCGGTATCCGGCCAACCAAGAACCTTGCCCGCCTGATGCTCGCTCACCACGCCGGTGATATGATCATCGACCACCACCACCTCATCCACCAGGCCCTGCCATTGGCTGGCGAACATGCCGATGGTGGCAGACCCGCAGCCCACACGCATCCGCTCTTCGCGCACGCCGTCCACGATCGGGGCCTGACCGGCCTGCACCACCACGTGCGCGCCGCCGTCGATCTCCAGATCCACCGCTTCGCGATTGCACAGCCTGAGCAGCGCGTCGCAAGTCACGCGTCCTTCGGCCTTGCTGCCACCGGTCAGATGCTCCACCCCGCCGAGTGACAGCATCCGGCTGCCGTATTCCGAGGTGGTCACATGGCCAATCTCTTCGCCCTCTGCGCGCACGACGGCACGTTCCGCGCCAAGATGCCGGTCGGTGTCGATCTTCACCTTGACACCACAATAGGAATAGATCGCCTCCGTGACCACGGTCACGAAATCCGCACCATCCACCTCCCGACTGATGATGAAGGGAGCGGGCTTGTAATCGGGATAGGTGGTGCCCGCGCCGCCACCGCTGATCGTCAGGTCGCCCGCACCGATGACCGCCCCGTCCCAGTTCGATTTCAGAAAGGGCCGGATCTCGCCGCCCGCCTGAACCCTGCGATCCAGGATTGTGATCGGGTCACAGCGCACGATCCGACCGCCCTCGTTCGCGTAGCGATCGCAGGCCCCCACCTTGCCGGGCGCGATATAGCACATGACCGGGCAGGCATTGCAGCGGATCTTGACGTCGCTCGTCGCCGTCGTCATCGCGCCGCCTCGCGGATGGCGGTCAACACCCGATGCGGCAGCGCGGGCAAGCGCGTCACACGGGCGCCTGACGCATGGCGGATCGCATTGAGAATCGCGGGCGCGGTCGGAATGAGAACGTGCTCGCCCAGGCCCTTGGCCCCCATCGGACCTTCCGGATCTGGCACTTCGACCAGGATCGTTTCAATCTCCGGCATGTCGCCCGTGGTCGGGATCAGATAATCGTGCAGGTTCTCGGTGCGACCGGGAATGAACTCTTCGAGGAGGGCAAGCCCGAGACCCTGTGCAATGCCGCCTTCCACCTGCCCCCGTGCCAAAAGCGGATTGATCACCCGGCCAAGATCGTGTGCGGCAGTGATGCGCGTGACCCGGACGGTGCCAAGGCTCATGTCCACCGTCACTTCTGCCATCTGCGCACCGTAGCCATAAACCGCGTAGGGTGTGCCCTGCCCGTTCCCGTCAAGCGGCGCGGTCGGCGGATCATAGGTTTCTTCCACACTCAGCGCGTAACCGCGCTCATCGCTCCCCAGTGCGTCGAGATCGATCCGCCTCTCTGCCTGTGCGTCGCTGACGATCACATGGCCCGGTTCCAGCCGCAGCCGCGCTTCCGGCCCCATATTGCTCAAGGCAAGAATCCGCGCGCGCAGCGCCTGCCCTGCCAGAAGCGCCGCCTTTCCGGTCACGAAAGTCTGGCGCGAGGCCGAGGTCTTGCCGCAGTCTGGCGTAAGATCGGTATCCGGCCCGACAAGATTGATCGCTGCCAGCGGCAGGCGCACCGCATCAGCGCAGATCTGGGCGATGACGGTATTCGCACCCTGACCGATATCCGTGGCCCCCTGATGCAGCACCAGCCTGCCCTGCGGCGTGATCCCAAGCCGGATGGTCGAGGGATTGGCGAGACCGGTGTTGCCGCAGCCATACCAGCAGGACGCGATCCCCACGCCATGCCGGATCACACCGGCCTTCTGATTGGCCTGCTGATTGGCCTCTGCCGCGCGACCGAGCGCCGCCTGCCACGGTGCTTCCAGCGCCTTGAGACAGGCACTGATCCCAACACCCTGCAACACCTGTCCGCAGACCGTCGCCTGACCGTCGCACAGCGCATTGATCTGCCGGAACGCCAGGCGGTCCATGCCCGCCTGCGCCGCAAGGTCGTCATAGAGCATTTCCTGAAGAATGGTCGCCTGCGGCACGCCAAAGCCGCGGAAAGCGCCCGAGATGGCGCTGAAGGTGTGGCGCGCCCGTGCCTCGGCGCGATAGGCCGGGATGAAATAGGGACCGGAGGCATGCACCGGCACCCGGCCCGCCACCGTCGGCCCCCAGCTTGCATAGGCTCCGGTATTGAACTCGCCATCAAATTCCATGGCCGTGATGCGTCCGTCTGGGTCACATCCGATCCGCGCCGACATGTTGGCAGGATGCCGCTTGGTCGAAGCGGCCATGGATTCGGCGCGACTCCAGACCATCCGCGCCGGCTTGCCGGTCTTGAGCGCCACCAGACCGACAAGCGGCTGCACGCTGAGATCGAGCTTGGAACCAAAGCCGCCGCCCGCGGCACTTGGAATGATCCGCAGTTGATCAGGTTGCAATCCCAGCACCTTCGCGGTTTCGTCACGATCCATCACAGGGGCTTGGGTGCAGGCCTGTATCACCAGACGCCCGTCCTCCATCCAGGCCACGCCGGCCTCTGGCTCGATATAGGCATGTTCGATATAGGGGGTCGACACCGCCAACGTCGCCAGATGCGCCGCCCGCGCAAACCCCTCTGCCAGATCGCCGCGCTGCACCAGCCCGCGCACGAGAAGGTCATCTGCACGCCCCTCATGCACAAGGCCCCGTTTTCGCGCCTCCCAAGTCACCGGGAACCGTTCCAGATCCAGCGCTTCGATGACCGACGGCTCGCCCGCGACCAGAGCCACCGCCTCGCCGCGCATCCGTACGTGACCCGAGGCCAGAACCGGCTGATCGGCAAAGGCCGCAATCACGCCAAACAGGTTGACGCCCGGCACATCGGCGGCGGTAAAGACCCGAACCTCGCCCGCCTGCACCGCTCGCCAGGCCTCGATATCCCCCAGCACGAAATCCATCGGCGCGTCCGGCGCGCGGACGGCCCGCACGAGCAGCGCACCTTCTGGCGTGTAGTCGGCGCCGAAAACCTCTGTTCCCGCCACCTTGGGCAGACCGTCAAGCCGCTCGACCGCAGCCCCCACCGCAGCCCCGGCCAGCGGCATCTCGGGGGCCTCCCGTGGCGCGGCGGCATCCATCACCGCCTCGATGATCTTGGCATAACCGGTGCAGCGGCAGAGCACACCGCCAAGCGCCTCCTCCACCTCGGTGCGCGTGGGCCGTGCCACCCGGTCCAGAAGCGCCTGCGCCGCCATCAGCATTCCCGGTGTGCAGATGCCGCATTGCGCTGCACCGTGCCGCAGAAACGCCTGTTGCAACGCCCCAGGCTCCATCCCTTCCACGGTGGTGATCTGTCGTCCGGCGGCCTGCGCGACCGGTGTCAGACAGGCGCAAACCGGCTCGCCATCAAGGAGCACCGTGCACGCCCCGCAATCGCCCGCATCACAGCCCACCTTGGTTCCGATAAGGCCCAGGTCGCCGCGCAGCACGTCCGACAGACGCCGAGCCGGACTCACGGGCAGATCGACCGAAGCCCCGTTGACGTTCAGGCGCAGGGTCTCAATTCTGCGGTTCATGTCTGCACCAGATCAATGACCGCACGTCGGATGAGTTCCAAAGCCGCAACCCCGCGATAGGAGGCGTCGGCTCGGATGTCATCAATCGGAGCGAGGTCGGGAAGAACAAGGCTCGCCTCTACCCGGTTTGCCGCGTCCTCAAGCCTCGCACCCTCCAGAACCGCCTCCAGCCTCACCATTCGGCGCGCGACGGCGCTGCACGCCCCTACGGCAACCGCCGCTCTGGTAATGCCACCGCTCTCAATCTCGAGCCGCACCGCCACCATGGCGATGGAGATCACCAGATACCGCCGCGCCCCAAGCTTGAGAAACCGTGATCGCCCACGCGCCGCCGCGTCAGGCACATGCACCGCAAGCACCATCTCGCCGGGTCGCAAAACCGTTTGCCGAATGCCGGTGATGAAGTCGCCAATCGCGACGCGCCGCACCCCCGCGGCAGACCCGATTTCGACCACAGCATCGAGGGCCAGGAGGCAAGGCACGCCATCCGCCGCAGGCGAGGCATTGCACAGATTTCCTGCCACCGTCGCGGTGTTCTGGATCTGGACCGATCCAACCTCCCGCGCCGCCTGTTGCAGCATATGGAAAGCCGCAGGCAGGTCCGCCCGCATCACGTCCACCCACCGGGTCGCCGCCCCGATGCGCCAGCCGCCAGAAGCGCGCATCACGCCGCGCAGGTCCGCGATTGCGGTGATATCGACGACCTGCCCCTGCAACTCCCGCGCGCCGGTTGCCGGAAACAGATCAGTGCAGCCTGCAACAATCCGCGCAGGTCCACCAGACAAGACGTCAAGCGCATCCTGCACGGTGGTCGGACGGTGATAGGCCTTCATGCTTTGTGTCTCATACTTCCCGTGATCCTGCCCGAATGGTGCGGCAGCGCTCACACCCGTGTCAACACACCAATCGCATTCGGATCAAGCCGCCTCTCCGGGATGCCTATACGACGGCAGTTGCGACCGCCGCGCCCGTCGCCAATCGCTCTTGGCTGGTTCAATCCTCGACCTTTCCGGGATCTTGTGCGCGGCTACCGTGTTGGAATGTCAGATCTGATACTCATCGTCGGACGGCATCGTGCGCCGGCCAGCAAGATAATCCAGCGTCGCCTCGCAGCGCTGCCCGCCATAGTAGCGCGCAAGCACCAGAGCAAAGACGGAATGACCTCCAGTGGCCTCAAAGAGCGTCGCGCAGGATTGCAGCTTTAGCGCATCAATGCCACCCAGCACCCGCGCGGCTGTCGTGTTTTGCAGGTCCAGCATGGCCATGCAGGTCTCGATCAGACGCGACCCCAAGACAGGATGCGCGAGATAGCTTCGGGCGTGATCGAGGTCTTCGATGGCATAGTGCATTGCAAAACGCGACCGCCCCAGCCCGCGGACCTGCGGCAACACGAACCATGCCCAATGCGTCCATTTTCGCCCGCCACGGATCTCGGTCAGGGGCGTGGGCCAAATCTGATCCTGTGCCGCGACGAATCGCTCCAGATCCATTCCATCTTCCCTTTCTTCAAATCAGCCTCGCTTCAATATGCCCGGCAAATTCAAGCCATGTTCGCGGGCACAGTCCAGTGCAATCTGATATCCCGCATCCGCATGGCGCATCACACCCGTCGCGGGGTCGTTCCAGAGAACACGTGCAATCCGCCGGTCGGCATCCTCGGTGCCGTCACAACAGATCACCATCCCCGAATGCTGGCTGAATCCCATGCCAACCCCCCCACCATGATGCACGCTGACCCAGGTCGCCCCTGATGCACAGTTCAACAGGGCATTGAGCAATGGCCAATCGCTGACAGCGTCCGACCCATCCTTCATTGATTCTGTCTCGCGGTTCGGGCTGGCCACCGATCCGCTGTCCAGATGATCGCGGCCAATCACCACCGGCGCACGCAACTCGCCGGTCCGCACCATCTCGTTGAACGCCAGACCGAGCTTGTGCCGCACCCCCAGTCCCACCCAGCAGATCCGCGCGGGCAGGCCCTGAAAGGCGATCCGCGCACGCGCCATATCGAGCCAGGTGTGCAGATGCGGGTCGTCGATCAGTTCCTTGACCTTTGCGTCGGTCTTGTAGATGTCCTCCGGATCGCCGCTCAGGGCACACCAGCGAAACGGCCCGATACCCCGGCAAAAGAGCGGCCGGATATAGGCCGGCACGAAGCCGGGAAAGGCAAAGGCGTCCGCCAGACCTTCATCCAGCGCCACTTGCCGGATGTTGTTGCCGTAGTCCAGCGTCGGCACACCGGCGCGCCAGAATGCGACCATCGCCTGCACCTGCACCCGCATGCTGGCGCGCGCGGCCGCCTCCACCGCCTTGGGATCGCTCTCCTGCCTGGCGCGCCATTCGGCGACCGTCCAGCCCTGCGGCAGATAGCCATGCACCGGGTCATGCGCACTGGTCTGATCGGTCACGATGTCGGGTCGCACGCCGCGTCGAACCAGTTCGGGAAAGACATCCGCCGCATTGCCTATGAGCGCCACCGATTTCGCCTCGCCCGTCCGGGTCCAACCATCGATCATCGCCAAGGCCGCATCGAGATCACGGGTGATCTCATCGACATAGCGGGTGCGCTTGCGAAACTCGGCGCGTGTCTCATCGCATTCCACCGCCAGACAGCAGGCCCCGGCCATCACGGCGGCCAGCGGCTGCGCCCCACCCATGCCACCCAGGCCTCCGGTCAGGATCCAGCGGCCCGTGAGGGTGCCCCCGTAATGCTGCCGCCCGGCCTCGACAAATGTCTCATAGGTGCCTTGCACGATGCCCTGGCTACCAATGTAGATCCAGGATCCGGCCGTCATCTGGCCGTACATCATCAGACCCTTGCGATCCAGTTCATTGAAGTGATCCCATGTCGCCCAGTGCGGCACCAGATTGCTGTTGGCAATCAGCACCCGGGGGGCGTCCCGGTGGGTGCGAAACACCCCGACAGGCTTGCCTGACTGCACCAGCAAGGTCTCATCTTCTTCCAGCTCCTTGAGCGCGCCGACGATCCGATCGAAATCCTCCCAGGTCCGCGCCGCGCGCCCGATGCCACCATAGACCACCAGTTCGTGCGGGTTCTCGGCCACATCGGGATGCAGGTTGTTCATCAGCATCCGCATCGGCGCCTCCGTCAACCAGCTCTTGGCGCTGATCTGAGTGCCGGTGGCGGGATAGATGTCTCGGGTATTGTGACGCGAATTGGTCATCTCGGATCTCCTTTGCGGGCCAGATCGTCCAGTCGTTGCAGCATCTTCGCCAGAACCGGGCGCAACCGCCCGGCCCGGTCGTGCGAATAGGGCCAAGGTGCGGCCTCCTCCATGTAGACGGATTGCGCCAGTTCCATCTGAATGGCGTGCCAGCCCTCTGCCGGCCGGCCGTAATGCCGCGTCGTCCAGCCGCCCTTGAACCGCCCGTTGCTGATCCAGCTATAGCCGTGCGCGGCGCGGCAGACGTCTTCGATGGCCTCCGCCAGCACCGGCGCGCAGGTCATGCCAGTGTTGGTGCCAATATTGAAATCCGGCAAGACGCCCTCGAAGAGAAAGGGAATACGTGACCGTATGGAATGACAATCATAGAGGACCGCCACGCCGTGACGCTCGCGCACCCGCGTCATCTCTGCCGCCAATGCCGCGTGATAGGGCGCGTGAAACCTTTCGCGTCGATGCTCGGCTTCTCCACCAGAGGGCGGCACCTGCCAGATCGCCGCGCCCTCGAAATCTGTCAGCGGCACCAGCCCGGTGGTGTTCTGTCCCGGATAGAGGCTCGCCCCCGAAGGATCGCGGTTGGCGTCAATCACATAGCGATGAAACGTCGCGCGCACGGTGGTCACGCCCGGCAGCAATCCGTCATACAGCTTGTGGATATTCCAGTCGGTATCGGCAAGCGCGCGCCCGCGATCGTTCAGCCGCGCCCGGATATCCTTTGGCACATGCAGTCCTGTATGCGGGAGTCCCAGAACCACTGGCCCTTCGCCCTGCACCACCTCAACCGGGTTCATGACAGCGTCCTTTCACTGTTCCGGAAATACTCAAATCGCACCCTCTGCCTCACAGCCAGAGCTCCAGCCCCGAGGCACCGACCAGATCGCCCTCGCGCACCATCTCTGCCGCCGCCGCCAGATCCGGCGCGAGATAGCGGTCTGCAACCAGAACGGGGATCGCCTCGCGCAGCCGGGCGATGACCAGGCGCAGCGATGCACTGGTCTGCAACGGCGCACGAAACCCGATGCCCTGTGCGCCGCAAATCGCCTCGACCCCCAGGATCACGCAGAGATTGTCGGTCATCCGCTTCAGCCGCCGCGCGGCATTGGCCGCCATGCTGACATGATCTTCCTGATTGGCACTCGTCGGCGTAGAGTCGGTCGTGCAAGGATTGGCCAGATGCTTGTTCTCGCTCATCAGCGCGGCGGTCGTGACCTCGGCGATCATCAGCCCGGAATTCAATCCCGGCTCGGGCGTCAGGAACGGCGGCAGATCGAAACTCAGCGTCGGATCGACCATCAAGGCCACGCGGCGCTGCGCGATTGCCCCGATCTCGGCAATCGCCATGGCAATCTGATCGGCCGCAAAACCGACGGGTTCGGCATGGAAATTCCCGCCCGATACGATCATGCCACCCTCCGGATGGCAGGCATCGACCAGCACCAGCGGATTATCCGTCACCGCATTGGCCTCGATCTCCAGAACCTCCCCCGCACGCCGCAACAGATCCACCGCCGCACCGCTGACCTGTGCCTGACATCGGATGCAGTAGGGGTCCTGCACACGGGTATCACCCTCACGGTGGCTCTCGCGGATCTCCGAGCCTGCCATCAGCCCCGCCTGCGCACGCGCAACCTCGATCTGCCCGCGATGACCGCGCAAGGCGTGAATCGCCGCCAGCAAGGGCGCGGTCGATCCCATGATCGCATCGGTCGAGAGCGCCGCTGTCACCACACAGGTCTGCGCGCAGCGCCATGCCCCCCACAACCCCACCAGCGCAACTGCGGTAGAGAATTGCGTCCCGTTGATCAGAGCGAGCCCCTCCTTGGGGCCGAGCACGATCGGCGCGAGACCGGCGCGCGCCAGCGCCTCAGCCCCCGGAAGGCGCATCCCGTGATGCCACGCCTCGCCCTCGCCGATCATCACCGCTGCCATATGTGCGAGGGGTGCCAGATCTCCCGAGGCCCCCACCGATCCCTGCACCGGCACCACGGGCGTGACCCCGTGCACCAGCATGTCCTCGATCAATTGAATTGTGGACCACGCCACGCCAGAGGCCCCGCGTCCCAGGCTCAGCACCTTGAGCACCATCATCAGACGGGCAGTCGCCGGATCCAGCGCCTCGCCCACACCACAGCAATGCGACAGGATCAGGTTACGCTGCAATTCTTCGGTTTTCTCCGGCGCAATCCTGACACTTGCGAGTTTGCCAAAGCCGGTATTGACACCATACACAGGCACATGCCCCGCCGCCGCTCGCGCCACCAGCGCATGTGCCGCAGCGACCACAGGTTTCACGCTTCGATCCAGCATCACCGCTCTTTGTTCGCGCCAGATCACCTCCAGCGTGGGCAGACGCACCTGCCCTGGTATCAAGACCTCTTTCATGCCTCACCCCCGAAAATCCGCCGATAGAGCGGGTTGTAACCCATGCGATAAGACAGTTCGGCGGGCTGCTCTACAGTCCAGACCGCGAGGTCGGCGCGCTTGCCAACCGCGATGATGCCACAGTCGTCCAGCCCCAGCGCACGTGCCGCATGGCGGGTCACGCCGGCCAGCGCCTCCTCCGGCGTCATCCGAAACAGCGTGCACCCCATGTTCATCGCCAACAACAGTGACGCCATCGGCGACGACCCGGGATTGCAATCGGTGGCCAGCGCCATCGGCACGCCATGCCTTCGGAACGCCTCTATCGGCGGCACCTGCGTCTCGCGCAGGGTGTAGAACGCACCGGGCAGGATCACCGCCACGCTGCCCGACCGCGCCAGCGCCTCTGCGTCCGCCTCATCGGCATATTCCACATGATCGGCCGACAAGGCCCCGTAGCGCGCCGCCAGTTGCGTGCCACCCAGATGGCTCAATTGCTCGGCATGCAGCTTGACCGGCAGGCCGAGGTCACGCGCCCGGTCGAACACCAGCGCCATTTCCTCGGGCGAAAAGGCGATGCCTTCACAGAACCCATCCACCGCATCGACAAGCCCCGCCGCATGTGCGGCCTCCAGTGCCGGCAGACAGACCTCGGAAAGATACGCATCCGCTTGGTTCTTGTAGTCATCCGGCAGCGCATGGGCGCCGAGAAAGGATGTCCTGACCCGCACCTGTCGCACATCCTCGATCCGGCGCGCCACGCGCAGCATTCTTGCCTCTGTTTCGATATCCAGCCCATAGCCGGATTTCACCTCGATCACCGAAACGCCCTCGGCGATCAGCGCATCGACAAAGCGCAGGGCACCCGCCAGCAACGTGTCCTCGGACGCCGCCCGCGTCGCGCGCACAGTCGAGACGATGCCGCCGCCCGCCCGTGCCAGCTGTTCATAGCTCGCGCCATTCAGGCGCATCTCGAACTCGGCGGCGCGGTTGCCGCCATGCACGATGTGGGTGTGGCAATCGATCAGCGCAGGCGTGACCAGCCGTCCGCCCAGATCCTCCTCCGGTCCGTCGTGGCGAGTCGGCAAATCAGCCTCTGGCCCGGTCCAGACAACCCGTCCCTGCGCGATGAGCACGGCACCCCGCTCGATCAGCCCATAGGCCGCACCCGCCATCGTCGCGATCCGTGCATTTCTCAGCAACATGGCAAAGACCCTTCTTGATTTCCGAGTCGTCCTCTGCAATTATGTCTATACATAATAATCTGTCAAGACAGGATGGACGATGACACGAATCTGGGCCTCCCAGGCGCTCCTGCCCGCCGGTTGGGCGCGCGACGTTCTGGTGGAAACCGACGACACCGGCCATATTGCGCGCGTGACCCCGGGCGCGCCGGCTTCGGGGCACCGCACCGGCCTCTTGTTGCCCGCGCCCGCCAATGCCCATTCCCACGCCTTTCAGCGCGCCATGGCCGGCCTGACAGAGACCCGAGGACCCGATCCGATGGATACGTTCTGGACTTGGCGGCAATTGATGTATCGTTTTCTCGATCACCTCACGCCCGATCAGGTGCAGGCCATCGCAGCGCTGGTGCAGATGGAAATGCTCGAATCCGGCTACGCCACCAATGTCGAATTTCACTACCTGCACCACCGGCCGGGGGGCGGGAGCTATGATGATCCTGCCGAAATGGCGCATCGCATTGTGGCAGCGGCTCAAGAAACCGGCATCGGCCTCACCCTCCTGCCGGTGCATTACGAGTTTGGCGGGGTGGATCGTCGCCCGCTCGGCCCCGGTCAGATCCGTTTTGGCACGACTCCCGACCAGTTCGCACGCCTCGTCGAGCGCAGCCGCGCGGCCCTCTCTCCCTTGCCCCACGACGCGCGGCTCGGCATTGCGCCCCACAGCCTGCGCGCAGTTTCACCAGACGCGATCCGCACGGCCGCATCGCTTGCCGAGGGCGGTCCGATCCACATGCACCTCGCAGAGCAGGTGGCAGAGGTCATCGAGGTCGAGGCCGCCTATGGCGCGCGCCCGGTCGAGTGGCTTCTTGACCACACCGACATCACACCGCAATGGTGCCTCATCCACTGCACCCAGATGCAGCCGCACGAGACCACTGCCCTTGCCCGCTCAGGCGCTGTTGCGGGCCTCTGCCCAATCACCGAATCGAACCTTGGCGATGGCATCTTTGACGGCCTGCGCTGGATGGGCTCAGAGGGCCATATCGCCATCGGGTCGGATTCGAACATCCGCATCGCCCTGTCAGAGGAGTTGCGAACGCTCGACTATTCCCAGCGTTTGCGCGACCATTCCCGCGCGGCCCTCGCCACGGCCGCCTCCTCCACCGGACGCCGCCTGCTTGACGCCGCCATACTCGGTGGCGCCCAGGCCGCAGGACGCAACAGCGGACAGATCGCGCGCGGCTATCTCGCAGACTTGATGGCACTCGACGACACCCATATGGATCTGACCGACCGCGCAGGCGACACCTGCCTCGATGTCTGGATCTTCGCCGGCGACGACAATATGGTCCGCGATGTCTGGGCCGCCGGACGCCATATGGTGCAAGAGGGCCGCCATATCGCCCATGACAGCATAACCCGCCGCTTTGCGGCGGCTATGGCACCGCTTCGGGATGTGCTATGACGGGCCTGACATTCAACAGCTGGCAGGCGATCCAGGACGAGGTGATGCGCCGCATCCATGCCCGGGTCTGGCCGCCCGGAACAGTGATCCCGAACGAGGCTGATCTTGCGCTCGAATTCGGATGCGCGCGCGCCACAGTCAACCGCGCCCTGCGCGCCCTGGCCGAAATGGGCATTCTGGAACGGCGCCGCAAGGCTGGCACGCGCGTTGCGCTGCACCCGGTGAGCCGCGCCACGCTGGACATTCCCGTGATCCGTCAGGAAATCACAGAGCGCGGGCAGAGCTATGGCTACCAGCGACTGAGTTGCGCCATCCTGCGCCCGCCCGCTGAAATCGCCCGCACGCTCTGGATCAACCCCGCCAGCGACGCTCTCCATGTCTCCGCCCTGCATCTTTCGGAGACCAGGCCCTTCGTGATTGAGGATCGCTGGATCAATCTCACCACGGCCCCTGCCGCTGCGGCACAGGATTTCGAGACGCTCAGCGCCAACGAATGGCTGGTCGTGACCATTCCCTACACCCATGGCAGCATCCGCTTCACAGCCGCAGCCGCCACGGCGCAAGAGGCGGAATTGCTCTGCACGACTCCCGGCGCACCGGTTTTCGTGGTCGAGCGTCTGACATGGGATCACGAGCGCACGGTCACACTCGCCCGACTCTGCTATGGGCCGGGCTACAGCATCACCACCGGCATCGGGACACCGTCCTGAGGCGCGGCCCTAGGCGCGCTCTGCCACGAGCAAAGCGCGCAGTCCGGTGCGATAATCGGGATAAATCAACCGCACGCCCAAGTCCGTCTTGATCCGGGCGTTCGAGACGCGCTTTGATTCAGCATAGAACGACCGCGCCATCGGTGTCATATCGGCGGCGTCAAAGGCCACCTCCTCCGGTGGCGGCAGGCCCAAAAGCTCTGCCGCGTAGCCGATCACGTCCTGCGGCGGGGCCGGATCGTCGTCGCAAACATTATAGACGGCGCCCGGTTCGGGCTGCCGGATCGAGGCCTCAAGCACCTGCGCGATATCCTCGACATGAATCCTGCTAAAGACTTGCCCCGGCTTGACGATCCGCCGGGCCGTGCCGTCGCGCACCTTCTCGAACGGACCGCGCCCCGGGCCATAGATGCCCGCCAGACGAAAGATATGCAGCGGCAGGCCCGGAATTGCGCGCCATTCGGCCTCAGCCTCCAGCCGCATCTTCCCGCGTTGCGTCGCGGGCGTGAGCGGCGTTTCCTCGTCCACCCAGCCCCCCTGTTGATCGCCATAAACGCCGGTTGTCGACAGATAGCCGACCCATTCAAGACGTGGTGCGATCCGCGCGATATCGGCACGACACCGCGCCAGAACGGGATCGCCGCCAGGCTCGGGCGCTGCGGAGATCAGGAGATGTGTCGCCGACTGAAAGGCCGCTTCGAGGTCGCCGTCGGGCCAGAGCACCGGCGTCACCCCCTCGCGTGCAAGTTCCTCTGCCTTGTGCGCATCGCGCGTCGTGCCATAGATCTGCCAGCCCTGCGGCACGAGACGCGCCGCCAGAGCCCGCGCGCTGTATCCATGCCCAAATGATAACAAAGTGTCTCGCATCGGCCTTACATGGCCCGCATCGCTCAATTTGGCAAGGTGGCGAGCTTTCGCCGGTGCATCACAAGGCCTCTGGTGCAAATTGCAATTCGGAGGCACTGTGCGCCCGAAACAAGTTCCGGAGCCGCCATGCCTGAGATGTCCCGCCGCCGTATCCTCGCTCTGATCGCCAGTGCCCCTCTCGCCGCCTGCGCAAAACCGGATGCCAGCCTCTCGAGCCGCAGCGATCCTTTCGATCCGCCGCTCTATCCCAACGAGACACCGGAACTCCGCCGCCTCATCAACAAACATGCCGATCTCAACAACGTGCCGCGCAGCCTCGTCCATCGCCTCGCCATCCGCGAGAGCACGCACAATCCGGCCGCCCGCAACGGCCCCTATTACGGGCTCTTGCAGATCCTGCCGCAAACCGCCCGGAACATGGGCTTCCAGGGCCAGCCGAACGATCTTCTCGACGCCGAAACCAATCTGAAATACGGCGTCAAGTATCTGCGCGGTGCCTATCTCGTGGCCGATGGCAACCACGATGCGGCAATCATGTGGTATGCGCGCGGCTATTACTACGAGGCCAAACGCAAGGGGCTTCTGGTCGAAACCGGACTGCGCAGCGCCTAAGCGGCGTAATCCGATCCCTCGCCATCCAGAATGGCCTTCAACTCCGACAGATGCCGCTCCGCCTGATCGGGATAGTCATCGAGTTCGCGCGCGGTCTTCTCCGCCACTTCATCTGACAGGACACGCAGCGGTCGCCCGGTTTGCAAGGCGCGGATATAGGTCTCGGCGGCGCGCTCGAAATAGTAGAGCCGATTGAACGTCTCAGCCACCGTATCGCCGATGATCATCACGCCATGATTGCCCATCAGAAGCACCTTCTTCCTGGGGTCTGACAGAAGCCGCGCACAGCGCGCGCCTTCGTCCTCAAACGCCAGCCCGCCATAGGCTTCATCCACCACATAGCGGTTGAAGAACGTGGCGCAGTTCTGGTCGATGGGCGGCAGGCGGCTATCCGCGAGCGACGCCAGAACGGTGGCATGGATCGAATGGACATGCATGGCGCAGCGGGCATGTCGGCAATGCCGGTGCAACCCGCCATGCAGCCCCCAGGCGGTCGGGTCCGGCGCATCCGGCCCGTCCAGCACCGTTCGATCATTGGCATCGACTTCGATCAGGTCGCTCGCGCGGATGCGGGCAAAATGCATCTGGTTGGGATTCATCAGAAATCGCGTGCCCTCCGCGTTGATCGCCAGGCTGAAATGATTGGCCACCGCCTCATGCATGTTCAATCGCGCAGTCCAGCGGAATGCGGCAGCAAGGTCCACCCGTTCTTGCCAGTGCTCCATGTTGGGTTTGAGCTTGGTCACAGTCATGATGCCTCCCTTTCTTGAGATGTGAGCGGGCGCGAGGCCACCCAGGCATATCCGTTGTCGCACAGAATACAGCATTCGCGCAGCCCGTGCGGCTTGTTGGTGGGCGATTGCAGGATCACGGCGCCCATGGCCTCGGCCCGTGTCACCGCTCTGTCCGGATCGCTTTGAAACAGATGGATCGACGCGCCGGTGCCGCGTGGCGGGGTCTCGGGCAGCAGATCAAAGAGCGGGTGGCGCGCATAGGTCTGATCCGCGTGCAATTGCAGGATCTGTCCGTGATAGGCCATGATCGCATAATCCGCACTCTGCCGGTGCGCGGTCATGCCGAAGACATCGGCCAGAAACACCGCCTCCGTGCGCACATCGCGCACCAGAAGGTTGAGCCCGAGTCCGGTCAGCGTCGCGCCAAACTCCGCCGGGCTGATCGTCTCAAAGTCCATGCCGCGCCCTTGACGTCCGGTTCTCTCGCATCAGCTTGATGTCGCCCCCGGCCCGTGTCAACCTGCACCATCAACCATGCAGTCAGGGCGAGATGCAATTGCGAGACCTCAGCGGCACGATCACCTCACCGGACATCCCCGGCCCGCAGGATTTCACCGAGGCCCGCGCCGCCGTGGACAGGCTCTGCCTGATCTACGACACCGCCACGGGCTTTCTTCGCGACGCCTTCACCCGTGCCCTTGCAGGCGAGATCCCGACCGGGCGCATCCGCGCCTTTTATCCAGAGATCCGCCTGACCACGTCAACCTATGCCAAGATCGACAGTCGGCTCAGTTTTGGTCATGTCTCCGGCCCCGGCACCCATGCCACCACCATCACCAGGCCCGATCTTTTTCGCGCCTATCTCGAACAACAGCTTGGTCTGCTCATCGACAATCACGGCGTGCCGGTCCGGGTCCGCGTCTCCGACACGCCGATGCCGGTTCATTTCGCGGTGGCGGGCGATGCAGACCTGAGCGTTCCACGCGAAGGTGGCGCCGAGTTCACCCTGCGCGATGTCTTTGATGTGCCGGATCTCTCGACCACCAACGATCATATCGTCAACGGCACATGGAAGCACGACGCGGAAGGCGCGGCGCCGCTTGCCCCCTTTACGGCACAGCGCGTGGATTATTCGCTGGCCCGGCTCGCGCATTACACCGCGACCGATCCCTGCCATTTTCAGAATTACGTTCTGTTCACCAACTACCAGTTCTATGTTGCGGAATTCGAGACCTATGCCCGCCGAATGCTCGCCGACCCGGATAGCGGCTACAGCGCCTTCGTCTCGACCGGCAATGCGCTGATCACCTCCGGGGATGCGCCGCTCCCAGTGCCCGACCGACTGCCGCAGATGCCCGCCTATCATCTCAAGCGCGCCGACGGGTCTGGCATCACGTTGGTGAATATCGGGGTGGGCCCCTCGAACGCCAAGACCGCAACCGACCATATCGCGGTGCTGCGCCCCCATGCCTGGATCATGGTTGGCCATTGCGCGGGCCTGCGCAATTCGCAATCTCTCGGTGATTTCGTGCTGGCCCATGCCTATCTGCGCGAGGACCGGGTGCTCGATGCCGACCTGCCGGCCTGGGTGCCCATACCGGCACTGGCCGAGATCCAGATCGCCTTGCAGGAAGCTGTCGCGGTCGAAACTCAGCTCGACGGCTTCGACCTCAAGCGGGTGATGCGCACCGGTACCGTCGCCAGCGTTGACAACCGCAACTGGGAATTGCGCGATCAGTCCGGCCCGGTGCAGCGTCTCAGCCAGTCCCGCGCGGTTGCACTCGATATGGAAAGTGCAACCATCGCGGCCAACGGGTTCCGCTTTCGGGTGCCCTATGGCACCCTCCTCTGCGTCTCCGACAAGCCGCTTCAGGGCGAACTGAAACTGCCCGGAATGGCCTCCGAATTCTACAAATCCCAGGTTGCGCGCCACCTGATGATCGGGATCCGTGCGATGGAATCACTCCGCAAAATGCCGCTCGATCGCATCCACAGCCGGAAATTGCGCAGTTTTGAGGAGACGGCTTTCCTCTGAGTCGTGGAAAAACTGCACAAAATCCGCCAAAAGTGCTTGCTTTTATACACCAGACGTTGTGTTTAACCACATCATAGCGTTTAATTACGCCCATGAGGCCCAAGAGACGGGCAGTTGAAGGAGACCATAAATGGCAAAACCCATGACCAAAACCCAACTCGTCGCTGCCTTGGCCGATGAAATGGGCAGTGACAAGAAAACCGCCAATGGCGCACTCGACGCGGTGATCGCAATCATTACCAAGGAAGTTTCCGCAGGCGGCTCCGTGACCCTGCCGGGCATCGGCAAGATCTATTGCCGCGAGCGCGCCGAGCGCATGGTGCGCAACCCCGCGACGGGCGAGCAGATGAAGAAAGAGGCCGACAAGGTGGTAAAAATGACCATCGCCAAAGCCCTGAAGGACAGCGTGAACGGCTGAGCTTGAAAGTCACAGATTTTTCAGAAAGGGTCGCCCCGCGGGGCGGCCCTTTTGATTTGCGGAGTAGTACAATGGAAATCCGGGCGGTTCTGATGGGCCTCGCCTTTGCCCTCATGTGGTCCTCGGCCTTTACCTCTGCCCGGATCATTGTGTCTGCCGCGCCGCCGCTGACGGCCTTGGGCCTGCGGTTTCTGATCTCGGGGCTGATCGGCATCGCCATTGCCCTGATGCTCGGCCAGTCCTGGCGGCTGACGCGCCCGCAATGGCGCGCAACGATCGTGTTCGGGATCTGCCAGAACGCGCTCTATCTGGGCTTCAACTTTGTCGCCATGCAGACCATCGAGGCCTCACTGGCCGCAATCATCGCGTCCACGATGCCGCTGCTGGTCGGTTTCTTCAGCTGGAGTTTCCTTGGCGAACGGTTGGGCCGGATCGGGATCGCGGGTCTCTTTGGCGGACTGATTGGCGTCACCATCATCATGGGCGCGCGCCTGCAAGGCGGGATGGATCTCTATGGTGCCACGCTCTGCATCATCGGCGTCTTTGCTCTGGCCTTTGCCACGCTGGCCGTGCGCGGCGCGGCCTCGGGCGGCAATTTTCTGATGGTGGTGGGCTTGCAGATGATGGTGGGCGCGGTGCTCGTCGGCAGCTTCGGCCTCGCCACCGAACCGCTGATCATCGAGTGGAGCGGCCTCCTCGTCGTCGCGTTTCTCTACACGACGCTCATTCCCGGCCTTGCCGCGACGCTGGTGTGGTTCCTTCTGGTCGAGCGCATCGGTGCCACCCGCGCCGCCACCTTCCATTTTCTCAACCCGTTCTTCGGCGTCGCCATCGCAGCGCTTCTTCTGAACGAGGCGCTGCGGCTGTGGGATCTGGTCGGCGTGCTGGTGATCATGGGAGGCATCCTCGCGGTGCAGCTGTCGCGGCAAAGGCGATTGCCCTGAGGCCGGATTGGGGGCCAGCCCCCAAACCCCCGGGATATTTACCGCCAGAAGAAACCCATGCCGCAGTCAGCCGATCTTGCCGCGCGGACCATCGCCAACCTGGCCGCGGTGCAGGAGAAGATGATCAAGAAGGACACAGGCCATCATCGCCTCTCCGACCGGCACGGCCCGGATGCCGACGCAGGGGTCATGCCGCCCCTTGGTGATGACCTCGACAGGCTCGCCCGCGATGGTGATCGACCGGCGCGGCGTCAGGATCGACGAGGTCGGCTTGACGGCAAAGCGCAGGACAATGTCCTGACCGGACGAGATTCCGCCCAGGATGCCGCCGGCGTGGTTCGAACCGTATTCCAGACCATCCGCGCCGATGAAGATTTCATCGGCATTGGCACTGCCCGTCAGTCGCGCAGCCGCCATCCCTTCGCCAATCTCGACCGCCTTGACCGCGTTGATCGACATCATCGCGGCGGCAAGATCGCTGTCCAGCTTGCCATAGATCGGTGCGCCGAGGCCAACCGGCACACCACGCGCCACCACCTCGACCACGGCACCGACCGAATCCTGAGCCTTGCGGATCGCTTGCAGATAGGTCTCCCATTCAAGTGCCGCCCCGGCATCCGGCAGCCAGAAATCGTTATGGTCGATGGCGTCCCAGTCGAACCGCGCCCGGTCCAGTTGCATCTCGCCCATGGCGACCATGTAGCCCTTGATCTCCAGCCCCGGCACCAGCGTGCCCAGCGCGGCGCGCGCCACCCCCCCCGCCGCAACCCGTGCCGCTGTCTCGCGCGCAGAGCTTCGTCCGCCACCGCGCGGATCGCGCAATCCATACTTGAGATGATAGGTGATGTCGGCGTGACCGGGACGAAAGGTGCGCGCGATCTCGCCATAATCGCGCGAGCGCTGATCGGTGTTCTCGATCATCAGCTGGATCGGCGTTCCGGTGGTCTGCCCCTCGTAGACCCCGGACAGAATGCGCACCGCGTCCGGCTCCTGCCGCTGCGTGGTATTGCGGTTCTGCCCCGGGCGGCGCTTGTCGAGCCAGTGCTGCAACATCGCCTCGTCAAGCGTCACACCTGGCGGGCAGCCATCCACAGTCGCGCCAAGAGCTGGCCCGTGACTCTCGCCCCAGGTGGTGAACCGGAACATGTGACCAAAGGTGTTGAGGCTCATCGGCGGTGCTCCTTCAGGGTTCATCTAGCCCCGGCTTGACCCCGCCTCAAGCCATTTTGGCGAGCATTTGTCGCAAACAGGCTATCCATGTCTTCGAATCGCGATAGTCTCGTGCTCGGGACGCGTTGATGGCGCGACATCGCTTGAGTGACACCGGCACGCCCGAAAAACAATGGCGCGGGGCGTTGACCCTGCTAACACTAGGGTCAAGACTGTCAGCAACCGACAGCAAAACCGGCGACAAATACAACAGGGAGAAGACTATGAACAATGATACCTCGCACGACAGTGTGCGCCCGATCGTCCGAAAAATGGCCGAGGACACCCGCGCCGGCAAGATGAGCCGCCGCGAGTTCGTGGCGCTCGCCTCCACCTTTGGCGCATCTTCGGCGGCCACCTACGGCCTTCTGGGGCTGGTTGCCCCGACGCCTGCCCAGGCCCAGGAGGGCAAGAAGGGTGGTGTGCTGCGCGTGGCCTCGCGCGTGATGGACATCACCGATCCACGCAAATATGCGTGGACCGAGCCCGGCAATCTGGCCCGCCAGTTCTGCGAGCCGCTGGTGCGCTGGGCGTCTGACTTCAGCTTTCAGCCGATGCTGCTCGAGGGCTGGGAGGTCAGCGATGACGCCAAGACCTACACGCTCAAGGTGCGCCAGGGTGCAACCTGGAACAATGGCGACGCGTTCAATGCAGATGACGTCATCCACAATCTCAACCGCTGGTGCGACAAGGCCGCCGAGGGCAACTCGATGGCCTCGCGCATGGGCACGCTGATTGATCCCGCAACCAACAAGGCAATCGAGGGGGCGATTGAACGGGTCGATGATTTCACCGTCCGTCTCAACCTGCCGCGCCCCGATATCACCATCATCGCGGGCATGTCCGACTATCCCGCGCTTTGCGTCCACCGCAGCTTTGACGAGGATGGCAATCTGGCCACGGCCCCCATCGGCACCGGCCCGTTCGAGCTTGTGTCGATCGAGATCGGCGTCGCGGCAGAATACAAGCGCCGCGAGAATGGCAAGTGGTGGGGGGGCGATGTCTATCTTGACGGCATCCGCTTCATTGATTTCGGCACCGACAACGCCGCGATCGTGGCCGCCTTTGACGGCGATGAAGTTGACATCAACGATGAATCCACGGCCGATTTCATCGAATCCTACGACGCGCTTGGCCTGATCAAACAGTCCAAGCCGACCGCCAACACCATCGTCGCGCGGATGCGGGCCGATACCCCGCCCTATGACAGCAAGGAATTGCGCAATGCGATCCAGCTGGCCTGCGACAATGCGGTTCTGCTGCAGATCTCGATCAATGGCGAGGGGATCCCCGCCGAAAACCACCATGTCGCTCCGTTCCACCCGGAATATGCCCAACTGCCCGCCATCGCGGCCGACCCGGCAAAGGCCATTGAGATGGCCAAGGCCGCCGGTCACGGCGAGACCGAAATCGAAATCATCTCGATTGACGGCGACTGGCGCACCACCACCACCGATGCCATCGGCGCGCAATTGCGCGACGCGGGCTTTACCGTCAAGCGCACCGTGATCCCCGGCTCCACGTTCTGGAACGACTGGACGAAGTATCCGTTCTCGACCACCAACTGGGGTCCGCGTCCGCTGGGCGTTCAGGTGCTGGCGCTGGCTTATAAATCCGGCGAGGCATGGAACGAATCCGGTCACGCGAACCCGGAATTCGATGCGCTGCTGGACGAGGCGCTGGGTATTTTCGATGCTGACAAGCGTCGCGAATACGCGGCAAAGCTACAGACAATGCTACAGGACAGCGGTGCCATCATTCAACCGTTCTGGCGCAATCAGGCCCTCCATCACACCGACAAGGTCAAGGATGTCAGCGCGCACCAGTTCCGCGAAATGCACTTTGAAAAGGTCTGGCTCGACGCTTGATCCCGAGCGGTGCAGATCAGGAAAGGGCGGCAGCTGCGCTGTCGCCCTTTTTTACGCCCGCTCATGACTTTCTGGTCAAGCAGACAGGGTCGGGCGGCGTGCCCTTAGCGTTCGCCATTGCTCGCCGATTTGTCGTGCGGGCCATCCAGTTTGCCGCGTCAAGCGGCCCGGCGCCCGACCGCATGCAAGACCGGCGTGAACACCAGCCTTTCCGGTCTCCCCTCTCAGGCCAGTTCAGCCCGGAGCGCTGTCATCCGATCAGCCAGAAGCTTGCGTGAGGTCGCATCCTTGAGATGACCCTCTGCATCAAAGGCATCCCCCGCGGCGGCGATCAGCACGGCGGCGCCCGGGATCAGGCGCGCCTGCAATTGGGTCAGACATGACAGCGTCATGAACTGCGCCGTCTCGCCACCGGTGCGCCCGGCCGAAGCGGACACAACCACCACCGGCTTGTTGCGAAACGCACCCTCCGGCACCCGGCTGACCCAATCGAGCGCATTCTTCAGAACGCCGGTGATCCCCTTGTTGTATTCCGGCGCGGCAATCACCACCGCATCCGCTTCACGGATCTGGCGCGCGAGATGCTGGACCTTTTCCGGCACACCCTCTGCCGCTTCAAGATCGCCATCGTAGAGCGGCAGGTGAAGGTCTGCCTCTGTCACCTCTGCCGCCCCAAAGGCCGCAACCGCTTCGCGCAATAGCATCCGGTTGTAGGATCCCTTGCGCAAAGAGCCTGAAATCGTCAGCAGCTTGGGATTGGCCATCGTCGTGTTCTCCAGATCAGAATGATGTCTGCGGGATAACTGTCGCGCTGGCGCCTGCTTGGCAACTGCCAATCATTGCACAGGGTCTGTGCAAAGCGATCACACCGCAAACGAATGCCCCGGCAAACCGGCCGGGGCAACGGATAGCGCACAGGAGGTCAGCAGGGATCTACCAGTCCACCGGCCCCTTGTCGGCAAACTGTTGCACCAGAAAATCAATGAAAGCGCGCACCTTGGGCTGAGTGAACCGGCCCGGCGGATAGACCGCAAAAATCCCTTGGGTCTCCATTGGCAGATCGGGCATCGCGTCCTCGACAAAGCCTTGCTTCATCGCCTTGGAATACAGGAATGAGGGCAGATAGGCGATGCCAAGTCCCGAAATCGCGGCATTAAGCAGCGATTGCCCGTCGTTCACGCTCAGCCCGCCCGCCGTGCGCACCTGCCGTTTCTCCCCGGATGGCGCCGTCAGCTTCCAGACCGCGCCGCCCGCCTGACTGGAGTAATGCAACAGTTTGTGCTCGTTGAGGTCATCAATCTTCTGCGGACGTCCGAATTTCTGCAAATAGGATGGACTTGCGATCATGCGTTTGGTGGTCTCGGTCAGTTTGCGCGCACGCAGCGTGCTGTCCTCCAACTCGCCAATGCGGATCGCCATGTCAAAGCCTTCCGAAATCAACTCCACATACCGGTTGTTGAGGACCATGTTCACGGTGATCTCGGGGAATTCTTCTAGAAACTCACCCAACACCGGACTCAGATGATTGACGCCAAAATCGGTCGCCACCGAGATCCTCAACAGCCCCGAGGGGTCGGATTGCATCGAACTGACAAGCGCGTCGGCCTCTCCCGCGTCGTTGAGCACCTTGAGCGCGCGGTCGTAATAGGCAAGGCCGATCTCTGTCGGGCTCACCCGCCGCGTGGTGCGGTTCAACAGCCGCGCCCCGAGACGCGCCTCAAGCGAGGAGACATGTTTGGAAACAGCAGACTTGGATATGCCCATCTTGCGGGCCGCGTCGGTAAAACCGCCCTGATCCACAACCGTGGCAAAGGCCTCCATTTCCGTCAGGCGATCCATTCGCGATACCTCTGATTTGCGACTTGAGGATCTTTTTGGTCGCCAATTCAGGCACAACTGGGGCGCATGCCCGACAATATCTGGGTTTTGTCTGGATCGTTCCTAGGCGGGAAACGGGAGCTCAGAAAGAAGTGATCGCTGAACGTGCCGGCCCGCAGTACAAGTGTATTCTGATACCTTGGAGGGATGCTTCATGAAAAATGTCTTTAGGCTCGCAATGACCGCTTTTCTGGTGCTGGCCAGCCCCGCGCTGGCCGGAGACACACCCGCCCCGGACGGGGCGCAGGTGTATTTCGTCAACCTCAAGGACGGCGCTAGCGTAAGCAGTCCCGTCACCGTCCTTTTCGGCCTCAAGGGCATGGGGGTCGCGCCTGCGGGCACCGACAAGGAGGCGACGGGTCATCACCATATCCTGATCGACCGTCCGCCACTTGGCGAGGGGCCGGACGGGGCCGAGGAACTGAACTCCGGTCTGCCTGCGGATGACCACCACAAGCATTTCGGAGGCGGGCAAACAGAGGTCACGCTCGACCTGTCTCCGGGGACACACACGCTGCAACTGGTGCTCGGGGATCTCAACCACGTGCCCCACAATCCGCCCGTCACCTCAGAGGTGATCACGATCACTGTAAGGTGACGTCTCAAAGCGTGGCGGCAAGCCGCGTGCCCTGATCAATGGCCCGCTTGGCATCGAGTTCGGTGGCAAGATCGGCGCCGCCGATCACATGACAGGTCACGCCCCTTGCCTCCAGTGCATCGGCAAGCGTGCGCTCGCTCAGTTGTCCGGCACACAGAACGATGGTATCCGCCGAAATCACGCTCGGCCGCTCCCGCGCTGCGCCAAAGCTGACATGCAGGCCATCTGCATCGATCCGCTCATAGTTCACGCCGCCCAGCATTTCGACACCCTTCATCCTCAGCGCCGCGCGGTGGATCCAGCCCGTCGTCTTGCCCAGTCGTTTGCCGGGCGTCTCGTCCTTGCGCTGCAATAGCGTCACTGCCCGCGCCGGCGGCTCTGGCTGCGGGCCGTGCGGGGCAAGTCCACCGCGGTTTTCTTCCGGGTCGCCGACACCCCATTCGGCACGCCAGAGCTCGATGTCCTCGGTCGGGCTGATCCCCTCATGCACCAGGAACTCGGCGACATCAAAGCCGATGCCGCCCGCGCCCACCACGGCCACACGCCGCCCGACCGGCGCGCCACCGCGCAGCACGTCGATGTAATCCACGACATTCGGGCCATCCTGTCCCGGGATACCGGGATCGCGTGGCACAACGCCGGTGGCGATGATAACCTCGTCAAAGCCTTGCAGATCATCGGCTGTCACGTCCTGCCCGAGCTTCAGATCGGCACCGGACTCGGCCACCATCACGCCGAACCACTCCACCAGGCCGCGAAATTCCTCCTTTCCGGGGATCACCTTGGCCATATTGAGCTGACCGCCGATCTCGTATGCGCGGTCAAAGAGCGTCACCCGATGCCCACGTCCTGCGGCCGTGATCGCCGTCGAAAGACCCGCTGGCCCGGCACCCACCACCGCCACGTGCTTGACCCGATCTGCGGCCGAAATCACCAGTTCGGTCTCGTGGCAGGCCCGTGGATTGACCAGACAGGAGGTCAGCTTGCCGGAAAAGGTATGATCCAGACAGGCCTGATTGCAGGCGATACAGGGCGCGATCGTCCGGGCGCGGCCTGTGGACGCCTTGCGCACAAAATCCGCATCCGCCAGAAATGGTCGCGCCATGCTGATCATGTCGGCACAGCCACTGGCCAGCACCGCCTCTCCCACCTCGGGCGTGTTGATCCGGTTCGAGGTGATGACAGGAATCCCGACCTTGCCCATCAGCTTTTTGGTCACCCAGGCAAACCCGGCGCGCGGCACGCTGGTCGCGATCGTCGGAATCCGCGCCTCGTGCCAACCGATGCCGGTATTGAGAATCGAGGCGCCGGCGCGCTCGATCTCCTGCGCCAGTTGCACGACCTCTTCATGGGTGCTGCCCTCGGGCACCAGATCAATCATGCTCAGGCGGTAGATGATGATGAAATCATGCCCCACCGCCGCGCGCACCCGTCGGACTACCTCGATCGGCAGGCGCATCCGGTTGTCATAGGATCCCCCCCAGCGATCCGTTCGCTTGTTGGTATGGGTGACGAGAAACTGATTGAGGAAATAGCCCTCTGATCCCATGATCTCGACCCCGTCATACCCTGCCTCGCGGGCGCGCGCGGCGGCTGTGACAATATCGGCGATCTGCTTCTCGATCCCCTCCTCATCCAGCGCCTTGGGCATGA
>PFEY01000070.1:0-12221 GCA_002783205.1 Rhodobacteraceae bacterium CG17_big_fil_post_rev_8_21_14_2_50_63_15 | reverse complement strand
CCGCCGCACCGGGGAAAACGCCGCCCTCCCGATTCGGAGCCATGCCGCCCGTCACCATGAGCGCCACGTCCCCCCGCGCCCGCGCGGCATAGAATTCCGCCACCCGGTTCCAATCCCGCGTCTCCTCGAGCCCGGTATGCATGGACCCCATGAGCACGCGGTTTCTCAACGTCACATGCCCCAGATCGAGCGGGCTCAGAAGATGTGGATAATCAGACATGGCAGGCCTCCCTTGACTGACCGCACCATGGCCCGCTGACGTATCTCTGTCACCCCAAAACGCTGCGTTACAGGGCCTGCATATCGACCTCGGCACCCCTGACCGACCGGGGCCTAATCCTCTCCCTCGACCTTGCCACGCAGGGCCTTGACTTCGCCATGGAGCGTCTTGGCCCTGAGCCGCCGCCTTTTCGATCCGAGCGTTGGCTTGGTCGGCACCCGCCGCTTTGGCGCAATACTGGCCTTGCGGATCAGGTCCGCCAGACGCATCCGCACGATCTCGCGGTTGCGGGTCTGGCTACGGGTCTCGTCGCAATGCAGGACGATTGCCCCTTCCATGGTCCAGCGCCGCCCTGCCAACCGCTTGAGTCGGCTCTTGATCGCGTCTGACAGGCTGGGCGAGCGCTCCGCCTCGAATCGCAACTCGACCGCGCTGGACACCTTGTTGACATTCTGTCCTCCTGGACCCGAGGCGCGAATGAACTGCTCGGTCAGTTCCCAGTCCTCTATCGCAATCTCATCGGTGATCCTGAGCATGGACAAATCCGGGGTTCGCGCCCTGCGCGGGAGGGCTGGACCGGTACATTTCACGCGTCCAGCATGTACAACATGAACATTCAAAAGGGCTGTCCCGAATTGCGGAACAGCCCTCTAGAAGTTACGGAGATGGGCCGGTTAGGCGCACCAATTCTGATTTCGCTTGCACCTCGGGGTTGCCCTAGGCGAGGATCTCCTGAACTGTTCCGACACCTCGCTCCAATACCTCTATAGACACTGGACCACCTCCTTTCGTTTGTTGAACTTATCCACAGGTTGCCACAGATTCCCGAGATGTCAAAACAAAATGATGTGGTGCTAGCAAAAACTTTCGCAGGATGCTGATCTAATTGGCTTGCAGCACGGCCACACATTGCTGCGGCAGATCCTGCATGGTCAGTTCACGCTTCGGCTTGGGCGGGGGCGCCTTGGGATCAGGGGGGGGCGGGTTAAGAATATTGCGCACCCATTCTTCGGCTTCAGCACAGCCGTCGCCCGGCGGTGGCGGCTCCTGCGGCACACAACCACTTGTGTTATCAGGGCAATTCAGCCTGACATGGAAATGATAATGATGCCCCCACCAGGGCCGCACCTTGTTGAGCCAGGCCCGATCACCGGTCTCATCCCGGCACATCTGTGCCTTGGCTCCGGCAAAAATGAAGATGCGTGCGGTGCGCGGATCCTTTGCCGCAGCCTTGACGATCTCATGATGGCTGCGGCTCCATTTGTCATTGGTATAGGCACCATTCGCCCGCTGCATCGAGATGGCGGAGAGTCCCTCCCGTTCGGCCCGGCTCAGGTTCAGCCGGTCGGCCCGGTTCAGCCAGATATCGGCATCGAGCCCGAGTTGATGGCTAGCGTGGCCCGAGGTCATCGGCCCGCCGCGCGGCTGGCTGATATCGCCGACATAGAGACCGTTCCAGCCCGGCTGCTGTGCCGCGGCCCGAGAAAGATCCTGCACGAAATCAATGGTTTGAGGATGACCCCAGTTCCGGTTACGGCTGAGCCGCATCGCCTGCCAGGTCGGGCCTGTTTCAGGCAAGGCGACACCACCGGCCAGGCATCCGCGCGCGTAGCTGCCATAAGCTGCGGGAGCATGTTCAGAACCACGGTCCTGCTCGCCAAAGAGCTTTTTGGCGTGGACCCCTTGCATCGCGGCGGGCAAACTCTGGCTCGAGAGGATACCGGTCGTGGGCGGCTTCGGCGCGGACTGCAGACAGCCCGCCAAGCCTATCAGCAAAATACCTGTCAGGACGATTCGGCCCATCTGTCCCTGTCTCCTTGCGCATCGACCCAGCGTAGCAGGACAAGGCCGATCAGGAGAAGCAGAATTACTGGTGAGACACCGATGCGCGCGGAGCCGCTGAACGTCGTGACCAGCGCGATCAGCGCCGGTGCAATGAACGCCGTCGCCCGGCCAGACAGACCGTAAAGACCAAAGTTTTCAGTCGGGAACGCAGGATCGGTATGGCGCACCATCAGGGATCGGCTGGCCGCCTGAAGGGTGCCGCCCAGCCCACCGATCAGAACGCCGCAGCCAAAGAAAATGGCATCCGGGAGAGTGGAGCCGCGGTCGAGCGGAAAGCCGAAAATCTGGTTTCGATCCATGCCCACCACCGTGACACAGACCGCGATCAGGCCCCAGATGGCAACCAGGATCACTGGCTTTGGCCCAAAGCGCTTGTCAAACTTGCCGCCGATCCAGCTGAACAGAGCCCCGGCGATTGCACCGATGATACCAAATATCCCGACCGACGTGATCGACCATTTCAGCACCAGAACGGCATAGGTGCCACCAAAGCCGTAGAGGCCGTTGAGCGCATCGCGGTAGAACATCGACGATCCGAGATAGGCACTCAGACTCAGGCGATGCCGCAAGCTTTTGACGGTGGTTGCCAGACTTCGCAGCGCATGTCCCATGCCCCGACCCGGCCTGCGCGGGCCACTGTCGCGGACCCAGAGGAAGTAGGGGATCATGAACAGCGCATACCAAAGCGCGGTGAATGGTCCGACCGCGCGCGTGCCCTCGCGCGCATCCGCATCAAGCCCGAATACCGGATCAAGCCCGATCAGCGTCTTGCCACTCGATTGCTCGACAAAAAATGCCAGCATGATCGCCAGAGACAGAACACCACCAGCATATCCAAAGGCAAAACCGAAGCCAGAAAGAGCGCCCGCCTCGTCGTGCGAGCCAAGAGAGGGCAATTGCGAGTTGATGAAAATCAGCGCGTATTCCGCCCCGACAAAGCCAAATCCAAAGGCAATCAACCCCCACCAGAGATTCGAGCCGTCCGGGAGCATGCCCCACAGCGCCATGGCCCCGATCACATACATGACTGAAAAGGCCGCAATCCAGGGAACCCTGCGCCCGGTGGTATCGGCAAAGGCGCCCATGATCGGCGCACCAAGGCCGATGATCAGCCCGGTCGTCGTCAGGCACCAGGACCACATCGCCTGCGCGCGGGCAGCGGCGATCTCTGCGGTAACGCCGGAAGCCAAGAAGTGCTCCGACGCGACAGAGGCAAAGTAAGGCCCGAAAATGAAGGTCACGAGCAATGTGTGATAGGGCTGGCTCGCCCAGTCGAAAAAAAACCAGCCCCAAACGCGCTTGCGCTGCGAAATCCCCGCCATGCCTGTCCCTTTGCCTCAAGGACGATATGACAGTCTGCGCAGCATTGAGGCAAGCTATTCCTGCATGGGCGGCCAGGGCCGTTCCGCATCGGCCCTGATCCAGGCTTTGACCCAGGTCGGTGCCTCAGGTGCCGGTCCATCATGCCCGAGATCCGCTGCCACCCTTGCCGGATCAATCACCCCGTCGCGCCCGGTTATGGCTGCGCGCAGCAGGATATGGTTGGCGCATTCGCCCGACGTCTTCCACATGGATTGCTCAAAATAAACAAAGCGTTCATCCCAGCTCAGCAGGCGCGACCGCATCTCTATCCGCTCGAACATGCGAATCCGGCGACGATAGCGCACACTCGCGCCTGCTATCGCGAGACCCCAGCGATTGCGCTTGAGCACGGCGATCAGGCCAACCCGCGCTGCAAGCGGAATCCGCCCGAGGTCAAAGATCGTCAGGGTGCGCCCGTTGTTCAGTTCGCGCCAGAGATCGATGTCCCAGGGCATGCAGTAATGATGCGACACATGGGTGCCCGCGACCGACAGGCGCGGGGATCTGCGGTGGATCGACAATTGCCACATGAGTCGCAGGACAGGATACATTTCGGTTCTCCTTGACGGCGCGTCTACACCGGCTGGAAAGAACGTCAACCGCGACCGCGCGTCAGGCTTGCGCTTTGAGGCAGGCTTGCATAGGTCATGGACGTTGCGAACAAGAGGACCGCCCCCATGCAATCCCTTTTCCAGATTCTGATGCTGCTCCTCGATGTCTTGTGGTTCTTCATCATCGCGCATGTGATCATGTCCTGGCTGATCAATTTTCAGGTTCTCAACCTGCGCCAGCAATTCGTGGCGAAGGTCTGGGATGGGCTGAACCGGCTGCTCGAGCCGATCTATAGCCGCGTCCGCCGCTTTCTGCCGCCGATGTCGGGCATTGATCTGGCACCGCTGGTGGTGCTGGTGGCCGTCTACGCCCTACGCATCGTTCTGATCAACAACGCGGCAGCGTTTTACTGATCCTCGGGGCTTGTTCACCGAATCTTAGTGTGAAAAGATTCTCCGCGAGAGCAGACAGATAAAATCTTGCAGGACATTCCCATGCCAGGCGCGGCCATGCTTTTGCGCGATGTGTTCGGATTCGATACCTTTCGTCCCGGTCAGGAAGAAATCATTCACACCGTCGCGACGGGCTGCAATACGTTGGCCATCATGCCGACCGGCGGTGGCAAATCGCTCTGTTTCCAGATCCCGGCCCTGATGCGCAACGGCGTGACGCTGGTCATCTCGCCGCTGATCGCATTGATGCGCGATCAGGTGCGCGCCCTGCGGGCCGCGGGTGTCGTGGCGGGTGCGCTCACCTCTGGCAACACCGAAGATGAGACCGCAGAGGTCTGGAAGGCACTGGAGGAGGGGCGGCTCAAGCTCCTCTATATCGCGCCCGAGCGGCTGACGGCGGCGAGCGCCATCGGGATGCTGCGGCGCATCGGCGTCACACTCATCGCGGTGGATGAGGCCCATTGCGTGAGCCAGTGGGGCCACGATTTCCGCCCCGATTACCTGCGCATCGGAGATTTGCGCCGCGCCCTCAATGTGCCGCTTGCCGCCTTTACCGCCACGGCGGATGCCGAGACGCAGGCCGAGATCATCCAGAAGCTCTTTGACGGGCAGCCGCCAGAAGTCTTTTTGCATGGCTTTGATCGGCCCAACATCCATCTCGCCTTTCAGCCCAAGGATCAGCCGCGCCGCCAGATCATCGACTTTGCCACAGCGCGCAAGGGCCAGTCCGGCATTGTCTATTGCGGAACCCGCGCCAAGACCGAAACGCTGGCGCAAGCGCTCCGCGAGGTGGGGCTCAATGCCTGCGCCTATCACGGCGGGATGGAGCCGCAGGCGCGCCGGAACGTCGAGACGAGATTCAATACCGAGGATGCCCTGATCGTCGTGGCCACGGTCGCCTTTGGCATGGGCGTGGACAAGCCCGATATCCGCTGGGTCGCTCATGCCGACCTGCCGAAATCCATCGAAAGCTATTACCAGGAAATCGGTCGTGCCGGTCGCGATGGGGCCCCGGCCGAGACGCTGACGCTCTTTGGCCCCGATGACATCCGCCTGCGCCGCGCGCAGATCGACGAGGGGCTCGCCCCGCCGGAACGCCGGATGGCCGATCACGGACGGCTCAACGCGCTTCTGGGGCTCGCCGAGGCGCTGACATGCAGGCGCGTCACCCTGCTCGGCTATTTTGGCGAGAACACCACCCCTTGTGGCAATTGCGATCTCTGCGACACGCCGCTCGAGACCTTTGACGGCACCGATGTGGTGCGCAAGGCGCTCTCTGCGATCCTGCGCACCGGCGAGAGTTTCGGCGCGGGGCATCTCATCGACATTCTCACGGGACACGCCACCGAGAAGGTGCGCCAGCGCCGGCATGACAGCCTGCCGACCTTCGGCGTGGGTGCCGACCTGGACAAGCCCGAATGGCAGGGGATCTTTCGTCAGATGATGGGCCGGGATCTGATCCGCCCCGATCCCGACCGCCACGGCGCGCTGGTCATGACCGAGGCCGCGCGTCCCGTTCTGCGCGGCGAAGAGGTAATCCAGCTTCGGCGCGATTGCGCCGGGCCAAAGCCGCGCCCGGCCGTGCGCGCGCTGGTGTCGGACGAGGATGCGCCGCTTCTGTCGGCGCTCAAGGCCCGGCGCCGTGCCCTGGCCGAGGAGGCAGGCGTGCCGGCCTATATCGTGTTCACCGACCGCACCCTGATCGAAATGGCCGAAACGCGGCCTGCCACGCTGGATCAGATGGCGCGGATCAGCGGTGTAGGCGCAACCAAACTCGCGCGCTACGGCGCCACATTTCTGGAGATGATCACCGGGGTGCCCACCGCTCCGGTCCATCCCGTGCGCCGCAAACTCGCGGGTCGCCCCGAGGGCCCGATTTACGACCGCCTGATCGAGGTGCAGCGCGCGCTGGCGCGTGGCGAGTGCGGCACGCTGCGGCCCCTGTCCTGCACCAACACAACGTTGCAACAGATCGCCCTGCGCCGCCCTTCCACCCTCGATGCGCTGGCCGAGATACAGGGCATGGGACCGCTCAAGACCGAGCGCTTTGGCACGGCCTTTCTGGACGTTCTGCACGGCGCGGACTAGATCACGGCAAGGATCACGCAAGGGAAAGCACATGCTGGTTGTCGTCTCGCCCGCCAAGAAACTGGACATGACCCCGACGGAAGGGATCAGCGCCACCCGCCCGCTCTTTCAGAACGAGGCGGCGGAATTGGCCGAGGTGGTGCGTGGCCTTGACATGGACGGCCTGCGAAAACTGATGGGGATCAGCGAAAATCTCGCGAAGCTCAATGCAGACCGCTTTGCCGATTTTGGCAGAATGACGGAAAAGCCCGCTGCTCTGGCCTTTGCCGGGGATACCTATCAGGGGCTCGAGGCCGGGTCTCTCGATCCCGAGGAACTGGAATGGGCTCAGGATCACCTACGCATCCTCTCGGGGCTCTATGGAATCTTGCGCCCGCTCGATGCAATCCAGCCGTATCGGCTGGAAATGGGCAGCCGGTTGGGGACCAACCGGGGCAAGACGCTCTATGACTATTGGGGCGCGCGGCTTGCAGAGGCGCTCAATACACAGGCTGGCGCCATTGGCGCCAAGCATCTGATCAACTGCGCAAGTCAGGAGTATTTCGCCGCGATCGACCGCACGGCCCTGCGTCTCAAGGTGATAACACCGGTTTTCATGGAGGCCAGGGAGGGCTCATCCAGGATCGTCAGCTTTTACGCCAAGCGCGCGCGTGGGGCGATGGCGCGGTTCGTGATCCAGAACCGCCTGCGCGATCCAGAGGCGATCAAGGCGTTCGACGCGGGCGGCTACCGCTATTGCGCGGACAGGTCCGACGATGACTCCTGGGTCTTTCTGCGCGATCACCCGGTCGCTTGAACCAGATCCCCCAGAGGCGCGCGCGCCTCGGGAGGACGGGCGGCAACGATGTGATCGACGATGGATTCCTTTCGCAAGGGCTTGGTCAGATAATGATCCAACCCCGCTGCCAGAATGTCGATATCGTCACCTTCCATCGCATGGGCGGTCATCGCGATGACCGGAACGTGCCGCCCGGTTCCCGCCTCGATCTGCCGGATCGCTCGCGTGGCCTCCTTACCATCCATCTCGGGCATGGAAATATCCATGAACACCACGTCCGGTCCAAGGGATTGGTAAAGCGCTACCGCCTCTTTGCCGTTTTCGGCGAAGTGTAGATCGATATCGAGCATCTTGAGCATTTTGGAAAAGACCAGCCGATTGGTCTTGTTGTCCTCAGCCGCGAGGACGCGCATTGCACGCTCGGATTGCTGTTGCGTCACTGGCGCCGCTGCCTCTGCCGGTTTGGGAGAGACCGCCATGAGAGCGTCGATCAGTTCGTTTCGCAACACCGGTTTCTGCAAGACGGCCTGCACGTGTTGTCGGCCGGGATCCTGTTTTGCGTCGCCGATGCTCTGACTGAGCAGCAGAATTGGCATGTCATGCCCGGCGTCCCGCAGCGCCTCTGCCAGTTCGAAACCGTCCATTTCGGCCATATTGTGCTCTGCGAGCACCAGATCGATGTCGGAGCCTGCTCGCGCCAATGCTTCGACCCCGTTTCGATAGAGAATGGACTCGATCCCGAGGGCCGCCAATTGTCGCTCGAGAATGGAACCGCCGGTCTCTTGTGGTGCAACGATCAACGCCCGGTGCAACCCTTGCGGCAGGACCAGATCCCGAGTCGCATGGGCGTCTGCGACCGGCAATGACATCGAGAAACCAAAGGTCGATCCCTTGCCCGGCTCGGACTCGACCCAGATTTCCCCTCCCATCAGGCGGACAAGCTTCTGCGAAATCGCGAGGCCGAGCCCGGTTCCTTCAAACTTGCGGTTGCGCGCGTCCTCGACCTGATTGAATTCGCCAAAGATGTGGTCGATCTTGTCCGCGGCAATGCCGATGCCGGTATCCTCGATGCTGACGTGAATGCTGGCGCTCTTGGCTGGTGTGGATGGCACGCCGGTGACACGCACAAGGACATGACCCGCCTCCGTGAACTTCACCGCGTTGCCCAAGAGATTGGTCATGATCTGTCTTATCCGGCCCGGATCCCCGACAAACTGCGTCGGCAGGAACAGGTCGTAATCCACAAGAAGATCGATCCCCTTGTCACGCGCATTGGCCTGCATCAGCATGATGAGTTCGCGAATGCACCGTTCGAGATCAAATGGCTCGAGGTGGAGCACCAGCTTGTCCGCCTCGATCTTGGAATAGTCCAGCACGTCATTGATGATCACCAGCAGAGCCTCGCCGGAGTTCTTTATGGTGGAGGCATAGAGTCTTTGTTCCTCGGTCAGACCGGTTTCCATCAGCAGATCTGCCATTCCCACGACACCATTCATCGGTGTGCGGATCTCGTGGCTCATATTGGCCAGAAACGCAGATTTCGCGCGATTGGCGGCCTCGGCCTTGGTTTGCGCCGCCTTCAGTTCCTTCTCGTATCGGATCGTTTCGGTGATGTTGAGCGCAAGGCTGACCACATCCCCGCTATTGCCGCGTTGGTCTATCAGCTTGATGTACTGCCCGTTCCAGAGACGGATCACTTCCGGTTCGGGCACGGAACTTTGCCAGCGATCAAGCATTTTCTCGCGCCACTCATGCGGCTTGAGATCTCCGATGTTGAAAATGCCCTCTTCGGTGATGAATTGCAGAATCTCGATATAGCTGACCCCCGGCTTGACGGCTTCAAGCCCGTCAAAGACGCCAAGATAGGCATGATTTGCGGCAATCATCCGGCTATCGGCATCGAAAAAGGCAAATCCGTCCTGAATGGTTTCGATCGAATGCCACAGCCTGCGTTCGGCGATCTCGACCTTCTGATAGGCGACATCAAGGTCGGATTTGACCCGCAGGTTTTCATCTCGCACCGATCGCACAACCGCGCGGGTCTCGACAATCTCATCGGACAGCGCGCGCGCGTGCTTGCCCAGCTTGCGATTTGCAGCCTGCAATTCGGCCTGTTTCTGTTCCAGCAGCCGTTCAGCGGCCAGCCGGGCGCGCCGTTCCTCTGCCAGCTTGTTGGCAAGGCTCATGCCCGTCCTCCGCCGTGCCGGATCGTGATCGGCTCACCATCCGGCATCGTCGTGAAGAACTGTTTAAGAACGGGCCAGACTATGCCGCAAATCAGAGCCGCTCTATGGCCAGTGCGATCCCTTGCCCGCCACCGATGCACATGGTGATGATCGCCCGCTTGCCGCCCGTGCGCTCGAGTTCGTAAAGCGCCTTTATGGTCAGGATGACACCGGTCGCACCGACCGGGTGGCCAAGCGCGATCGCACCGCCATTGGGATTGACCCGGGCACTATCGAGACCAAGCACCTTGTTGACCGCACAGGCCTGCGCGGCAAAGGCCTCGTTCGATTCGATCACATCGAAATCCGCCGCCGTCAGGCCGGTTCGTGCCAGCAGTTGCTCGATCGCCGGCACCGGTCCGATTCCCATCACTTCGGGGCGCACCCCAGCATGGGCATATCCCAGGATCCGCCCCCGTGGTCTGAGCCCGGCCGCCTCTGCCGCAGAGGCGCGCGCCAGCACGATGGCGGCAGCCGCATCGTTGATTCCGCTTGAATTTCCGGCCGTGACAGAGCCGTCTTTCTGAAAGACCGGTTTCAGACCAGCCAGAGCCTCCGCAGTCGTGGCCTTGGGGTGTTCATCCGTGACAAAGGCCACCATGTCGCGTTTGACGCGCACCTCCACGGGAACGATCTCGGAATTGAAGCGGCCCTCCGAGAGTGCCCTTGCCGCGCGGCGCTGGCTTTCGAAGGCGAAAGCATCCTGATCGCTGCGGCTGATCTGATGCTCTGCCGCCACGTTCTCCGCTGTCACCCCCATATGGCCGGTGCCAAAGGGACAATTGAGTGCGCCAAGCATCATGTCGAGCGTCCTGACATCGCCCATCTTCGCGCCCCACCGCTGATCAGGGATGATGAAGGGGGATCGGCTCATGTTTTCCGCGCCGCCCGCAAGGCCAAAATCGGCATCGCCCAGCATGAGGGATTGCACAACCGAAACAATCGCTTGCGCGCCGGATCCGCAGAGACGATTGACATTCATCGCGGGCGTCGTTTCGGGAATGCCCGCCTCCATCGCCGCCACCCGGCTGACATACATGTCGCGCGGTTCGGTGTTGATCACGTGGCCAAAGACCACCGTTCCGATCTGCCCGCCCTCGACACCCGAGCGGTTGAGCGCCTCCTTGGCCACGATCGCGCCAAGCGCCGTGGGTGGCGTGCCCGCAAGACTGCCACCAAAGGTGCCGATTGCCGTGCGACAGCCGTCCAGAATCACGATATCGGTCAAGTTTGTCCCCTCCGTTTGAGTTCGTCCAACTCTAGCGGTGCAGCCTGACCCAAGGCAATGGCGAGATGCTGTCACGGACGCAGCGGCACCCGTCCCTTGTCGGTCAGCAGCCAGCAGGCAGTGCCTTCGAAAACCGCAGGCCAGAGCGCGCGGCCATAGCCCGCGCCGCCGTCGAGATCGATGCGGTTGCCAAAATGCTGCGCTGTCTCGAGCGCGGTGTGACCATGCACCACTAGCCAGGGATGCGGGTCTGCATGGTCGAGAAAACCGTCTCGGATCCACATCAGATCTTCGGGCTCCTGCGCGGCGATTGGCACGCCCGGACGGATGCCTGCATGCACAAAGAGCAGATCGTCCGAGATGTGCCAGAGCGGCAGTCCCGCCAGCCACTCGCGATGCGCGTCGGGCACGGTGGCGCGCGCAAGGGCGGGATCATGCCTCGCCTCGGACGCAGTGATGCCGTAAGAGGCAAGCGTCTCTACGCCACCAAGCCGCTCGTTCAGCCAGGTCAGCCCGGCGCGCATCCGGGCCGATCCGATCCCGCCATGATCGAGGAAATCCACAAACATCTGATCGTGGTTGCCTCGTAACACGGTCCAGTCGCGCCCCTCGGCCTGCGCGGCCATCAATCGCTCGATCACCGCCCGGCTGTTTGCACCGCGATCCACCAAATCGCCAAGTATGACAATTCGCGCCTCGGCGCCGCCATCGCGTTCGACAAGATCGAGCGCACCCTCAAGCAGGGCGTGCTGACCGTGAATATCGGGAATGGCATAGATTGGCAGAACCATGTCACCTCTAGAGCGTATTCGGGCGGGGCCTGTCCAGCCGATATCCACCCGTGTTGATTTTTCAATGGATCGCTCGGCGCGCTATCCGATGTCGAAGTGCAGCGGGCGGATCTGCTGAAACTTGCCAGTGGCCTGAAGCGCCGCGATGGCACGCGCCGGGACCGGTTCATCCATGTAAAGCAGGGCAATCGCCTCGCCGCCAGCATCCGCGCGGCCAAGCGTGAAGTTGGCGATGTTGACACCGTTATCGCCCAATGTCTGGCCCAGTGTGCCGATGATGCCCGGAACGTCCTCGTTGGTGGTGTAAAGCATGTGGCGGCCGATTTCGGCGTCGATATTGATACCCTTGATCTGGATGAAGCGCGGTTTGCCATCCGAGAACACCGTGCCGCCGATGGAGCGCTCGCGCTTGTCCGTGACCACGGTGAGCTTGATATAGCCCTCGAAAGCCCCGGACTTGTCCTGCTTGGTGGTCGAGATCTTTACCCCCCGCTCCTTGGCGACGACGGGGGCAGAGACCATGTTGACCTCGGGGTTGACCGATTTCATGATCCCCGCCACGGCAGCAGAGGTGAGCGCGCCGAGGTTCATCTCGGACACGACCCCATCATAAAGAACCGCCACGGCAGCAGAGGTGAGCGCGCCGAGGTTCATCTCGGACACGACCCCATCATAAAGAA
>PFEY01000086.1:59697-59986 GCA_002783205.1 Rhodobacteraceae bacterium CG17_big_fil_post_rev_8_21_14_2_50_63_15 | reverse complement strand
TCGAGGCGCTGACCAAGGAGGCGATCACCGCTATGGGCAGTCTCGACATTCTGGTCAACAATGCCGGGATCACCCGCGATCAGCTCTTCATGCGGATGTCGGACGGGGACTGGCAGGACGTGATGGAGGTGAACCTCACCTCGGCGATGCGGCTCTGCCGGGCGGCGGTGCGTCCGATGATGAAATCCCGCTGGGGCAGGATCGTCAATATCGGCTCGGTCGTTGGCTCGATCGGCAATCCCGGTCAGGCCAATTACGCCGCCGCCAAGGCGGGACTGGAGGGGCTCAC
>PFEY01000086.1:59504-59595 GCA_002783205.1 Rhodobacteraceae bacterium CG17_big_fil_post_rev_8_21_14_2_50_63_15 | reverse complement strand
GAAGGCCACGCTCTATGCCAAGATCCCGGCCGCGCGGATGGGGACCGCCGACGAGGTGGCCGCCGCTGTGCTCTATCTGGCCAGTCCCGAG
>PFEY01000086.1:0-59494 GCA_002783205.1 Rhodobacteraceae bacterium CG17_big_fil_post_rev_8_21_14_2_50_63_15 | reverse complement strand
TCACCGGCGCCACGCTGCATGTCAACGGCGGGCTGGCGATGATCTGACGCCTTGCCCGTTGCCTGCGTCGCGGTTCATGGGAAAGCATTTGCCATTGCCTGCGCATATGCTATAGGCCACCCAGATTTGCCGGAGGGATGCGGAGTCTCCCGGTCGCCTGGCCGTTCAGGCAGTCGAGAGCCGCCCGCTAGGGCATGATCACAGCGGCTTGCCTGACGGGGCGGCGGCACAAAACGGGCGAAACAGCCCAAGTCAAGATGAGGATACCAACATGAGCGATATCGCAGACCGCGTGAAAAAGATCGTTGTCGAACACCTGGGTGTGGAAGAGGACAAGGTCACGGACAAGGCCTCTTTCATCGACGATCTGGGCGCGGACAGCCTGGATACGGTCGAATTGGTCATGGCCTTCGAGGAAGAGTTCGGGATCGAGATCCCGGATGATGCCGCCGACACGATCCAGACCTTTGGCGATGCCGTGAAGTTCATCACCGACGCCTCCTGAGATTTCGCGCATCGCGTGCAAAGGCCCCGCCAACCGGCGGGGTTTTTTGCTTTGCAGGGGCTGCGCGACTGGGGACCGGTTCAAGGGGCCGCGAGCGACGGCCGGCGCTTTCCTTCACAACCGTGATGCGCAGGGCGCGAAAAGAGGCTATCATGCCGGTTCAGGAACAGCGTCGATTGCCAGATGGGGTCAGGGATCGCCTGTCCCGGCAGTCACGCCGGGGTTTCTGCTGACACTTTGCTGCTAACACAAGGGGCACGGCGATGATCCTCTATCCCACTCTGGAAATTCTCAACGGCACATGCGTGAGCCTCACGCGCGGACGTCTTGCCGAGCCGGTGCTCTGGCATATCGACCCGGTGGCGACCGCGCGCAGTTTTGCGGCGGCGGGGGCGGAATGGATGCACCTGACCGACCTGAACGGATTGCTCGGTGAGAAGAGTAACAATGATTTGATCGAGGACATCATCCGCGCCGCGGGCATCCCGGTGCAGTTGGGCGGCGGCTTTCGCTCGCGCGAGACGATCCATCGCTGGATCGACAAGGGCGCGGGCCGGATCGTGCTGGGCACACTCGCGGCGCAGGAGCCCGACATGGTCAAGGAACTGGCAAAATATCACCCCGATCAGATCGTGGTGGCGATCGACATCTATCGCGGGCAGTTGATGACGAATGGCTGGCGCACCCCCAGCGTCTTTGAGGCGGACGCGTTCATCAAGGAATTCGACGGAGTGCCGCTGGCGGCGGTCCTGATTTCCGATATCGACGCGGATATCGAGGATACGGACGGCCATCTGGGTGTCATATCCGGGCTTGCGGCGCAGACCCGCCACGCCGTCATCGCGCGCGGCACGGTGCGCAGCATCGACGATGTGGCGCGGCTGAAATACATTCCAAACATCGCGGGCGCGATGATCAGCCGCGCGCTCTTGACCCGGAGCGTTGATCTAAGCGAGGCCATCAAGGTCGCGCGCCCGACCCCCGAGACCACGGCCGCATTCATCTGACATCACGTTGACGGGCCTTGGCTGAAACGGCGGGCCCTTGCTTTCAAATTCGCGATGCTCTTGCTCCCCGGGTCCAAGCCGGGGTAAGAGCAGCGAAAGCAGGAGCAAGGAAAGGGCAGCATCATGCGGCGTGTCGTTGTCACGGGACTGGGTCTGGTGACCCCGTTGGCCGATGGGGTAGAGCAAAGCTGGGCGCGCCTGCTGGCGGGGCAGTCTGGGGCCGGCACCATCACCCGTTTCGATCCGGTCAACGTGATCACGAAATACGCCTGCGAGGTGCCGCTCGGCGATGGCAGCGACGGCACGTTCAATTCAGTGACCTACATGGAACCGAAAGAGCGCCGCAAGGTGGATGATTTCATCCTCTATGGGGTGGCGGCGGCGCAGCAGGCGGTTCTCGATTCCGGGTGGATGCCCGAGGACGAGGCGGCGCGCGAACGCACCGGCGTGATGATGGGATCGGGCATCGGCGGGCTGCGCTCGATCGAGGAGACGACCAACATCATCCGCGACAAGGGCGTGCGGCGGGTGTCGCCCTTTTTCATTCCCGGCGCGCTGATCAACCTGATCAGCGGGCAGGTCAGCATCCGGCATGGTTTCAAGGGGCCGAACCATTCGGTTGTCACCGCTTGTGCCACCGGCGCCCATGCCATCGGCGATGCCGCGCGGCTGATCATGTTCGGCGATGCCGATGTCATGGTGGCGGGTGGCGCGGAGGCCTCGATCTGCGAGATCGGGATCGCCGGTTTCAACGCCTGCAAGGCGCTCTCGACCAAGCGCGCCGACGATCCGCAAGCGGCAAGTCGTCCCTATGACATCGACCGGGACGGATTCGTGATGGGTGAGGGCGCGGGGGTTCTGGTGCTTGAGGAATATGAGCACGCCAAGGCGCGCGGCGCGAAGATCTATGCTGAGGTTCTGGGCTATGGCCTGTCGGGGGATGCCTATCACATCACTGCGCCGGCCGAGGATGGCGATGGTGGTACGCGCGCCATGCGGGCGGCGCTGAAGAACGCGGGCCTCAGCCCCGAGCAGGTCGATTACATCAATGCGCATGGCACCTCGACCATGGCCGACACCATCGAGTTGCACGCGGTCGAGCGCCTGCTGGGCAACGCGGCGGGCAAGACGACGATGAGTTCGACAAAATCTGCAACCGGGCATCTCCTTGGTGCGGCGGGGGCGGTCGAGGCGATCTTCTCGATCCTCGCGCTGCGCGATCAGGTGGCGCCGCCGACGATCAACCTCGATCATCCGGCGGTGGACACGCCGCTCGATCTGGCGCCCAATGTCAAGCGCGAGCGCCGGATCGATGTGGTGATGTCCAACAGCTTCGGCTTTGGCGGCACCAATGCGAGCCTCGTGCTCGGAAAGCCCCGCTGATGTGGCGACATATCGTCTCCAACTTTCTCACGCTTCTGGTGGTCGCGATCTTTCTGCTGGGCGGGGTCATCCTCTGGGGACAGTCGCAATACAATAGCGCTGGGCCAAATTCGGCGCCGATCTGTCTGCGGGTCGAGCCCGGCAGCACGATGCGCCGCGTCTCGCGGCAACTCGAGGAGGAGGGCGCTGTGCGCAGCGGCGCGATTTTTCGCATCGGCGCGGATTACGGCGACCGGACGGGGGATCTCAAGGCCGGCAGCTGGCTCATTCCACAGGGCGCCAGCATGGGCGAGATCACCGAGATCATCACCCGTGGTGGGGCCAGCACCTGTGGCACAGAGGTGGTCTATCGGGTGGGTGTGACCGAGTCTCAGGTCGTCGTGCGTGAACTCGACACCGCGTCGGGTCGCTATGAGGAACGCGCCGCCTTTGATCCGCTGGCCGAAGGCGAGCGGCCCGAGATCTTTGAGCAGGTGCGCGAGCGCAAGGATACCCGCTATCGCATCGCCTTTGCCGAGGGCGTGACCAGCTGGCAGGTGGTCGAAGGGCTGAAGGCGGTCGATGTCCTGTCGGGCGAGGTGGCGCCGGTTCCGGCCGAAGGAACGCTTGCCCCCGACAGCTATGAGGTGCGCTCGGGTGACGCGCGCGCGGACCTGATCGAGCGGATGCGCGCGGCGCAGACGGAGATCCTCGCCGCCGCCTGGGCGAACCGCGCCGAGGGGCTGCCGGTTGCAACTCCGGAGGAGGCGCTGATCCTTGCCTCGATCATCGAGAAGGAAACCGGCATTCCCGAAGAGCGCCGTCAGGTCGCCAGCGTCTTTGTCAACCGGCTCAAGCGCGGTATGCGCCTGCAAACCGATCCGACCGTGATCTATGGCCTCACCGAAGGGCGCGGCGTTCTGGGCCGTGGTCTGCGGCAGAGCGAGTTGCGCCGCGCAACGCCTTGGAACACCTATCTGATCGACGGCCTGCCGCCGTCGCCCATCGCCAATCCCGGCCGCGCCAGCATCGAGGCGGCGCTTGATCCCGCGAGCACCGATTACATCTTCTTCGTGGCGGATGGGACGGGGGGCCATGTCTTTGCCGTAACGCTAGAAGAGCATAACCGAAACGTCGTCAAATGGCGGCAGATCGAGGCCGAGAGAGGCAACAACTGAGGGTGTCACGCCTCTTTCGGGCGGAGCATGAGCCAGATCAGCGCCCCGCCCGCCAGTGCCAGGAACGGTGCCATCGCGAGGTTGACCGCAGCCCAGCCCGCCTCGGGGCTGCCGCCTGAACAGTTCATCAGCCCGCCCGACGAGAGCGAGGCAATGGTCACGCCGCCAAAGACCAGAAGATCGTTGAGCCCCTGCACCCGGCCGCGCTCCTGCGGCTGATGTGCCCCGGCGAGCATCGTGGTGGCCCCGATGAAGCCGAAATTCCAGCCCAGCCCGAGCAGGATCAGCGCGCCAAAGAAGTTTTCCAAGGCCACGCCCTGAAGCGCGACCATGCCCGCCCCGGAGAGAATGAAAAGACCGGATGCCACGATCCGCTCGACCCCGAAGCGCGCGATCAGATGCCCGGTGAAGAAGGACGGGACATACATTGCCAGAACATGCGCCGTAACCACATCGGCTGCATGGCTTGCGGTAAAGCCGCAGCCGACCACCGCCAGCGGGGTCGAGGTCATCACCAGATTCATCAGCGCATAGGACACCATCGCGCAGATCACCGCCACCGCGATGCGCGGGGTCCGGAGCAGTTCCAGCCGCGTGCGTCCGCGGGGCGCATCGGCGGAGGGGGCCGCGGGCCTCGGGATGTCGAGCATGAAAAAGAGCAGCGCGCCCGCAAGATTGAGCGCGATCACCGTCAGGTAGGTGCCCATAAACGGGATCACCATCGCCTGCGAGGTGAGCTTGACCAGTTGCGGGCCAATGACAGCACTCAGCAGGCCGCCTGCCATGACATAGGAAATTGCCTTGGGCCGGAAGCGCTCGCTTGCGGTGTCGGCGGCGGCAAAGCGGTAGAAGCCCTGCGCCGACATGTAGGTGCCGGTGATCAGGCTGCCCAACAGGAAGATCGGAAACGAGGCCACATAGAGCCCGTAGGCACCGATCGCCCCGCCGAGCGCGCCCGCGCCCGCTCCGATCAGAAACCCGGCGCGGCGGCCGAATCTCTGCATCAGATGCGAGATTGGCGTGGCCGAGAGCATCGAGCCCAGCACGATGAGCGAGATCGGCAGCGTGGCAAAGCAGATGTTGGAGGCCAGCGATTGCCCGGCCAATCCGCCGACGACAAAGATCATCGGCATCTGCGCACCGAGGATTGCCTGCGCCGCCACCAGAACGGTCACGTTGCGCCGGGCGCGGGTATCGTCGATTTGCAGGCTGGCATCGGTCATGGGCGGAGTGCTAGACCGGGGGCGCGGGACCTGCAAGGGCAATCCCGCAGGGGCAATCGGAGTGGAAATTCATGGCAGGTCGGATCATTCGGATCATAGAGACGCCGCAGGATGTGACCGAAGGCACCGCGCATCTGTGCCGGATCTGCCCGCGCCTGAAACATGCCCATGGCCTGACCGGGGATCTGCCCCTGCGTCGCCGCGCGGACGGGTTTGCGGAATTGCTGGAAACGATCGTCAGCCAGCAGGTCAGCGTGGCCTCTGCGGATGCGATCTGGGCACGGCTGGAGGCGGCGGGCCTGACCGAGCCGCAGGCGATTCTGGCGGTGACGGACGAGGATTTGCGGGCGGTGGGCCTGAGTCGGCAAAAAGCGCGCTATGCCCGTGCGCTGGCCGGGGCGGGGATCGATTACGTCGCGCTGCGCCACGCCCCGACCGAGGATGTGATCGCCACCCTGACCCAGGTGCCGGGGATTGGCGTCTGGACGGCGGAGATCTACGCGATGTTCAGCCTTGGCCGGGCGGATGTCTTTGCCCCCGGCGATCTCGCGTTGCAGGAGGCGGCACGGCTTCTCTATGCGTTGCCGGAGCGACCGAAAGAGCGAGCCTTGCGGCAGATGGCCGAGGCCTGGGCGCCGTGGCGGGCAGTTGCGGCGCGCCTGCTCTGGGCCTATTACCGGGTGGCAAAGGAGCGGGAAGGGATCAGATGACACGGGGATTGAGAGCGGGCCGCAAGGAGCCACAGTCGGGCGAGACGCGCTCGGCGGTGGTGTTCCTGCATGGCTATGGCGCAAACGGCGCCGATCTTCTGGGGCTGGCCGATCCATTGGGCGGGCATCTGCCTGATACGCTCTTTGTCGCCCCCGACGCGCCCGAGCGCATTCCCGGCATGCCGTTCGGTCTGCAATGGTTTCCGATCCCCTGGATCGATGGGTCGAGCGAGGAAGAGGCGCATCGCTGGCTGATGGCTGCGGCACGCGATCTTGATGCCTTTCTCGACGGGCTGATGGTGGACGAGGATCTGCTGCCCGAACAGGTGGTGCTGTTCGGCTTTTCGCAAGGGTCAATGATGGCGCTGCATGTGGCACCCCGGCGCGAGGATCCGCTGGCGGGCGTGGTGGCCTTCTCCGGGCGTCTGCTGTCGCCGGAAGTGCTGGCGGATGAGACCCGGAGCCGCCCGCCGGTGCTGTTGGTGCATGGCGATGCCGATGACGTGGTGCCGGTGCAATCCCTGCCGCAGGCGGCAGAGGCCTTGCAGGGGGCGGGCTGGACGGATGTCTATGCCCATATCATGAAGGGCACGGGCCATGGCATCGCGCCTGACGGGCTGAGCGTGGCGCTGGCTTTCATGCGCGACAAGCTGGGGCTCTGAGACCGAGTGTGAGGCAACCCGGCCTGCGTTGGCGGTAGGTTTCCGGCCCTGCCACCGAGACCCTCAACCGGAGCCCGCACGGCGAACCTGTCGTTCTCACTCTGCGGCGCGTAGGGGATTTTCGCTCTCGCGTTGCTTGAGGATGTCCTTGAGAGTCTCGTTCCGGGGCACCCCGACCATGGCCTCGTCGAACAAGGGCTTCGCTGCGGCGTTTTCATCTGGCCAGATGATCTCGGTGTCTTGCATCCGTCGTGCGGCCCGCGCCAATGCCCAATCCTGTGCGGCCCGGCTGGAGCGGCCCATCGACAGCCTGGCCAACAGGCGTGCAACCCAGAGCACGTAGGTTTCCGCCCAGACCCGCAGCGCAAGCATCGCGGGGGTGATGATCAGAGTGAGCACCGTCGCAATGCCAAGCCCGAAGACCACTGCCGTGGCCAGCTGTTTCCACCACAGCGAGGTCGGGCTGTCAAAGGCGTAGCCTCCGTTCACGAAGTCGAGACTCAATCCGAACATCATCGGGGCGAGTCCGGCCATGGTGGTTCCGGTGGTCAGCAGCACCGGGCGGATGCGATCCTGGGCGGTGCGGGCAATCGCCTCGATCCGGGGCATGTAGCGGGCATAGTCCTGATAAGTGTCGATCAGCACAATGTTGTTGTTCACCACGATGCCCGCCAGCGCAACGATCCCGGTTCCGGTCATGATGATCGAAAACGGCTGATTCATCACCAGCATCCCCAGCAGCACACCGGTGGTCGAGAGCACCACCGCCAGAAGCACCAGCACGGCGTTGTAGACGCTGTTGAACTGCGCCAGAAGGATGATGAACATCAGCCCCAGAGCGCCCGCGAATGCCTTTTGCAGAAAGACACCGGATTCCGCCTGATCCTCGGCATCGCCGGTCCATTCATAGCTGATGCCGGCGGGCAGGACGCCGCTGTCAAGCCACTCCGTCAGCGTCCCGATCCGCTCGTTCGCGGTGATCGGAACGGTCTGAGTGTTGCCGCTTGAATCGGTTGTGGTTTTGGTCAGACTGTCCGCCACCGCAGCCTTGATGTCGAAAAACCGTGTCTGATCGATGCGGTCGATCTGCGCGAGCTGCTTGACCGGCTTGCGGGTGACGAAATTGCTGAGTGGGACGAGGCCGTCCAGGGTGCGCACCTTGAGCGAATCTAGGGTCGACAGCACACGGTCCCGCTCGGGCAGGCGCACCCGGATGTCGATCTCCTCGTCGCTGCTGTCCACCCGCATCGTGTCGAGCAGAATGCCGCGCGTCACGAGTTGGACCATGGCCCCCACCGTCGCCACGTCCGCGCCAAACCGACCGGCGCGCTCGACATCCACGTCGATCTGCCAGTCGATGCCGGGCAGGGGCAGCGTGTCCTCGATCTGGCGCAGGCCTTGCGTGCCTTCGAACCGCGCCCGCGCCTCTTTGGTAAAGGCGATGAGCTGTTCCCAGTCATCACCCTTTAGGCGCAGATGCAAGGGCTTGGCCGAGGCCGGCCCGCGCGCCTGAGCGGCGATCTCTATCTTGATGCCAGGGATCTGTTCGAGTTGGGCTGTCAGATCGGCAACCACGGTGTCGCCGTCAAAGGCCTTTGCCGAGACGGCGCGGGTGACAGGAATTCCCAGAACCGGCAAGGTGAACCAGGTTTCGTACGTTTGCGGGCGATTCTCCCACGGGATCGTCTCGAACTGGACCTGTCCGATCGTGTCGCGCGGCGGCTGTGCGCCCTTGGTATTGTTGTCCAGCCCGCCATTGCCGGCAAAGGCAAAGGCGGTCTTTACACCAGGATGCGCCAGTACGATATCTTCGACCTGCCGGACGAGCGCGTCTTTCTGGTCGATCGAGAGATTGCCGCGTCCGCGAACATAGACGATGGCCTGTTCCGGCTCGCTCTTGACGAAGAATTCGGTGCCGTTGTTGTTGCCGATGTAGAACATCAGCATGGATCCCACGAGCACGAAGATCGTGCCGACGGCCAGAAGCGGCGCGATGGGATTTCCGGCGATCAGGTAAGTGAACCGGCCAAAGAGAGACCGCCGATAGCCGGCGTTCACCTGCGCGTCGCGCCTTGGCCACACCTGCCGTCGAACGGAACGCATCACGTTGCCACAGCGGCGCAGGACGGCCAGAAAACCCAGCATCAGGGCCACGATGGCGCTCACCCCGATCACGGTCAGTCCGAGCAGACCGAGCGACAGCCCGAAAACCAGCACCAGCACCGGCACGACCGAGCCAAGGATCCGAGTGTTGTCCATCTGGGCAAATTGCGCAGCGACCGTATCGAGCAGAATGGGCAGGGTTTGAGCGGCGAGAAACAGCGCCGCCCCCGCCAGCGGGAAGATCATCATATGCCACAGCCAGGAGCCGCTGACGATGGTCTCGATCCATTGGGAGCACCAGCGCTCGGCCCGTCCGGTCATGCCCCCCATTACCGGCAGATAGACCAGTGCCACGAGCAGCGAGGCCGAGAGCACGAAGATCAGCGTGACGGGCAGCATCCCCATGAACTGCCCCGGAATCCCGGGCCAGAACAGCATCGGCAGAAAGGCGCAAAGCGTCGTCGCCGTGGAACTGACCACCGGCCAGAACATCCGCTTGGCGGCGCCAACATAGGCATGCATCGGGCCCTCGCCCTCGGCGATACGCTTGTCGGCATATTCCACCACCACGATGGCCCCGTCCACCAGCATCCCCACGGCCAGGATGAGACCGAACATCACGATGTTGGAGATGGTGACGCCCATCACCGCGAGCAGCGCGAAACACAGAAGAAATGAGGTCGGAATGGAGAATCCCACGAGCAGAGCCGGACGGATGCCGAGCGCCGCCAGCGTCACGATCATCACCAGCGCGATCGCCGTGAGAACCGAACCTTCAAGCTGGCTGACCATCGAGGCGACGGTGCGCGACTGATCGTTCGAGGTGCCCACAGTCACCGCAGCACGAAGATCTGCGGGCCAAGCGGCTTCGGCCTCGGACACGACCTTGCGCACAAGATTGGCGGTTTCGATGATGTTGAACCCCTTGCGCTTGACCACTTGCAGCGCGACGGTTGTTTCTCCGTTGAACCGTGCGGTGCCAAGCCGGTCCTCGAAGGTGAGATTGATCGTTGCCAGATCGCCCAGCCGCACGATCCGGTCGCCGTTGGTCTTGATCGGCAAGGCGTAGATGTCGCGCGTCTCGGCGAAGGAAGACGGGATCTTGACCGCAAAGGTGCCCTGCGCAGAATCCACCTCGCCGGCTGCAATCAACTGATTGTTGTTGCGCACCGCGTTGATCAGTTCGAGCGCCGTGACGTTGTAGGCCTCAAGGCGGAGCGGGTCGATCACGACCTCCACCATCTCGTCACGATTGCCCGCAATTCCCGCCTCGAGCACGGGCTCCAGGCCTTCAAGCAGATCCTGAAGATCCTTGGCCAGCCGCGCCATGGTCCGTTCTGGCACCGGTCCCGACAGGTTGACGATGATGATCGGAAATTCGCTGAAGTTCACCTCGTTGATGATGTATTTCTCGAACCCCTCGGGAAACTCGGCCTCGGCATTGTCCATCGCGTCGCGGACATCGGCGAGCGTCTTGGTCTTGTCCCATCCGAATTCGAATTCCAGGGCGACGCCGCCGTAATTCTCGGCGGCCGTGCCGGTCATTTTCTTGAGGCCGTCAAGATCGCTCAGCTCTTTCTCCATCACCTTGACGATCAGCTTTTCACTGTCCTCGGCGGAAATGCCGGGAAAGGGGACCGAAACGAAAAGGGCCGGAACCTCGATATCGGGCTCGCCTTCCTTGGGCAGGCTGATATAGGCCAACGTGCCCGCCAGCACGGAGAGCATGATGAAGGCCAGCACCATGCGGGCGCGCGCTGCGGCCCAATCGACGAGGCCGGTCATTGGCCAAGCTCCTGGTAGGTTGCCTCCACCGCAACGTTGTCGGTGACATATTCCTGACCAATGATGATCACGTCGGCCTCTTGCGGAAGACCGGTCAGCCAGATCCCCTGCGGCGAGTCCCGCAGAAGGGCGACAGGGACGAATTGCGCCCGGCTTTCGGGATCGACGAAGCGCACGCCCAACTGTCCCAAATCGTTCAAGGTCAGCGCCGATTGCGGCAGCAGATGCGCAGACTTGCCTTCGGCACTTATGGTGATCTCGGCGGTTTCCCCATCGCGCAGGGTCAGATCGGGATTGGCCACGGTGACATCCACCCGAAAGGTCCGTGTTTTGTCATCGGCGGCCCGCGACAGAAACGTCACCTGACCTTGGGCGATACGGCCAGAGGCAAGCCGCGCTGTAGCCTTGGCACCCAATTCGACGCGGTCCACCTGCAATTCGGACACAAAGCCAACAATCGCGATCGGATCGATTTGAAGCAGCGTCGCGCAGAGATCGCCGGGACGGAGCAGACTGCCAATTTCGGCGGCATCGGTTTCGAGAATGCCGGTAAACGGCGCCGAAATCGTCAACCGTTCGATCTCCTTTTCCGCGGCGGCCACGGCTGCGCGGGCGCCTTCGATCCCGGCACTGGCCGCATCGAGGCCAGACAGCGTCGATTGCACCGCAGCCTTTGCCGAACTCAGCGCCGCGCGCGTTGCCGCCACGCGCGTCTTGGAGGCATAGCCGCCCTCCACCAGATTGGCGGCTGCATTGGCGTTGATCTCGGCCTCTTCGAGTTGCGCCTGCGCTTCGGTCACGCGGGCTTGCGACTCGGGGACGCGGGCGCGTGCTTCGGTCAGTCGTGCGCGCGCCTCCGCCAGACTCGCTTCGCGCGATGCGGGATCGAGGCGGCAGAGCATCTGCCCCGCCTCCACGGACGCCCCTTTGCGTGAAGGTTCCGAGATCACCAGACCGGAGGTTTCGGAGCGCAACTCGACAATCCGGTTGGCCTCGGTCCGGCCGCGCAGGATGACGCTGCTGTCCACCTCGCGCGCGCGGGACTTCACCGCAATGACCCGAACGACACTCGTGGGCTCAGCCGCGGTCACTTCGGTTGCCGAAGGCTGCGCTTTGGTGGTGTCCTCGCTTGCGGCAGGTCTGGCATCGTTACCAAGAAACGCAGTCAGCCGGTCGCGTTCAAGCACAAAGGCATAGATCAATCCGGAGACCACCAAGGCAATGAGGATCGGCACGAGACGCATACGGCAACCTTCAGGACTATACTCGCTCGCCACGGCGTGGCGACGACAGATATATAACACGTAATTAGAGCTTATACGCTGAACTGACCAGTTCAGATTAAACGCGTCCTCCCATTGTCGCAAGACACTCTGTGCATGCAACTGCCGCTGCCTCTTGGCAGGGCCGGGGCTTCGCGTTAAGAGAGGCGCAATTTGCAAGGGGCATGGGTTGTGAGCCACAACGACAGTTTCATCGACGAAGTGACGGAGGAGGTGCGCCGCGATCGGCTTTTTGCTCTGATGAAGCGTTATGGCTGGATTGCGATTGTGCTGGTTCTGGTGCTGGTCGGAGGGGCCGCGTGGAACGAGTGGCGCAAGGCACAGGCGCGCGCCACAGCCGAATCCTTTGGCGATCGAATTCTGGCCGCCCTGGCAGAGCCGGAGAGCGATATGCGCGCCATGGCACTACAAGAGATCGGGGCTCCAAACCCTTCGGCGCAGGCTTTGCTGGATCTGCTGGCGGCGTCTGATTTGGCCCAAAGCGACCCGCAAGCCGCCGCATCGCGGCTTCTTGACGTGGCGGATCGGCAGGGAACCGATCGCATTTACCGCCAGATCGCCACGCTTCGGGCTGTGACCCTGCCGGGATCAGGGCTGGATCTCGAGACACGGCGCAACCGACTTGACGGGCTTGCGCTTTCAACCGGTCTCACGCGACTTCTGGCCGAAGAGCAACTGGCCATGATCGACCTCGAAACCGGAGAGACGCAGGCTGCCCTCGACCGGCTGATGCAGATATCCGGTGATGCCGAGATCAGCGCGGGCTTGCGTCGGCGCGTGACACAAGTGATTGTGGCTCTGGGCGCAGAGCCGCCCGCAGCGCCGCTGTTGGCGCAACCATCCGCAACGCCGGATGAATGAGTGTTGAACAGCAGCCGTCTGCGTCCCGCATGAAGAGGCGCTCGGTGGAACAGGTGAGGGCAGGGCATTGAACGCAAACATTCTAATCGTCGGTCTGATTGCGGCCCTTGCCCTTACGGCCTGCACCCGGAAAGAATCCATCCTGAGCGGCGAGCGCGAAGGTATCCGCGATGCCCTGCAATCCGAGGCGGCGCGAGCACAGGTGGATGTGGTCAGCGCCAACCGGGTGTTGCCGGTGGCGCTGCCTGCCGCGAGCGTCAATGCCGAGTGGCGTCAGCGGATTGGGACGCCGTCGACACGGACGGCCCATCCCGCGCTGGGTCGCGCGCCAAAACTGGCCTGGGCGGTCAATATCGGCGCGGGCGACGGGAAGCGTGTGCGCATCACCGCCGATCCGGTCGTGGCCGAAGGCCGCGTCTTCACGCTTGACGCGCTCGCGCAGGTCGCGGCGGTGTCGACGAGTGGACGGCTTTTGTGGACCACCGATCTCACCCCACCCGACCAGCGCGCCGACAGCGCCAGTGGTGGCGGGCTCGCCTATGGCGACGGAAAACTCTTTGTCTCGGCTGCATCTGGCCGTCTGACGGCGCTTGATCCGGCCACCGGTGGCGTGATCTGGCAACAGCGGTTGGAATCGACTGGCACCGGGACACCTTCGGTTTTTGGCGGGCTGGTCTATGTCATTTCGGGCGACGACGTGGCCTGGGCCATCGACACCGCGACCGGGCGCATCCGCTGGCAGTTGAGCGGCACGCCGGACATTCATAACGTGCTGGGTGGTCCTGCCCCGGCGATCACCGATAAATATGCGATCCTCGCCTTTGGCGCGGGCGAATTGCAGGGGGCGTTCCGGCAGGGCGGGCTGCGGCTCTGGGATGCGCAGATCGCGGGCGAGCGGGCTGGCGTGGCCAGTTCGCGCGTCGCCGACATCACCGGCGATCCGGTGGTGGTGGGCGACCGGGTGTTTGCCGGCAGCCATTCAGGCCGTGTCGTGGCGCTCTATCTTGGAAGTGGCAATCGCATCTGGACCGCCAATGAAGGACCGCTCAACCCGGTCTGGCCCGCCGGCGACTCGATCTTTCTGGTCTCGGACCGCAATCAACTGGTGCGGCTGTCGGTCGAGGATGGGTCTCGGATCTGGGGGCAAGACCTGTCGCTCTTCGCCGATCGCAGACCACGGCGGCAGGCCGAGATCATCGGCCATTTTGGGCCAATCATCGCCGGTGGCCAACTGATTCTCGCGTCGAGCGACGGGCTGTTGCGGTTCTTCGATCCGGCTTCGGGCCAGCAGACCGGCGCCGTTGATCTGCCGGGGGGCGCGACCAGCAATCCGGTCGTGGCGGGTGGCACGCTCTATGTCGTGTCGAAAAAGGGTCAGTTGCTGGCTTTCCGTTGAGCGGGCAATCCTGTATCACGGCGGCTTGATCCGCAGCGGAGCGCCGTGACATGACCTTTACCCTTGCCATCGTGGGCCGACCCAATGTCGGCAAATCCACGCTCTTCAACCGTCTGGTGGGCAAGCGGCTGGCGCTGGTTGATAATCAGCCGGGGGTGACGCGCGATCTGCGCGAAGGGGCGGCGCGGCTGGCCGATCTGCGCTTTACCGTGATCGACACGGCGGGTCTGGAGGAGGTCACAGACGACAGCCTTCAGGGACGGATGCGCAAACTGACCGAGCGCGCGGTGGACATGGCCGATGTGTGCCTCTTTCTGATCGACGCACGGGCAGGGGTCACGCCCACCGACGAGGCTCTGGCAGAGATTTTGCGCAAACGCGCGGGCCATGTGATTCTTGCGGCCAACAAGGCCGAAGGGTCCGCCGCCGACGCGGGCGTGAACGAGGCTTACGCCCTCGGTCTGGGCGAACCGATCCGTCTGTCGGCGGAGCATGGCGAGGGGCTCAACGATCTCTATTCTCAGCTGATGCCGCTGGCGGATGCCTTTGCCGCCCGCGCCGAGAGCGAAGCGCCCGAAACCGATATCGACATCGACGAGGCGTCAGAGGATGAGGACGCGCAGGCGTTTCGTCAGCCAACCAAGGCGCGCCCGATGCAGGTGGCGGTGGTGGGCCGCCCCAATGCCGGGAAATCGACGCTGATCAACACGATCCTCGGCGAGGACCGCCTGCTCACCGGTCCCGAGGCGGGGATCACGCGTGATGCGATCTCCGTGCAGATCGACTGGGACGGGCTACCGATGCGCATTTTCGATACGGCGGGAATGCGCAAGAAGGCGCGGATCGAGGACAAGCTGGAGAAACTCTCGGTGTCGGACGGGCTGCGCGCGGTCAAGTTCGCGGAGGTGGTGATCGTGCTGCTCGATGCCGCGATTCCGTTCGAGCAGCAGGATCTGCGGATTGCCGATCTGGCCGAGCGCGAGGGCCGCGCGGTGGTGGTGGCGGTCAACAAATGGGATCTGGAACCCGCCAAGCAGCAGAAGCTGCACGAGTTGCGCGAGGCCTTCGAGCGGCTCTTGCCGCAGCTGCGGGGCGCGCCGCTGGTTGCGGTCTCGGCCAAGACCGGCAAGGGGCTCGACCGGCTGCGCGCGGCGGTGGCCAAGGCCTATGATGTCTGGAACCGGCGCGTGACCACGGCGCAACTCAACCGCTGGCTCACCGGCATGCTGGAGAGCCACCCGCCCCCCGCACCGGGCGGCAAGCGGATCAAGCTGCGCTACATGACGCAGGCCAAGTCCCGCCCGCCCGGATTCGTGGTGATGTGTTCGCATCCCGACAAGATGCCGGAAAGCTACACGCGCTATCTGGTCAACGGGCTGCGCGACAGTTTCGACATGCCCGGCACGCCGATTCGCCTCTACATGCGCAGCCAGTCGGACAGGAACCCCTACAAGGCCAGAAAGAAGGCGGGGCCGTCGAGCCTTCGCAAGCATCTCGCCGGGCGACAGCCGGGATGAGCGGTGCGTTGCGGACCGCTTGGGAAATTCGACATCCCCCCTTGAAACCGCCCGTGATTGCGGCACATCTTGGAAGCAGAACAGCCTGTGAATCCTCTGTGACCAGGAGGTCGGAGATGAGCGCAACCGATGCCGGGCCCGCACTTCGGGAATTTCTCAAGCCCTATAGCGCCAAGAGCGACCGGCGCGGTGCGGCATCGCTCGTGGGCACGCTCGCGGTCCATGTAGGGGCGCTCATCATCGGCGCGCATCTGGCGGGGCAGGGGCATTGGGGCGCTGCGCTCCCGGTGATCGTTGTTCTGGCCTTCGCGGCGGTGCGGCTCTATGTATTGCAGCATGATTGCGGACATCATTCGCTCTTCAAGACGCGATGGATCAACGAAACGGCGGGCGAACTGCTCTCGCTCTTTTCGCTGACACCGTTCCGGGTGATGCAGTACAATCACAACCAGCATCACGCCTATCTGGGCAATCTCGACCACCGCGAAACGACCGAGATCTACACCATGACCCTGCGCGAGTGGCAGGCCGCACCCTGGTCGCGCCGGCTCTGGTACCGGCTCTATCGCAATCCGCTCGTCATGATCCCGGTTGGCGCGCTCTATACCTATTTCATTGCCTATCGCTGGCCGCGCAACGCCCGCCTCGTCGGCGTGGTGGGGGTGATCACGCATAACCTCGCGCTTGCGGTCTCCGTCTGGCTGGTCTGGCAAATGCTCGGCCTGCCGGGGCTTGTTGTTCTGGGGGCGGGCGCGATGCTCGCGGGGGTGATCGGCGTCTTCATGGTCTATCTCCAGCACAACTTCGAAGAAACCTACTGGGATCGCAAGCCCGATCTCGATTTCCGAAAGGCGACGCTTGTCGGCTCAAGCTCGCTCGATCTGGGCTGGCTCTGGGATCTGGGGAGCGGCAATATCGCCTATCACGACCTGCATCACTACAATCCCGGCATCCCGTCCTACAACCTTCGCCGCTGTCAGCACGATCTGCCGGAGGCGTTGAAATCGCATGACGTGATCCGCTGGCCCGAAGCGATCCGCAGTTTCCGGCTGAAACTCTGGGATGAGGACACTCAGCGGCTGGTGGCGTTTCCACGGCCGCACACGGCGCGCGTGCTTATCGCGGAGTGAAAGGGGGGCGGTCCGCCCCCCGTCGCCCCGAAGGGGCGGCTCCCCCCGAGGATATTTTCAGCCAGAAGAAATCAGCCAGAAGAAATCAGCAGTCAGGCGAGGCGGCCGTCAGCCTGAAGCCGGGTCTTGCCGCCGAGATAGGGGTGCAGCGCCGCAGGCAGGCGCACAGAGCCATCAGCCTGCTGGCCGTTTTCGAGCACCGCGATCAGGCAGCGACCCACGGCGAGGCCGGAGCCATTGAGCGTGTGCAGGAATTGCGGCTTGCCGCCGCCCTCGGGCCGGAACCGCGCATTCATCCGGCGCGCCTGAAACGCGCCACAGACCGAGACCGAGGAGATCTCGCGATAGCTGTTCTGTCCCGGCAGCCAGACTTCGATGTCATGGGTGCGCCGCGCGCCAAAGCCCATGTCGCCGGTGCACAGCACGATGGTGCGATAGGGCAGGTCGAGGCGTTCAAGAATACCCTCGGCACAGGCGGTCATCCGTTCCAACTCGGCGCGGCTCTGATCGGGATGGGTGAGGCTGACCATTTCCACTTTCTCGAACTGGTGCTGGCGCAGCATTCCGGCGGTGTCGCGCCCGGCTGATCCCGCCTCGGAGCGGAAACACTGGGTATGGGCGACCATGCGGCGCGGCAGGCTGGCCTCGTCCACGGTTTCGTCATGGACCACATTGGTCAGCGTCACCTCGGCGGTGGGCACCAGCCACCAGCCATTGGTGGTCTGATAGCTGTCCTCGCCAAATTTCGGCAACTGACCGGTGCCCAGCATCATTTCGGGGCGCACCAGAACGGGGGTCCAGATCTCTGTCAGGCCGTTCTCCTCGATATGCGTGTCGAGCATGAATTGCGCCAGCGCCCGGTGCAGCCGCGCCACCGCGCCGCGCAACACGACAAAGCGCGATCCCGACAGCTTGGCTGCGAGTTCGAAATCCATTCCCGGCAGGACGCCTGCGATCTCGTAATGTTCGCGCGGTTGGAAATCGAAGGCACGTGGTGTGCCCCAGCGATGCAGTTCCACATTCTGTGTCTCGTCCGCGCCGTCCGGCGTGTCGTCATCGGGCAGGTTGGGCAGGCCCATCAAGAGGTCGGTCAGGCGGGTGTCCAGATCCTTGGCTTCGGCTTGCATCTCGGCCATCTCGGCCTTTTTGGCGGCGACGAGCGCGCGCAGACGCTCGAATTCGGCCGCGTCGCCGCGCGCCTTGGCGACGCCCGCCTCCTTGCTGGCGCGGTTCTGCTCGGCTTGCGCTGTCTCGGCCGAATGGATGCGGGCGCGGCGTGCTTCATCGAGTGTGAGGATGGCGCCCGAGACCGGCGCCAGCCCGCGCCGCGCGAGGGCGGTGTCAAAAGCGGCGGGGTTGTCGCGGATCGCGCGGATATCGTGCATGGGTCTGATCCTTGGGTCACGGCATGAATCGGTTGCGCGGCGTTATGCACCAGAAACCGCGCCGCCGCCATGCTTTCGCGCCTTGCAAATAGCGCCCGCCCCGCCTAGGTTCCGCAACAATTCGCGGGCGGCCGCCTGCGCCACAGACAAGAGGACACCCCCCATGGACGCCTTTGGCCAGTTCATTCCGCTCATTCTGATCTTTGCGATCATGTATTTTTTGCTGATTCGACCGCAACAGAAGAAATTGAAGGACCACAAGGCGATGATCGGGGCGCTGAGACGGGGTGATCAGGTGGTCACGCAGGGCGGTTTGATCGGCAAGGTGGCCAAGGTCAAGGATGACAACGAAATCGAAGTCGAACTGGCAGAGGGCGTCAAGGTGCGGGTGGTGCGCGCGACCATTGCGCAGGTGCTCTCAAAAACCGAGCCAGCCGAAGGTTAAGGTCGGATTCCCCTCACAAAGGACTGAAAAGGCATAATAATGCTGCAAATCGACCTATGGAAGCGCGTCGTGATCTGGGGCATTGTCGCCTTTGGCCTGATGCTCGCGCTTCCCAATGCGTTCTACAGTCGGGTCGAGACCCGCAACGATGCCGCCGCGGCTGTCGTCGCCGGCGCCGATCCCGCAGGCGTGCAGGATCAACTGGCGCTGTGGCCGGCCTGGTTGCCTTCGGGGCTGGTCAATCTTGGTCTTGATCTGCGCGGCGGTGCGCATCTTCTGGCCGAAGTGAAGGTCGGCGATGTTTATCAGACCCGGCTTGACGGGATGTGGCCGGAAGTCCGCGATCTCTTGCGCGATGCGCGAGACCGGGTGGGGCCGATCCGCTTGCAAGCCACGGATGCGCCGGAACTGCGCGTGCGTCTGGTGGAACGCCCCGAGATGGCAGGCGAGGCCGCAACCGTTGTGCGGGGGCTGGCCCGTCCGGTGACAGATCTCTTGTCCGGTATTGGCGGCAGCGACATCGAGGTGACGACCGACGGCGCCGATGTCGTGGTGCGCCTGAGCGACGCGGAACGCCGTGCGATGGATGATCGCACCGTTCAGCAGGCCTTGGAAATCATCCGTCGCCGGATCGACGAAGTGGGCACGCGCGAGCCGACGATCCAACGGCAAGGGGCGAGCCGAATTCTTATTCAGGTGCCCGGTATCGGCAGCGCAGCAGAACTCAAGGCGTTGATCGGCACGACGGCGCAACTGACCTTTCAGCCGGTCATCAGCCGCACCGGCACTGCCGAGGAACGCGCCGGTGCGGGCAATGAGGTTCTGCCCTCGCTGGATGAACAAGGCGTGTTCTACATCCTCGAACGTGCCCCGGTGGTGACTGGCGAGGAACTCGTCGATGCGCAACCCGATTTCGATCAGAATGGTCGGCCCGCGGTGTCCTTCCGCTTCAACCCGACGGGGGCGCGGAAATTCGGGGATTACACGGCGCAGAATATCGGCAACCCGTTTGCCATCGTGCTTGACGGTGAGGTGATCAGTGCGCCGGTGATCCAGAGCCACATCGCGGGTGGCTCGGGCATCATCACTGGCAGTTTCACTGTCGAGGAAAGTACCAATCTTGCCGTGCTCTTGCGCGCCGGGGCCTTGCCGGCGGGGCTCGATTTTCTCGAGGAGCGCACGGTGGGCCCGGAGCTTGGGGCCGACAGTATCGAGGCGGGCAAGATCGCCAGCATGGTGGCCTTTGCGCTCGTTCTGGTGTTCATGGTCGCTGCCTATGGCACTTTTGGCATCTTTGCCAATATCGCGCTCATCATCAACGTCGGGCTGATCTTTGGATTGCTGAGCCTCATCGGTGCGACGCTGACATTACCGGGGATTGCCGGGATCGTGCTGACCATCGGGATGGCGGTGGACGCCAACGTGCTCGTGTTCGAGCGGATCCGCGAAGAGATGAGATCGGCGCGCGGCGCGGCGCGGGCGATCGAGCTTGGTTATGAAAAGGCGATGAGCGCTATTGTCGATGCAAACATCACCACCTTCATGACCGCCTTCATCCTTTTTGTCATGGGGTCGGGCCCGGTGCACGGCTTTGCCATAACGCTTGGTCTTGGCATCATCACGTCGGTCTTTACCGCCATTTTCGTCACTCGGCTGATCGTGATCATCTGGTTCGACAAGCGTCGGCCCAAGACCGTTCTTCAGGGGCGCAGCCTGCGGATCGTCCCGGACATCACCACTATCGATTTCTTCAAACGCTGGAAACTGTGGCTGGGCATTTCGGGCCTGATGATTCTTGTCGCGCTCGGGTCTTTCGGTGTTCAGGGCTTGAATTTCGGCATTGATTTCAGAGGTGGCACCACGATCCGCACGCAGAGCGCGACGCCGGTCGATATCGGCGGCTATCGCGCGGCCATCAGCGATCTGGGTCTGGGCGATGTCAGCATCACCGAGGTGTTCGATCCGACCTTCGGGCCAGAAGAGAACGTGGCCATGCTGCGAATTCAGGCGCAGGACGAGGCCGAAGCGATCACCCCCGAAGCGATTGCCGCGGTCGAGGAAGCGCTGCGACAGGCGGTGCCGGATATCATCTTCACCTCCGTCGAGAGCGTTGGCCCCAAGGTTTCGGGAGAGCTCATCACGGCGGCTATCCTTGCCGTTTTACTGGCGGTCGGCGCGGTGCTGGTCTATATCTGGATGCGGTTCGAATGGCAGTTCGCCGTCGGTGCCGTGGTGGCGCTGGTGCATGATGTGGCGCTCACCATCGGCGTCTTTTCCGAATTGCAGATCCAGTTTGATCTGGCGATCATCGCAGCGCTCTTGACCATTGTCGGCTACTCGTTGAATGACACCGTCGTGGTGTTTGACCGGGTGCGAGAGAACCTGCGCAAATACAAGCAGAAACCGCTGCGCGAAGTGCTGAACATGTCGATCAACGAGACCCTGAGTCGCACCACTATGACCTCTCTGACCACGCTCCTAGCGCTGGTCGCGCTCTACTTTCTGGGCGGCGACGTGATCCGGGGCTTTGTTTTTGCGATGATCTGGGGCATCGTCATCGGCACCTATTCGTCGATTTTCGTGGCAAGCACCCTTCTGATGTGGCTCGGTGTGAAACGCGACTGGTCCAAGCCGGCTACTCCCTCCGGCAATCAGTTTGCCAATATTGACGCCTGAGACGCTGCTCACGGTCTGGGCGACGCCCGGCCTGATCTGGCTGTTGCTGACAATCGGCCTGGCCGGCATCGTGCGCGGGTTTACCGGGTTTGGCACGGCGCTCATCTTTGTGCCGGTCGCTGGAATATTCCTTCCCCCTCAGGTTGTCGTTGGCGTGATCACGCTGACCGGGATTGCCAGCACATCGGCGCTGCTGCCGCGGGCGTGGGGGCAGGCGGATCGCGCCGAGGTGGCGGTGCTGGCACTGGCGGCGCTGGTCACGGTGCCCGCGGGTCTGTGGCTGATGGAGCGGCTTGATCCGGTCACGATCCGCTGGATCGTGGCGGCCGTCGCGGCGCTGACGCTGGGGGCCCTGGTGGCGGGATGGCGGTTTTCGGGCATCGTGCGCCGCCCCGTCCTGATCGCCATCGGCGCAGTGGCGGGCGTGATTGGCGGGCTGACCGGGCTGACCGGCCCGGTTGTCATTCTCTTCTACCTTGCCGGGCAGTCGGCGGCGCAGTCGGTGCGCGCCAACACGATCCTCTTTCTGGCGGCGCTCGATGTCGTGATCGTGCTCAATCTGCTTGTTCAAGGGGCGTTGGATGTGAGGATCTTTCTGCTCGCCGTGACTCTGGCGCTGCCGTATCTCACGACCTCGCTGATCGGCCAATCGCTGTTTGACCCGCGACACGAGCGACTTTATCGTTGGACCGCCTATGCCGTGATCGCGCTTGCCGTGCTAAGCGGCCTTCCGATCTGGCGCGAGGGAGCCTGAGCCATGCGCATGACAGAAATCCGCTTTGATGCGGCCACTCCCATTGATGGCTACGGGCCGGGGTTCTTTCGGGTTGCGGGGCAGGTTCTGAAGGGGGCAATCTGTGTGACCATCACCGGTGCCAGGGGCTGGGGTGGATATGAGGATTCTGAAACGCTTCTTGCGCTGATCGGCACGGTTGACGTGATCTTCATCGGCACCGGGGCCGAAGTGGCGCATATCCCGGCCCCTCTGCGCACGCGACTTGAAAACGCCGGTCTGGGCGTGGAAACGATGAATTCACCCGCTGCCTGCCGCACCTATAACGTGCTCTTGTCAGAGGGGCGGCGCGTGGCGGTGGCGCTCTTGCCAGTGTGATGATCGTGCTTTTAGCTGCCAGCACGTTGGGTTAAGCAAGACCCATGATGTTGAGCGTCTCGGACCTGATGATATCGCGCGGCGGCATCCCGGTGCTGGAAGGCCTGAGCTTTGCACTTGGAGCAGGCGATGTGCTGGTGCTGCGCGGGCCGAACGGGTGTGGCAAGACAACCTTGCTGCGCACGCTGGCCGGTTTGCAGTTGCCGGTTTCGGGGCGGATAGACGTCGCATCCGAGAGCCTTGTCTATGCCGCGCATGCCGATGGGATCAAGACAACACTCACAGTCACGGAGAACCTGAGGTTTTGGGCGCAGGTCTTTGGTCAAGAAAATATCATGCCAGCTATCGAGGCGTTTCACCTCGCCCCGCTCGCGGACCGACCGGCGGGGGCTCTCTCGGCGGGGCAAAAGCGGCGTCTGGGGTTGGCGCGGCTGCTTGTCACCGGGCGGGCGATCTGGGTGCTGGACGAACCGACGGTTTCTCTCGATGCCGAGGCCGTGGCGATGTTCGCAACCGCAGTGCGCACCCATGTCGCGGACGGAGGGGCCGCGCTGATTGCCACTCATATCGATCTTGGGCTGCGCGAGGCGCGGCTACTCGACCTCGAACCCTACCGGGCGCGCGCGCTTGCGACGGACGATTTCGACGGATCCTTTCTGTGAGAGCGCTGCTTTTGCGCGATTTCCGATTGGCCATGCGCGCCGGCGGCGGCTTTGGCCTGGGGCTGTCGTTCTTTCTGATTGTCGTCGTGCTGGTGCCGTTCAGCGTGGGCCCGCAAAACGCGCTGCTTGCCGAAATTGCCCCGGGTGTCCTCTGGCTGGGGGCCCTGTTGGCCTGTCTGCTGTCGCTCGACCGGATTTTTGCCCTCGACTGGGAGGATGGCAGTCTTGATCTGCTGGCCACCTCACCTCTGCCGATGGAAGCGATCGTGAGCGTCAAGGCCCTGGCGCACTGGCTGACCACGGGCTTGCCGCTGGTTCTGGCCGCGCCAGTCCTCGGTTTGTTGCTGAGCCTGCCGCAAGAGGGCTACAGATGGGTGATTATCTCGCTCTTTCTGGGCACACCGGCGCTCAGCGTGATCGGCACGTTCGGAGCGGCGCTCACCGTGGGGCTCAAGCGGGGGGGGCTGCTGCTGAGCCTGCTTGTGCTGCCGCTCTATGTGCCTACACTGATCTTTGGTGCGGAAGTGGCGCGTCGGGGGGCAGAGGGGCTAGCCGTCACGACGCCGCTTTTGTTGCTGGCCGGTATCACCTGCGGCACGATCGCGCTTTTGCCCTTTGCCTCGGCTGCGGTATTGAGGGTTAACCTGCGTTGATAACAATGGGACTTGCGATGAACCTGAACACACTCTGGGAATATGCCAATCCCAAGAAATTCATTCAGACCACGGACCGGGTGCTGCCCTGGGTTGCCGGGCTGGCAGCGCTGACGCTGGGGGCTGGCCTGGTCTGGGGATTTTTCTTCACGCCCGATGACTATCGTCAGGGATCGACGGTCAAGATCATCTATCTGCATGTGCCAAGCGCGCTGATGGCGATCAATGCCTGGCTGATGATGCTGATCACGTCGCTGGTCTGGATCGTCCGGCGGCATCATGTCAGCGCGCTTGCCGCGCGTGCGGCGGCACCGGTGGGGCTGGTGATGACGCTGATCGCGCTTCTCACCGGGGCGATCTGGGGACAGCCGATGTGGGGCACATGGTGGGCCTGGGATCCGCGGCTGACAAGTTTTCTGATCCTGTTCCTGTTTTACCTGGGGTATATTGCTCTATGGGCGGCGATCGAGAATGACGACACGGCGGCGGATCTCACCTCGATCCTCTGCCTTGTCGGGTCGGTCTTTGCCCTCCTGAGCCGCTATGCGGTGAATTTCTGGAATCAGGGACTGCATCAGGGGGCGTCGCTCTCGGTCGCGCCGGGTGAGCGGATGGCGATGACCTTCAAGCTGCCGCTCTATGTCAGCATGGCGGGATTCGTGCTCTTGTTCGTCGCGTTGGTTCTGATGCGCACGCGCACGGAAATCCGTGCGAGGCGGTTGCGCGTGCTGATCGCGCGGCAACGGATGGAGCACGCCTGATGCCGGATCTTGGGAAATATGCCGACGCGGTTCTGTCCGCCTATGCCCTGTCGGTCGTGCTGATCGTGGCACTGATCGTGGTCAGCGTTCTGCGCTCAAATCGCATGAGGACCGACCTGCAAACGATTGAAAAGAAGTTGAAAACGGATGGCTAAACTCTCCCCCTTGATGCTGGCACCTTTGGTGATCTTCGCCGGATTCGCCGGGTTGGCCCTGGTTGGGTTGCAACGCGAGAACCCCGATGAGCTGCCCTCTGCTCTGGCGGGCAAGCCCGCTCCGGCGGTTCAGATCACACCGCTTGGCGAGTCGATGCTGTTCTCCGACAGCGATCTGCGCACCGGGGAAGTGAAGCTGGTCAACTACTGGGCAAGCTGGTGCGCGCCCTGCCGGGTCGAACATCCCAATCTGGCGCAACTGGCGGCGGATGGGGTGACGATCTATGGGGTGAATTACAAGGACAAGCCCGACAATGCTCTGGGCTTTCTGAAAGAGTTGGGGAACCCCTATACTGCTCTGGGTGCCGATGCAGAGGGACGGATGGCGCTGAACTGGGGGGTCTACGGCGTGCCGGAAACCTATGTCATTGATGGCAAGGGAAACATTGTTCTGCGCTTTGCGGGACCGATCACCCAAAGGGTGTTGGACAGCACGATCCTGCCCGCGATTGCGGCGGCCCGCTGATCGGCGCAGGCCGCGCTCACCTTGCAAAGCGAGAGTATTTGCCGACAATCGAACCAACCGCGCGCTTGACTTGTGCGGCGGCACTGTCCATATGCACCCTAACCGATGTTTCCTGCCGCGTGAGCAGCACTGCCCTGTGGGGCGATCCTTATGAAACGTCGCGGACCTGTTCCCAAGATCACGCGTGGGGCCAAACACCTGTCGGAGCTGGGGGCATTCGGTCTCCTGTCTGTCGCAGGTGCAACCACGACGACCGGGCGGTGATTGTCACCGCCTGTCATGGGGTGCGGGCCTGCGGGCCGATTTCCCCGAAAGGAAAGAGTTTGAACTTATTTGACGAAATGGGCCTGCCGGCCGTCCTCGTGCGCAAACTTGGTGCTCAGGGCATCAGCGAGCCGACCCCGATCCAGACCCATGCGATCCCACATGCGCTCAACGGATTTGACGTGATCGGGCTGGCGCAGACCGGCACCGGCAAGACCATGGCCTTTGGCCTGCCGCTGATCACGCGGCTGATGGAGGATGCGGGCCGTCCCGCGCCGAAAACCGTGCGCAGCCTGATCCTCGCGCCCACGCGGGAACTTGCGGGACAGATCCGCGATGCACTCCTGCCGCTGGTCCGCGACACGCCGATCAAGATCGGTGTCGTGGTGGGGGGCGCCTCGATCAATCCCCAGATCAAGCAGCTTGACCGGGGCATCGACATTCTGGTCGCAACGCCGGGCCGTCTTCTCGATCTCATTGACCGCCGTGCCGTGCGCCTTGATGCCGCACGCTTTCTGGTGCTTGACGAGGCCGATCAGATGCTCGATCTGGGCTTTATCCACGCCTTGCGCCGGATTGCGGGGCTGATCCCGGCCGAACGGCAGACCATGCTCTTTTCGGCCACCATGCCGAAACAGATGGAAGAGATTGCCGGCGCCTACCTGCGCCATCCCAAACGCGTCGCCGTGAGCCCTCCGGGCAAGGCTGCCGACAATGTGACCCAAGAGGTGCATTTCATCGCCAAGGCGGCCAAGCCCGATCTGTTGATCGAACTTCTGGGCAAGCACAAGGCCGAACTGGCGCTGGTCTTTGGACGCACCAAGCATGGGTCGGACAAGCTCGCCCGGCGGCTCGAACAGGCGGGCTTTGCGGTGGCGGCGATTCACGGCAACAAGAGCCAGGGCCAGCGCGAGCGCGCGCTTCAGGCCTTTCGCGACGGGCGGGTCAAGGTGCTGGTCGCCACCGACGTCGCGGCGCGCGGCCTCGACATCCCGGATGTCAAACATGTCTACAACTACGAATTGCCCAATGTGCCCGACAATTATGTCCACCGGATCGGCCGCACCGCGCGCGCCGGACGCGACGGCGCGGCGATTGCCTTTTGTGCGCCCGACGAGATGGGTGAATTGAAGGACATCCAGAAGGTGCTGGGCACCACGATCCCGGTGGCCTCGGGCCATCCGTGGGAGGTCCTGCCCGATCCCAAGGCGGCCAAACCCGCGGGCGGGCGCGGCGGCCCGCAGCGGCGCGGTGGTGGCGGTGGTTTCGGGGGCGGGTTTGGCGGCGGCAAGCCGCAGAGCAAGCCCGGCAACCGGCGGCGCAGGTCGGGTGGCGGCGGCAGCGCGCGCGCAGCGGCGGCCTGACCCGCTCAGGTGCCGCAAAAGGTGGCGCGCACCACTTCTGATGGCTCTGGCGGATGACGCAGGTCGTCCGCCCCGGGCTGGTCCTGATAGGGCCTTGCCAGCACCGCCAGCAACCGCTCGAAGGGCGCGTAATCTCCTGCCACTGCGGCCTCGATCATCTGCTCGATGCGGTGGTTGCGCGGGATGTAGGCGGGGTTTGCGGCGCGCATCACACCTTCGGGATCCGCTTCGCGCGCAATTCGTGCGCGCCAGCCCCTCTCCCAGGCGTCAAATGCCGCGCGGTCGAGAAATTGATCGCGCGCGGTGCCATCGATCAATCCCCGGAATGTATTGGTGAAATCCGCCCGTCCCGCAGCCATCCGCGCCAGCAGGTCGCCCACCATCGCGGCATCCTGCGCCGTTGCCTCGGCGATCCCGATCTTGCGGCCAAAGGCGCGGCGCCACTCGGTTTCGATCTGATCGGGCATTGCATGCACGAGCGCGGTGAATTCCGCAATCGCATCGTCCTGATCGGGCATCAGCGGCACGAGGGCGGTGGCGAATTGCGCCATGTTCCAGACGATGACATGCGCCTGATTGCCATAGGCATAGCGGCCATGGGCATCGATCGAACTGAACACCGTCTGCGGGTGATACTGATCCAGAAAGGCGCAGGGGCCATAATCGATCGTCTCGCCGGAAATTGCCGTGTTGTCGGTGTTCATCACCCCATGGATGAAGCCGACCGACAGCCATCCTGCCACCAGCCGCGCCTGCGCCCGGATCACCTTGGCCAGCAGATGCGCCGGGCCTTCGGCCTTTGGGTAATGCCGCGCGACGGTGTAGTCATAGAGCGCGCGCAGCCCGTCGATATCGCGCCGCGCTGCGAAATACTGAAACGTGCCGACCCGCAGATGGCTGGCGGCGACCCGCGTCAGCACCGCACCCGGCAGCGCGCCCGCCTCGCGATAGACCCGTTCACCGGTCGCAACGGCTGCCAAGGCGCGGGTTGTGGGTAAGCCAAGCTTGTGCATCGCCTCTGACACGAGGTATTCGCGCAGGACCGGTCCCAGCCAGGCGCGGCCGTCTCCCATCCGCGAATAGGGGGTCGGTCCGGAGCCCTTGAGCTGGATGTCGTGGCGCCGCTCCTGCCGATCGACCACCTCGCCCAGAAGCAGCGCGCGCCCATCACCCAGTTGCGGGGAAAACCCGCCGAACTGATGGCCCGCATAGACCTGCGCCAGTGGGCTTGCGCCCGTCGGCAGCGCGTTGCCGGAAAAGACCAGCGCCAGTTCCAGATCGTCATCCGCGGTGATCCCCAGATCCTCGGCCAGCGCCCTGTTGAAGCGGATCAGCCGCGGGGCCGATACCGGAATGGCACTCTGTCGCGTAAAGAAGCGCGCGGGCAGTTGGGCATAGCTGTTCTGAAAGGGGATCCACAGACTCATGAAGTGACCCTAGGGCATGATGAGATCGGAATGAAGCCCATCCTTCGGTGACAGTCTCGTTTACGCCGTCCTGTGATTTGAAGCGGTCCGCACATGCCCCGACAGAAACCAGGTCGCGCCCCGACAGACCCCGAAACAGTGCGACCCGATGCGCGCTGCGCATGTCGAAATGATCTCGATCCCTTGTGTATTCAACAGCCGGGTCAGATAGACGCCTGTGCTTTTGACCTGTCCGCCGGTCATTTTGCCTCGCTGCGGCTTTGCCACAGGGTCTTGATCAGGATCACCGCCCCGACGACGCAGATCAGGATCACCGAAATGGCGGCAATCGCCGGGTCGATGTTGTCTCGCAGGCCCCGAACTTCTTGGCGTCATAGGCGATGATATAGCTGTAGAAATAGCTCGACGCCGCATATTCCCAGCCAAAGCCCTCGCGCGTCTTGGTCTTGTCGACCACGGTGTAGTCGATCGGCTCCATCATGCCCTTCTTGCCAAGGGACTGAGCTGAGAAGGGATCGGCGTCGACGATGTCCCATGAGGGTTTGCCGCTTTCGAACTGGGCCTGGATGGCACCTTCGCTGGGGCCTGACCCGTCCTGTTTGACGACGATCCCGGTCTCGGCCAGAAACGGGGCGCCATAGGCTGTGTCATAGGCGGTCACTGCATCGCCGCCCCAGTTGACGAAAACCAGCTCGCCCGAGGCAGCCAGAACCGGGGTGCCGCGCAATGACACGGCGGCAGTGCCCATCAGCGCCACTGCAAGCTCGGTAAAGCGGCGACGCGAGATGGTGCCCTTGCGGGCCTTTTCGGCCAGAATTTCGAACTGGTCGGCTTCAAAATGGGTATTCATCGACAGTCTCCCTTGTGACGTGTTTTGAACGAAGACCCAGGGCATCCGGGCCGCAGGCAATTACAGAAAGATTCCTTGATCGGCGGGCCAGCCGACCCAGACCCGTGACCCGGCAGACAGATCGCCCGGCAAGGTCGCGGTGGGATGGGAGAGGGTGATCGTGACCCCCCCTTGCGTTTTCAGCGCAAGCTGGGTCTCTGCCCCAAGATAGGTCATGTCGATCAAGCGCACCCGAATGGCATTGCCGCTCTGGGGGTGGTCTGCGTGCAGGGTCATGTGCTCTGGGCGCAGAGCGAAGGTGGCGCTTGCCGGGCCCAGACGGGCCGCCATGCGCAGGGTCTGTCCTTCGAAACTTCCGGTTGCACCACTGGTATCGGCCTTGACATCGGTCAGATTCAAAACATTGATATTACCAAGAAATTCCGCAACAAAGCGATTGGACGGGCGCTCGTATACCTGTTCTGGCGGGGCGATCTGCTGCAAGATGCCATGGTTGAAGATGGCGACCCGGCTGGACAGAGCCAGAGCTTCGGACTGATCATGGGTCACAAAGACAAAGGTCGTGCCCAGATCACGGTGCAGGCGGCGGGCCTCGTCTTGCATCTGGCCCCGCAGGTTTTTGTCCAGGGCCGAAAACGGCTCATCCAGTAACAAGACCGGCGGATCATAGGCCAGCGCGCGGGCCAGAGCAACGCGCTGTTGCTGGCCCCCCGACAAGCTTGACGGCCGTTTGTGGCCGTGCCCGCCGAGGCCTACCATTTCGATCATCTCCGCCACGCGGCGTGTGATGTCCGCCGCCGACCGGCGCTGCACCTTCAATGGAAAGGCAATGTTTTCTTCTGCCGTCATGTGCGGAAACAGCGCATAGCCCTGAAACACCATGCCAAAGGCCCGCGCCTCGGCCGGGGTCAGGGTCATGTCGGCGCCGTCCAGCGTCAGCCTGCCGCGTGTTGCTGCCTCGAACCCGGCAAGAATCATCAGGAATGTGGTCTTGCCAGAACCCGATGGTCCAAGCAGCGTCAGAAACTCGCCTCTACCAATGGTCAGGCTGATATCGGACAGGGCCACAAAGGTGCCGAAAGATTTGCTGATCCCTTCTGCGCCAATCTCTGCCGGCCTTGGCTTGTTCATCCGTGATCCCCCGTCTTGACCCAAATCCTAAAGGTCAGGGCCAGGCTGGCACAAATGATAGTTTTTCATATTAGCGACAAATAAAATTTTCCATTACCGGTTTCCCGCTCCCCCCAGGGGCAGGGCGAAGCCCTGGTCAAGTTCGGCGCGCAGCCAGCTTCGAAAGGCCATGACCGTGGGGTTTTCCGCGATGGCCAGAGGAACAGCCATGTAATAGGCGCGCGGCGCGCGGACCTCGTGCTCAAAGGGGCGCACCAATTTGCCGCTGCTCAAGGCGCCTTGCGACAGGATGACGTCGCCCATTGCAATGCCCTGACCGGCAAGGGCGGCGGCATAGACCAGATGCATATCGGAAAACACCACCCCCCTTGCCGCAAGGCTGGGGTCCAGCCCGACCGAGGAAAACCACAGCGCCCAATCCTCGTGATTCAACAGATGCAGGAGCCCCAGACGCAGCGCATCACGGGGTTCAGGCATGCCGCCCAACCGGTTCACCATGGCCGGGCTGCACACCGGCGAGGAGACTACATCGAGGATATGTTCGCTTTGCATATCCGCAAATTCGCCATTTCCATAGGTGATGAACAGATCAACATCGGGGTTGGTCACTTCGCCCAGACGGCGCGGCGTGATGATCGACAAGGCAACATCGGGATAGGCAGAGGTAAAGCGCGCGATCTTGTTGCACAGCCAACTGGAGGCGAAGCCCGGCGCGCAGCTGACCGTAAGGCGGCCCGCAACCCCGCGCCCGGTGTTTCGGGCGGCAGAGCCCGAGATGGCCAGAAGCGCCTGCCGCACGTCTTCGGCATAGGCGCGGCCCTGGGCGGTCAGTTCCACCCGGGTGCCAACGCGGTTCAGCATGTGAAAGTCCAGATCTCGCTCCAGCATCCGCAACTGATGACTGACGGCGGACCGCGTCAGGTTCAACTCATCTGCCGCCTGCCAGACTGATCCATGGCGGGCAAAGCTGACCAGCGCGCGCAGGGCTTGTGTGGACGGAATTCTCATCACGGCAGCGCCTCTTTCTGGGCCGAGTTTGGCCGGGTCAAGCAAGCCTGCAATTCGATAGGTGAAAACTGTTTGCCGAGCAAAGGAAAAGGTTTCACTTCCTTTGCCAAGGCAGCGCTGATTAGTCTTTGCCTGATGGATAGACAGATGACCCCAAGCCCTGCCCAAAACTTCGCCCTTCGCGACATCGCTGCGCGTGCCCGCGATCTGTCGGACTGGACGGCGACGATCTTTGGCTTTGGCGAGACGGCGTGGCGTGAATATCGCTCGACCGCGTGGTATGTCGAGCGACTGCGCGCCGAAGGCTTTGCGGTCGAGGAAGGGTCTGGCGGGATGCCCACCGCCTTTTGTGCCGACTGGTCGAACGGGCCGGGTCCGGTGATCGGGCTTTATGCCGAGTATGATGCGGTGCCCGGCAATTGTCAGGCCGCCAGCACAAGGCGCGAACCCCGCGCGGGGCTGGGCTATCAGGCCGGCGGGCATACCGATCCGCATTCGGGGCTGGGGATAGCGGGGCTCGGCGCGCTCTTGGCGATCAAGGCGGCGATGGTGGCCCACAACATCCCCGGCGGTTTGCGCTTTACCGGTGAGCCTGCCGAAAAGGTGCGCGGGTCAAAGCCCATTCATGCTGCTGCGGGCTATTATGACGGCTTGGCGGCGATCCTGTCGTTCCATCCGTTCTACATGCTGCCGATGTGCAATACCGTGCGCTGGGAAACCCACTGCGGTGCAGCCTATGCAATGGTCTACCGCTTTCGGTGTGACGCGCCCGAAAGCTGGTGCAGCGATGACGGCGCTCCGATCCCGCAGGCGCATTCCGCCGCGCGCGCGCCGGGGGCGAATGATGCGCTGACGCTGATGTATCAGACCTCGAAATCCCTGCGCGAGGCGATGCTTCCCCATCAGGGCGGCTGGTCGGTCTCCGAGGCGATCCTGACGGCGGGGCAGGCCACCGCCGACAACCTGCCTGCCGGACTGGCCGAACTGCAATACATGATCCGGGTGCCGACCATCGCCATGGCCGATCAGGTGACAGCGGTGCTGGACCGCAATGCCGCTGCCGCCGCTCTGATGACCGGCTGCCGCTGGGAGCGGCATTGGGTCTGCAAGTCAAGGCCCGGACTGGCCAATCATGCGATTGCGGCATTGGTCTGGGAGGCAATGCAGACCGTAGGCGCGCCGGTCTGGGACGAGTCGGCAACAGCCGTAGCGCAGGAGATCCAGGCGGGCCTCGGGATGGAGCCGATGGCCGAACCATTCATTGACGACATGAGCCGCCTGATCGACCCGCAGCAGGCCGAGGCCATCCTGCGCCGCGATCTGCCGCCCTCGCAACAGCACTCCACCTCTGACGATTACACAGAGATGACATGGCATGCCCCCACCGCGCGGTTCTATGTCGCTCGGCCCGCGCTGAAGGCCCCGGAGGGGCAGGCCTATCCCGGATGGGTGATGAACGCTCTTGGCGGCATTCCCGTGACAATCGACCCGATGGTGCAGACGGCAGCGAGGATCCTTGCCCTGTCGGCGCTGCGCCTTCTGGAAGACAAACCATCGCGCGACGCGGCCATGGCCGAGTTTGTCCACCGCACCGGCGGCGGCATTGGCGGCACCAACTGGACGCCGCCCCTGTGCGACTATCCCCCGCCCATCCATTTTCGCTGGCCCGAATACATTACAACCCCGCGCGGGCACGACTGGTGGATTCCCTCCGCCATGCCCGGTGCCTGAAACAGGAGAGACCGAAGATGCAAACCTATCGCCACGGATCCGAACCCTTTGACCTGCAACGCCGCAATCCCAAAGGTGGCACGAAACCGTTGGAGGGATGGGGGTTTCGCAACGAAACCGATCCCCTGACCGATGTCCTCCTCGGCAGCCCCATGCATCTGCGGCATCTGTCCACATCGTCGCTGTCGCGCAAGTTTCTGCGCGAAGACCCCTGCAACATTCAGGTCGGTCAGGCCCAACATGCCGAACTGGTCTCGGCCTACGAGCATTTCGGGGTCAAGGTGCATATGCACAAGCCCAACCCCGAACTGCCGATGCAGGTTTACGCCCGCGACAGCTCGGTCATGACGCCCTATGGCGCCATCATCACCACGATGGCGAACTGGTGGCGGCGCGGCGAGAACTATGCCGCGATCAGAACCTATGAACAGCTTGGCATCCCGATCTATGACATGGTCACGGCAGGCACCTTCGAGGGCGGCGATTTCAACGTCATCGAAGAAGGCTGCGTGCTGATCGGCTGCGGTGGAGCGCGCACTCAGGAAGAAGGCGCGCGGCAGGTCCAAAGCTGGTTCGAGGCCGAGGGTTGGGAGACCCGGCTTGCCTTCATCGACGAATACTACGTCCATATCGATCTGATGGTGGTGCCGATCGCCCCCAAGCTGACCGCAGTCTGTCTGGATTGCACCGAGCCGGGCATCGTTGACTGGCTCAAGGCCAAGGGCCACGAGATCATCGACGTACCGTTCCGCGACACTATGGCGCTCGGCTGCAACTTCATGTCCCTCGGTCGTGACCGGGTGATCGCTCCCGCCATCTCGAAATCCTTGATCGGGCAGTTGCGCGCCCGCGGTTTTGACGTGGCCGCCATCGACATGTCGGAAATCTCGAAAACCGGCGGCGGCATTCACTGCATGGCCCAATCGCTGAGGCGCGAGGCGGCGTGAGCCCGGTTGCGGATCTGACCGCAGCGCCGGGGCCTGGCGTCGTCTTGTCCGGGGCCCGGTGTCCGAGCCGCCCCATGTCGGACGCAGGCGAAACCGGCCGGCAAGGGCGTCGCTGTTCTTCCTGCCCCGCCCTTGAGCCCTGACCCGACCCCGATCGAGTCGGTCTTTGCCAAGCGCGAGACCATTCCGGGGTGCCGCCTCCGACCGAAGGCTGCAAGCAGCATTGGGGCGCTTGCGGACCGCTTCCCGGCGAAGGATGTCGCAAACGACCCTGCCACCGCGGGCAGGCCTCATCCCGATCTCATCCTGCCCTCAGGTCAGGCCGGCAAATGTCTAGAGCTTGAGTGTCATCCGGATGTCATCGTCTCTGGCGACGAATTGCAGCCTTTCATAGAGTTTGCGTGCCCCGTGATTGTCGTGCCGGAGGATGAGATGCAGCGCCTTCAGGCCTGCCCCCGCCAACGCACGGGGCAGGGCGCTCATCACCTCGGTGCCAATCCCGCGCCTGCGCACGGTGGGGCGGATGTAGATCTCATCAACCGTGCCGTCGAGACCGGCAAATTCCAGTGACCAGCCAAAACTGAGCATGACATAGCCGATGGGCGTGCGCCGCGGTCCGATGAGATAGACGGCGGCATGCGGGTTGCCCTCCAACACCGGCACCAGTGCGGCGCGGCGCAGGCTGTCATCCTGCACAATTCCGGTTTCGGCGTGACAGGCTGCAACCAGCGGCAAAAGCCGTTCCAGATCGTCGGGCCGCGCCAAGGTGAGCGCTGTCATAGCCGTGCCAGCCTGTCTGTCAGAAACGCGAAGAAACCATCCGCATCGACATCATGGACAAAGGTTGCATTGGCCGCGTGCCCGCTGACGCCCCACCAGTCCACCACCGTCATGCCCATCGTCAACTCTGATTGCGTCTCGATCGCGACATTGACCCGGCGCGCGGAAAAGAGATCAGGGCGCAGCAGCCAGCCGATGGTGCAGGGATCATGCAGCGGCGCCGCATCCGCGCCATGGCGTTCGGCATTGTAGCGCCCGAAGAACCCGGTCAGATCCGCGACTGCCCGGCCCACCGGGGTGCCAAGTGCACGAAACGCCGCGTTGCGCGCCCGCGTCACCAACACCTTGTGGGTCACATCAAGCGGCAGCATTACGAGGGGCACACCCGAATGAACCACGATATCGGCTGCCTGCGGATCGACATGGATGTTGAACTCGGCGACCGGCGTGACATTGCCATGGGCCGCATAGGCGCCTCCCATCAGAACGATTTCATGAACGCGTTCAATGATGTCGGGGGCTGCTTCAAAGGCCGTCGCGATATTGGTGAGCGGCCCGATCGCCACCAGAGTCACGCTTCCCGACGGCTGCCGGTGCAGCGTGTCGATGATCAGATCGACGGCATGCACCCGCTGCACCGGCATCAGGGGCTCTGGCAGATCCGGCCCATCGAGGCCAGAGCGGCCATGCACCTGCTCTGCCGTGACCAGATCGCGCCCTATCGGCCGGTCACACCCGGCATGGACCGGCAGATCGCATCGGCCCGCCAGTTCGCAGATCCTGCGCGCGTTTCGGGTGGTCATCTCGAGCTGCACATTTCCCGCGACACAGGTGAGTGCCAGCACCTCGAGCGCTTCGGGACAGGCCAAGGCAAACAGGATGGCTACAGCGTCATCCTGTCCGGGGTCGGTGTCGATGATGATCTTGTGTGCCGACATGCGCGTCTCGTGCTGATTGCGCCAGACCATGCGGCGCTTGCGGCGCAAAGTCCACATCTGCGCGGCGGGTCTGACCCCCGGGCCACAATCCGAATCACAGCAATGCCGCGCCGCAGCAACCGACAGATGGCGGCGATATCCCGGGTTCAGACCGGACATGTTTGAGAATATTTGCAGGAAATGGTGAAAAATGGCATAGATTTCCGCCTCTTGGCCCCGGCTTTCTATTTGGGATTTGCGGCATTCTGGCTATAGTCGGCGCAGCTGCCTAGAAAGACCAAACCATAAGGCCGGGGGAGAAACGACCGATGATCCGATCGGAACTTATCCAGAAAATTGCAGACGATAATCCGCATCTCTATCAGCGTGACGTCGAACGTATCGTCAATACCATCTTTACCGAGATCTCGGATGCCCTCGCCAATGGCAACCGGGTCGAGTTGCGCGGCTTTGGCGCGTTTTCGGTCAAGAAGCGCGATGCCCGCACCGGGCGCAACCCGCGCACCGGCGAGAGTGTCGATGTCGAAGAAAAATTTGTTCCCTTCTTCAAGACCGGCAAGCTCTTGCGCGACCGACTGAACGGTAAGTAAGCCATGCGCTATATCCGTTACGCCTCGATTGCGATCTTCGGCCTTGCGCTTGTTCTGATTGCGTTGGCCAATCGTGGAGTGGTCACGCTCCGGGTGTTGCCTGATGAACTCTCCGGGTTTGCGGCGCTCAACCCGACCTATGATCTGCCGCTGTTTGTCGTCATTTTCGGTGGTATCCTGATGGGGCTGATTGTGGGCTTTATCTGGGAGTGGATCCGTGAGGCGGGCGAGCGCGTGGCGGCGGCGCGCACCGCCCGCGAATTGGCCAGCTTACGGGCCGAGGTTGCCCGGCTCAAAGGCACGCAGCACGAGAGCCGCGACGAGGTTCTGGCGCTTCTCGACCGGGCCAGCTAGGCACGGGCCATGCCACAGGACATGCGGATCAAGATTTGCGGCCTGACCGCAACTGCCGACGTGGCCGTCGCGGTCTCGGCGGGTGCGGCTTATGTCGGGTTTGTGTTTTTTGACAGGTCTCCGCGCCATGTCACGCCGGATCAGGCGCGCGCCCTTGCGCTCGGCGTTCCGCCGGGTGTCGCCAAGGTGGCGCTCACGGTGGATGCCGATGACGCGGCCCTTGATGCGCTGACTGCGACAGTGCCGCTCGACATGCTGCAACTCCATGGTCATGAGAGTCCGGCGCGCGTGGCCGAGGTCAAGGCACGCTATGGCCTGCCGGTGATGAAGGCCATCGGCATCGCCGGGGCCGCCGATCTGGCGCAGATCGACCTCTTCGCCGGGGTGGCGGATCAACTCCTGATTGACGCCAAGTCGCCCAAGGGGGCCACCCGGCCCGGCGGAAATGCCTTGGCTTTTGACTGGACGCTGATTGCAGGGCGCGACTGGCCGCTGCCGTGGCTGCTGGCCGGAGGTCTCACCCCCGACAATGTGGCCGAGGCCATCGCGCGCACCGGGGCGCGACAACTCGATGTGTCCTCGGGCGTTGAATCCGCGCCGGGGGTCAAGGATGCGGACCTGATCCGCGCCTTCATCGCGAATGCCCGCGGATGATCTCCTTTCGCCCGGCGCGCCGTGACGAGGTGCCACAGATCGTGGCGCTCTTGCGCGATGACATGCTGGGGCAGGGGCGCGAGATGGCTGACATGAACCACTACCTTGCGGCCTTCGACGCGATGCAGGCCGAGGGCAGCAATCATCTGATCGTGGGCGTTGAAACGGCGGGGGCGGTGGTGGCAACCTATCAGCTGACCTTCGTCAGCGGTTTGTCACTCGTGGCCGCACGCCGTGCACAGGTGGAAAGCGTGCGTATCGCCAGCCCTCTGCGCGGGCAGGGTCTGGGCCACCGGATGTTCGAGGATGTTGAGGCGCGCGCCCGCGCGGCCGGGTGTCGCCTGATCCAGTTGACGATGAATGCGACCCGCAGCGACAGCCGCCGCTTTTACGAGAGCCTTGGCTTCACAGCCTCGCATCTGGGCTTCAAGCGCGCGCTCGACTAGGCGATCCGGTTGACATCGCTCAAGCGGCACCCGATGCTTTGGCCGTAAAATCAGCAAGAGGCCGCGATGACCCGCAACCCAGATGATCTGAGCGATGTCTACGGCGCCAAGACGCCCGAGCAGTCCCGCCTCCTCTACAACGACTGGGCGCAGAGTTATGACGCCGATAATCTGGCACGCGGTTTTCGTCTCCCCGCCCTTGGCGCGGCGATGTTTGCCCGCTTCATGGGGCTGACCGAGGGGCCGGTGCTCGATGCCGCTTGCGGCACCGGGCTGGTCGGCGAAAGCCTCAACGTTCTTGGCTATGGCCCGATCACCGGTTGTGATCTCTCGCCCGGCATGCTGGCGGCCGCGCAGGCGACTGGGATTTATGCCGAACTGGTCGAGGCGGAGATGGGCAGCGGCCTGCCCTTTGCAGATCACAGCTTTGCGGGCTTTGTCTGTGTCGGCGCCTTCGGTCCCGGCCATGCCCCGCCCGAAAGCCTCATCCATCTGATCCGCGTCATGCGCCCCGGCGGGTTTGGTGTCTTCAACCTGCTCGAGGCGACATGGAAGTCCCAAGGCTTTCAGGTGGTGCTTGAGGCCCTCGTGGACAGCGGCCGCATCGCAATTGTGCAACGCTCGGAGCCCTTCTTGCCCTTTCTGCTCGCAGAGCCCGATCTCTGGTCCCGTCTCTATGTGATCCGCGCGCTCTGACAGCCCTGCTTTTCGCTGGAAAATCCTCAGCGCGTCCCCTATTGATCGGCAGAGTTTCCCGAAAGATAGAGGCCAGAGACAATGAACGATCTCTTCAACAGCTTCATGACCGGTCCTGACGAAAAGGGCCGATTCGGCATGTTCGGCGGGCGCTTTGTCTCGGAAACCCTGATGCCGCTCATTCTGGAACTGGAAGAGCAGTATGAACATGCCAAGACCGACCAGACATTCTGGGCCGAGATGCAGGATCTCTGGACGCATTACGTGGGCCGCCCCTCGCCGCTCTATTATGCCGACCGGCTGACGCAGCATCTGGCCGGCGCCAAGATCTACATGAAGCGCGACGAGCTCAATCATACCGGCGCGCACAAGATCAACAACGTGCTGGGCCAGATCATCCTCGCCCGCCGCATGGGCAAGAAGCGGATCATCGCGGAAACCGGCGCCGGACAGCATGGTGTGGCCACCGCCACGGTCTGCGCCAAGTTCGGGCTCAAATGCGTGGTCTACATGGGCGCGCATGATGTCGAGCGGCAGGCGCCCAACGTGTTCCGGATGCGCCTTCTGGGGGCCGAGGTGATCCCCGTCACCTCGGGGCGCGGCACGCTCAAGGACGCGATGAACGACGCGCTGCGCGATTGGGTGACGAATGTGCGCGACACCTTCTATTGCATCGGCACGGTGGCGGGGCCGCATCCCTATCCGGCCATGGTGCGCGATTTCCAGTCGATCATCGGCAAGGAGGTGCGCGAGCAGATGCAGGCCGCCGAGGGCCGCCTGCCCGATACTTTGGTCGCGGCCATCGGCGGCGGGTCGAACGCGATGGGCCTTTTCTACCCATTCCTCGACGATCCGACCGTGAATATCATCGGGGTTGAGGCGGGCGGCCATGGCGTCGATGAGCGGATGGAGCATTGCGCATCGCTCACCGGGGGGCGGCCTGGTGTTCTGCATGGCAACCGCACCTATCTCTTGCAGGATGCCGACGGGCAGATCCTCGAAGGCCATTCGATCTCGGCCGGGCTCGACTATCCCGGCATCGGCCCCGAGCATAGCTGGCTGCACGAGACCGGGCGCGCCAAGTATGTCTCGATCACCGATGTCGAGGCGCTGGAGGCGTTTCAGCTCAGTTGCACGCTCGAAGGCATTATTCCGGCCCTGGAGCCCAGCCACGCGCTGGCCCATGTGATGAAGATCGCCCCAACCCTGCCCGCCGATCATCTGTTGGTGATGAACATGTGCGGACGCGGCGACAAGGACATCTTTACCGTCGCCAAGCATCTGGGCTTTGACATGAAGATCTGAGGCGCGCGGCGCCTCAAGCCAGAAAGGCCTCGTCCACAGGCACTTGCAGCGCGGTCGCCAGCGCATTGGTCTGCGCCGCCATGCCGATCACGGCCATCACCTCGCCATGCTGTTCGGGTGTCATGCCCTTGGCGCGCCCCGCCGCGGTGTGCGAATGCGCGCAATAGCTGCATCCATTGGCCACCGAGACCGCGATATAGATCATCTCCTTGGTTAGCGGATCGAGCGCGCCGGGGCCCATCACCGCCTTGAGCCGCTCCCATGTGGCGCGCAGCAGGGCCGGGTCATGCGCCAGCGCACGCCAGAAATTGTTGATGAAATCGCTGCCGCGCGTGGCGCGGATATCGTCGAATACGGCGCGCACCTCGGCGCTCGCACCCTCGTCGTCGATCAGGGGCACCGTGGCCATGGCTGTGCTTTCTCCTCAGGCTGGGGCGTGCTGTTTGAGAATGACGAGCGGCACGATCTCGAGCGCGCGCTCATGCGTGGCCTCAAGCCGCACCTGCGGCGCGCAGCCCTCGTCATGCGCTTGAAGGAATCGCGCGGCGCACAGACACCACTGATCGCCGGGCTTCAGCCCGGCAAAGCCAAACTCGGGATGCGGGGTGCTGAGGTCATTGCCGACATATTTCGAGAATGCCAGAAACTCTGCCGTCATCAGCGCGCATACCGTGTGGCTGCCGCGATCTTCGGTGCAGGTGTTGCAGTGACCGTCGCGAAAAAACCCGGTCAGCGGATTGCGCGAGCAGGTCTCAAGTGCGCCCCCCAAGACATTGACCGACTTGTCCTTTTGCATCATTCTGTTCCCCCTGCCGCGTCTCTGCCTTCGACCAGGACCGTCTCGAACCCCTCGAATTGCGGCGGCCCGATCATTGCATCACGGGTTGCCTGTTGACCGGCATTGCGATGGCTGTCGCGGAACTGTTCGGATTTCGTCCACCCCTCAAAGGCCGCGCGGCTGTCCCACAGCACATGGCTGGAATAGAGCCGGTAGCCAGCACCCTCTGGCCCCTTGAGCAGGCGAAACTCGCGAAATCCCGGTACTTCGCCAAGGCGGCTCCGGCGCTCCGCCCACATCCGTTCGAATTCTGTCTCATGGCCAGGTTTCACCTGAAAACGGTTCATCGCAATGAATGTCATCTCTATGGTCCCTTCAGGTCGAGCCTTACGCCGTCTTGGCGCCCGCGTCTCACCGGCACTATAGCGCGCGCCTCGGGTGCTGCAACCGCGCGCCTCAGCGGAACCGGTCGACCAGTTTTTGCAGCGGGTTTCGGCTGTCTGATGGCGTGTTGGAGGGATCGGCCTTGACCTCAGAAGGCGGGGCCGCGCCCGATCCCGATGTCGTTGAGGATCGCGGCGGGCTGACATGGCTTGCCACTTTCGTGAGAAACCGGTCTGCCTTGCCCTGCGCCAGCCAGGGCGCACCGTCGGCGATGCCGTGCAGGAGGTCTGCCAGCCATGACTCATCGGTCTTGGCAAAGTCCTGCAACACATATTGTGCCACCCGGTCCTTGTGCCCCGGATGACCGATGCCGAGGCGCACCCGTTGATAGGTCTCGCCGATATGGGCGTGGATCGAGCGCAGCCCGTTATGGCCCGCATGGCCGCCGCCCTGCTTGACGCGCAGCTTGGCCGGCGCGAGGTCAAGCTCGTCATGAAACACCGTCACCGCAGCGGGGTCGATCTTGTAGAACCGCATCGCCTCGCCCACCGACTGCCCGCTGAGGTTCATGAAGGTCGCGGGCTTGAGCAGGATCACTTTTTCGCCGCCAAGGATGCCCTCGCTCACCTCGCCCTGAAACCGCGCCCGCCACGGGCCAAAGCCATGCGCCCGGTGAATTTCATCCACCGCCATGAAACCGACATTGTGCCGGTTCCGCGCATATTTTGCGCCCGGATTTCCCAGACCGACAAAGAGCTGCATTGCCGATGCCCCCATGATTGGTGAGGATGGTCTAGGGCCTTGTGGCCGTGGAATCAACCGGGGGCAGGGGCCAGATGGCAGAGTATCGGATCGACGGCCTGGCCCTCGTGGTGCCTGATGGAATGCTCACCGACAGGATTGCCGCCAAGCTCGCCTCGGGTGGGTATGAGGCGCAAGAGGCCCATGCCGCCCGGATGCGTTTGCGCGCTGGTCAAAGGGTGTTGGAACTCGGGGCAGGCATCGGCTTTATCGCCTGCCTTTGCGCCCGCATTACCGGGTCCGAGAATGTGACGACGGTCGAGGCCAATCCGGCGATGCTGCCGGTCATCCGCGCCAATCTGGAGCGCAACGGCCTGGGCGCGGTCAAGCTCCTACATGGCGCGGTGGCGGGGCGGGCGGGCGCGGGGACGCTGATCGGCTTTGATGCGGCCAAAAGTTTCTGGGCGGCGCGTCTGGCGGATGCGGATTGCGCAGCGGGCGCAGCGGTCGAGGTGCCGCATCTCGGGCTTGACAATCTCTTGGAGACCCTTCGCCCCGATGTCGTCATCATGGACATCGAGGGGGCCGAGGAACGGCTCTTTGACGCGCCCTGGCCCGGCTTCGTGCGCACGGTGATGATGGAACTGCATCCGGGCCGCTATTCGGATCATGTGATCAAGCGCATCGTCGACTGCCTGTCGCAGTCCGGGCTGACCTATGATCCGGGTCCGTCCTGTGGGCGCATTCTGGGCTTTCGCAAGCTGCGCGAGACATGAAAAATGCGGCCTCCGGCATCGGAGACCGCATGTGATGGTCGTGCGCGGTCGAAAACGGTTCAGGCTTCGCCTTCCTCGTCCTCGTCCTCGTCCTCGTCGGCCCCGCCGCCTGATCTCAGCGCCGAGGGAGCAGAGATGTTGCAGATCACGAAATCACGGTCCTTGATCACCAGTTCCGCGCCTTCGGGAAGTGCAACCTGCGAAATTGTCACCACTTCGCCGACTTTTTCGATCTTGGCGAGATCCACCGTCAGATGATCCGGAATTTCGCCGGCGGTGACATTCAATTCGACCTCGTTGCGCACCACTGTCAGAACCCCACCTTTGCGTATCGCCGGGCAGTCCTCGTGATTGATGAATGCGACATGGATGAACAGGTTCACCCGCGTGGTGCGGCGCAGGCGCATGAAATCGACATGCGTCGGCAGGTCCTTGACCACATCGCGCTGCACGTCGCGGCAGATCACGCGGACATCGTCATGGCCTTCGACCTGAAGGTTGAAAAGCGTCGACTTGAAGCGCCCCTTGCGCAGCCGCTTGAGCAACGCATTGAACGGAATATTGATCGGAAGCGGTGCTTTTTCGCCCCCGAATACGATCCCCGGAACCATGCCGTTACGGCGGGCTGCACGAGCGGCGCCCTTGCCTGTCCCCGTGCGTTCCTGGGCTTGAAGATCAGGAATTTCTCCAGCCATGTTATCTCTCCATCGGTTAGCGCGGGCTCCTCCAAGGCTGTAGACCCGCATGAAACCGGGGCTATAGAGCACTGCTCTAGTCTTGAAAAGGGCGAAATGCATCAGAGCGGCAGATAGGCCACGTCTTCGCCAGCCTGGCGTGCCGGATCGTTGATCGGGCGCACCAGCAATGCGTCGGCACTGGCGAGAATGCTCAGCAGGGAACTGTCTTGCCGATCCTCGGCCACCAGACCCTCGCGGGTGAGGCGCGCGCGCATGTAATGCTCGCGCGGGCCATTGGCGGGCAGGGGGGCGGCAAGGCGTGTGGTGCGGCGTGGCGCGGGTGCCGCCGTCAGCCCCAGCATCCGGGTAATCACCGGCACCACGAAGACATGCCCGCACACCATCGCCGAGACCGGATTGCCGGGCAGCCCGATCATCGCCGCAGACCCCATACGGCCCGCCATCAGCGGTTTGCCTGGTCGCATCGCCACTTTGTAGAACGCGCGTTTCAACCCCAGATCGCCTGCCACGCGGCCCACCAGATCGTGATCGCCGACCGACGCACCGCCGATGGTGATGATCAGATCAGCCCCTTGGGCGAGATCAAAGGCGGTTTCAAGAGAACGGACCGTATCGCGTGCAATCGGCAGAATATGCGCCCTTGCCCCACGCTCTTCCAGCAACGCCTTGAGCCCGAAGGTGTTGGAGGCGATGATCTGATCTGGTCCCGGCGTTTCGCCCGGCATGACCAGCTCGTCGCCGGTAGAGATCAGCGCCACCTGCGGTCTGCGGCGCACGGGCACGGCGTCCACATTCATCGACGCCAGCAGCGCCAGATCGGCCGGTCTCAGGCGGCGGGGCGCGTTCAGCGCCTGTCCGACACAGAAATCGCAGCCCGCAGGCCGGATATTGTCCTTGGGGCCGAAATCCGGGCCGAGCGTCATCCGGTCGCCGTCCCGCGTGACATCTTCCTGAAGGATGACCCGCCCGGCCCCCAAGGGCAGCGGCGCGCCGGTAAAGATCCGCACCGCCTGGCCGGGGCCAACCGCACCGGCAAAGCCATGCCCCGCCGCAGCCTCGCCGATCACCGTGAAGGTGGCGCCCGGGGTGGCCTCGCCCGCGCGCAGCGCATAGCCATCCATCGCCGAGGCGGCAAAGGGCGGCTGATCGCGGCTGGCGGTCACATCGCGCGCCAGCACTCGACCTGCGGCCTCAACCAACGGAACCTCTTCGATCCCGAGCGGCTCGACCAGCGCGAAAAGCCGTGCGAGGGCCTCGTCTACAGTGATCATTGAGCCTCGTACCGCCCCGATTTGCCGCCGTCCTTGAGCCTGACCCGGACGCCGCCGATCTCCATCGCCCGGTCCACCGCCTTGGCCATGTCATAGACCGTGAGCGCGGCCACCGTGGCAGCGGTCAGCGCCTCCATCTCCACCCCGGTCTGGCCGGTGGTCTTGACCGTGGCTGCGATGCGCACGCCGGGCAGGCCGGGATCGAGGGTCAGATCCACCGCAACCTTGGTGATGGGCAGCGGGTGACAAAGCGGGATGAGATCGGACGTGCGCTTGGCCGCCATGATCCCCGCGAGCCGTGCGACGGCCAGAACATCACCTTTCTTGGCGCGTCCTTGCGAAATGATATCAAAGGTTTCCCGCGCCATCTTGATGTAACCTTCGGCCACCGCAACGCGGGCGGTCACCGATTTGTCGGAAACATCGACCATATGGGCGTGGCCCTGACCGTCGAAATGCGTGAGATCGGCCATCACATCCCGCCTGCGGTCAGCGGATTGGCCAGAAGCGCTCGCGTGGCTTGTGCCACGTCCTCGGCGCGCATCAGCGTCTCGCCGATCAGAAAGGCGCGCGCGCCATAGCGCGCCATGTCGGCCAGATCGGCGGGGGTGGCCAGCCCGCTCTCGCTGACGATCATGCGATCGGCGGGCACCAGTTTTGACAGTTTGCGGGTCACGTCGAGCGAGGTTTCGAAGGTGTCGAGATTGCGATTGTTGATGCCGATCATCTGGGAATGAAGCGCCGATGCCCGCTCCAGTTCCTCGGCATCATGCACTTCGATCAGCGCATCCATGCCCCAATGTGTTGCCGCATCTTCCAGTTCCTTGGCCAGCGCATCCGAGACGCTGGCCATGATGATCAGGATGCAATCGGCGCCCCAGGAGCGGGCCTCGGCGACTTGATAGGTATCATACATGAAGTCCTTGCGCAGCACCGGCAGATCGCAGGCCGCCCGCGCCTGGCCGAGATGGTCTGGCGCGCCCTGAAAGCTGGGCGTGTCGGTCAGCACTGAAAGACAGGTCGCCCCGCCTGTTGCATAGGCCTCTGCCAGAGCCGTCGGGTCAAAATCCGCGCGAATGAGGCCCTTTGAGGGGCTTGCTTTCTTGATCTCGGCGATGAGGCCATAGCCAACCTTGCTGACTTTCTGGAGCGCCCGTGAGAACGGGCGCACCGCTGGGGCGTCCTTCGCGAGCACCTCGATCTCTGCCAACGGGTGCAGGGCCTTTGCGGCGGCGATTTCTTCCAGCTTGTAGGCCTTGATCCGCTCCAGAATGCTTGTTGTGCTCATCTCGCCTCCGATGTCAGTTTCGCCAGCGCGATGATCTTGGCGCGCGCTGCCCCGCTGTCGATGCTTTCGGCAGCCTGCGCCACGCCGACGCGCAGGTCGGTCGCGTGACCCGCCACGGTCAGTGCGGCGGCGGCGTTGAGCAGGACTGCATCGCGGTAAGCCCCCGGCGTGCCGTCGAGCAGCGCCCGCAAGGCCTGCGCGTTCTCTTCAGGGGTGCCGCCAAGGATCGCCTCGAAAGGATGCACCGGCAGGCCGAAATCCTCGGGATGCAGTTCAACCTCGCGAATGCTGCCATCCTCCTCGAGCGTGGCGACCCAGCTTATGCCGGTGATGGTCAGCTCGTCAGTGCCGTCGCTACCATGAACCAGCCAGGCGCGTTCCGATCCCAGTTGACCCAGCGTCTCGGCCATCGGCCGGATGAGGTGGCGCGAAAACGCCCCAGTGAGCTGCCGCTTGACCCCCGCCGGATTGGTCAGCGGCCCGAGGATGTTGAAGATCGTGCGGGTGCCAAGCTCTGCGCGCACCGGGCCGACATGCGCCATCGCCGGATGATGCATCGGCGCCATCATGAAGGCGATTCCGATCTCGTCGAGCGCGCGCTCGACCACCGGCACGCCGACCATGACATTGATACCCATCTGCGTCAGGGCATCTGCGGCCCCGGATTTGGACGACAGGTTGCGGTTGCCGTGCTTGGCCACCGGCACGCCCGCGCCCGCCACGACAAAGGCGGTGGCGGTCGAGATGTTGAGCGTGCCTTTGCCGTCGCCGCCGGTGCCCACGATGTCCATCGCACCTTGGGGTGCGCGCACCCTGTGACATTTGGCGCGCATCACCGCGGCGGCGGCGGCATATTCGTCCACCGTCTCGCCGCGCGTCCGCAGCGCCATCAACAGGCCTCCGGTCTGCGCCGGGGTCGCCTCGCCCTCGAACAGGATCTGAAATGCCGATTCTGCCTCGGTCCGGGTCAGCGGGCGATCGGCTGCGGTGCCGATCAGAGTCTTGATGACGTCGCTCATGCCGGAACCTGCATCAGGTCGAGAAAATTCTTCAGCAGAGCATGACCATGCTGCGAGGCAATCGATTCGGGATGGAACTGCACCCCGTGGATCGGCAGGTCGCGATGTTGCAGCCCCATGATCGTGCCGTCCGCCAGTTCCGCCGTCACCTCCAGACAGTCGGGCAGGCTCGCGCGTTCCACCACCAGCGAGTGATAGCGCGTGGCCTCGAACGGCGAGGGCAGCCCGGCAAAGACGCCGTGGCCCTGATGATGGATCCGCCCCATCTTGCCATGCACGATCTCTGAATGGCGGATCACCTTGCCGCCAAAGGCCTGCCCGATGGTCTGATGCCCAAGACACACACCCAAAAGCGGAATGCCCGCCTCGGCTGCGGCCAGCGTCAGCGGCAGGCAGATGCCTGCCTGATCGGGATCGCAGGGTCCGGGAGACAGCAGGATTCCGCTCGGATGGCACGCCATGGCCTGTTGCACGTCGAGTGCGTCATTGCGCACCACTTGCGTCTCCACTCCCAATTCGCCAACGTAATGGACAAGGTTATAGGTGAAACTGTCGTAGTTATCGATCAAGAGCAGCATTCTTGCCTATCCTCGTTCAAAGGGGGCTGGAGGCCAAGGCCCCGGTCGCGATATACTTGTTCAGGCTTGGGCTCCAGCGTCAAGGGGCGCAAGACCAGTCACAAGGCAAAACACAAGGCAAAACAGGCAGAGACGAGGGTAGAGGCAGTGGCACGCGGACTTCTGGCAGGACTGATCACGGGAACGCTGGTCTCGGCAACCGTGCTGGGTGGGGTCTCGATCCTGATCGGTGGATCGACCGGGCGATCCGTCGGTCTGCCGGACAGCCCCCGAACCGACATGGCGCCCGAAGCGTCGAGCGTCGAAGTGACGCCCGGTTCGGAATTCGAGCTGCGCCGCGAAGATGCCGAGGCGGCGTTGCCGACGCTGCAAGAGGGGCCGGTGAGTGCAGAAACGCAGCGAATCGACTCCCCCGCGCCGGATGATCTCGCGGCGCTTGGCGGCACCGATACCGCTCCTGCGCTGTTGCCGGAAACCGGAACGGCCGGGGAACTGGCTCAGTTGCCGGCCACGGGCGATTCTGCTGTCGGGCTTGCCGCTGTCTCCGACAGTCCGGTGTTGCCCAGCCCTCAGGCTGTTGCCCCTGCCATTCCGGCGCAGGAGTTGTCCCCGACCGGCATTGGCGATGCAGTGGAGACCGATGCGCCAGAGACCGTCGAGGTCGCAGCCCCGGTCTTTCCTGTCGAGGAACCAGCCCCGACTTTGATGCCGGACACCTCTGCCACGGTCCCCCCCGACATGACCGATGCGGTGGCCCCCGACATGACCGATGCGGTGGCCCCCGACGAGGGCACTGTTGCCGAACTGGCGACCGACAGCGCGTCGGCACCCGCCCGCACGCTTGCGACTGCGGGGATCATCGAGCACCGCGCCGAGGGCGTGACGACCAATCGTCTGCCCGCCATCACGGATGCACCGCAATCGACCGAGACGATTGCAGAAGATCCTGCGCCCGAGACGCAACAGGGCGCGCTCTGGCGCAATGCAGCGAGCTTTGAGAACCCGGAGGGCAAGCCGTTGATGGCGTTGATCCTGATCGACGATGGCTCGGGCGGCATCGACCCGGATGCATTGATGGGTTTTCCCTATCCGGTGAGTTTTGCGGTCGATGTGAACTGGGATGGCGCGACGGCGGCAGCGGAGCGCTACCACTCCGCCGGTTTCGAGGTTCTGGCCATGATCGACCTGCCCGAAGGCGCAAGCGCCATGGATGTCGAGGTGGCAATGCAGACCTGGCTCGCGCGCGTGCCACAGGCGGTGGCGGTCCTCGAGGGCACCGGCAGCGGATTGCAGTCAAGCCGCGAGGCGAGCGCGCAACTGGCCCCTATTCTTCTCGAGACAGGGCACGGGCTGGTGGCGCGTCCCAACGGGCTCAATACCGCGCAAAAGCTGATCGCGCGGGAAGGCGTGCCCTCGGCGAGCCTGTTTCGCGACATCGACGCGCAGGGCCAAAAGGCTGCTGCCGTGCGCCGCTTTCTCGATCAAGCGGTGATGAAAGCGGGTCAGCAGCCCGAGGGGGTTATCATGCTGGGCCGCTTACGCGACGAAACCATCAGCGCGATGCTGGTCTGGGGGCTCCAGGATCGTGCGGCAAACGTGGCGCTGGCACCCGTTTCGGCGGTGCTCAAGGCGGCGAGCGAGTGATCACTCTGTAGGGCTGGTTGGGTCTGTCGGCACAGAGGCAAATCCTGGTCCTGTCGGGGGGTGTGATCCGCATGTGAGTGTGTGTGCGAGCCTTGCTCGGTGATCGCGCGGCGGCGCAGGTTCTGCCCGTGCTCTGCGCGCATGATCGCCACAGGCCAAAGCGGTTCCTGTCCGCGATTCCACCTCTGCTCATACCTTGCGCCATTGACCTGGCAAAAGACCGTCCAGCGTCCATTCCCCGATGCGCCAGCGGATGAGGCGCAGAGTGGGGTGGCCGATATGGGCGGTCATGCGGCGCACTTGGCGGTTGCGCCCTTCCGATATGGTGAGTTTCAGCCAGCAATCGGGCACGGATTTGCGAAAGCGGACCGGCGGCGTGCGCGGCCAGAGCACAGGCGGCTCCATCCGGTCCACCCGCGCGGGGCGCGTTGGGCCGTCCTTCAGCGTCACCCCCGCGCGCAAGGCCGCAATCTCGGCGTCCTCCGGCAGGCCTTCGACCTGAACGTAATAGGTCTTTTCCGTCTTGAAGCGGGGATTGGCGATCCGGGCCTGAAGCCCGCCATCATCGGTCAGCAGCAAGAGCCCCTCGCTGTCGCGGTCAAGCCGCCCTGCCGGATAGACGCCCGGCACATCGATGTAATTGGCAAGCGTTGCGCGGGGACCGTCGGCAGGGCCTTTGTCGGTGAATTGCGTGAGCACCCCGTAGGGCTTGTTGAAGAGGATCAGGCGGGCCATGCATCCTCTGATGCCGCAGGCTTTGCCCCGGCGCAAGCGCGATCAGGTGTTGGCATCACCGCCAAAGCGCGCCGCATCGGCGGCAGCACGGCGGATCGCGTTGGATTTATGGACGGTTTCCATGTATTCCGTCTCGGGATCGCTGTCATAGACAACGCCACCGCCGGCCTGAATATAGAGCTTGTCGTCCTTCACCACCGCCGTGCGCAGGGCGATGCAGACATCCATGTCGCCCCCGGCGCTGAAATAGCCGACGCCGCCGCCATAGACGCCACGTTTCTCGGGCTCCAATTCGTCGATGATTTCCATCGCGCGGACCTTGGGCGCGCCTGAGACCGTGCCTGCGGGCAGACCGGCCAGCAGGGCGCTGAGCGCGTCCTGATCCTCGGCCAACTCGCCCACCACATTCGAGACGATATGCATGACGTGGCTGTAGCGCTCGATGGTGAATTCCTCGGTTGGATGCACGGTGCCGATCCGGCTGACGCGGCCGACGTCGTTGCGCCCCAGATCGAGCAGCATCAGATGTTCGGCCAACTCCTTCTGGTCGGCCAGAAGATCAGCCTCGAGCGCGCGATCGTCCGCCGGCGTGGCCCCGCGCGGCCTTGTGCCTGCGATGGGGCGGATCGTCACCTCGCGGCCAAAGACCCGCACAAGGATTTCGGGGCTGGCCCCGATCACCTGAAACGTGCCGAAATTGAAATAGAACATGAAAGGCGAGGGATTGGTGCGCCGCAAGCTTCGGTAGAGCGCGAAAGGCGGCTGGTGAAACGGCTGCGTCCAGCGCTGACTTGGCACCACCTGAAAGATGTCGCCCGCGCGGATATAGTCCCTGGCCGTCTCGACGGCGGCCATATACCCCTCGCGGGTAAAGTTCGATACCGGGGCCGCATCCTCATGCGCCTTGCCAAGATTGCGGCTGGCCTGCGGCAGCGCGCGCTCAAGATCGCGCACCGCATCCATCACCCGCTCGGCCGCCTGCGCATAGGCCGCGCGCGCCGATTGCCCGGACCCGACCCAGGCGGGGGCGACCACGATCACTTCTCCCTTGACGCCATCCAGCACCGCCACCACCGAGGGTCGCAGGAGCACCGCGTCGGGCAGGCCGAGCGTGTCGGGCGGCACATCGGGCAGATGCTCGACCAGACGGATCATGTCATACCCAAGATAGCCGAAGAGCCCCGCACTGGCGGCGGGCAGATCCTCGGGCAGCTCGATCCGGCTCTCACTGATCAGCGCGCGCAGGGCAGCAAGCGGATCGCCGCTCTGGTCCTCGAAACTCTCCGGATCGAACCGCGCCTGCCGGTTGATCCGGCTCGTGCGGCCATGACACAGCCAGATCAGGTCAGGTTTGAAGCCGATGATGGAATAGCGCCCTCGCACCTCGCCTCCGGTAACGGATTCGAGCAGGAAGGCATCGCGCGCTGCGTCCGTCAGCTTGAGCATCAGCGACACGGGCGTGTCGAGATCGGCGGCAAGGCGGGCATGCACGACCTGATTTTCCCCCGCCTCATAGGCGCGGGCAAAGTCGTCAAACGAAGGAGTCAGATCCAAGCGGTGCCGTCCTCAGTTGAAATTTGCATGGACGGCATTCAAGGCCGCCTGATCAAGCGTGACGCCGGCTCGGGCCCGGATATCCTCGGACAGGAGCTGAAACAGATCCTGTCCAAGATCACCAGCGACCTGATCTTGCACGGCGGTGCGCAGGCGGTCCAGATCGGCATCCTCATCCGCGGGCGGCTGAATTGCCTCGAGGCGCAGGACATGAATGCGCCCCTCCCCCTCGATGACCCGCACCTCGCCCTGTTTCATCGCAAAGACGGTCTCGATGAACGCGGCTGGTGCGTCTGGCTGATAATCCCTGCGGGTGATGTCCTTGACCTCCGCGGCAGTGAGACCGAAATCGGCAAAGGCTGCCCCGCCGCGCAGAGCGTCAAGCTGTGATGCGATCTGCGCGTTTAAGGCAGTTACCGTCGCCTGCGATCGCCAGCCTGCCAACACGGCGTTGCGCACGTCTTCAAGCGGTTGAATGCGAGGCGCGTCCACGCCGTTGAGTCGTAGCGCAAAGATACCGCCATCCGCCAATCGCATGACCTTCGGATAGGCATCCGCGTTGACCTCGGCGGCCGCCTTGCGAAAGTCGTCGTATCCCGCGATCCCTTCGGCAAGACCGGGATGCCAGTCGATGCTGCCGAGTTCCAGATCGGTTTCCTGCGCCACATCTTCCAGCGTGGCCCCCCCGGCCAGAAGATCGTCAACCCGGTCGGCCTGATCTTCGATCACGCGGCGTGCGCGGTCGAGGGCCAGAGTGTTGCGCAGTTCCGGCTCCGCCGCCTCGAAAGGGGTGACATGCGCGGCCAGGACGGCGTTGACCCGAAACAGCGCGGGGCCGAGATCGGTCTGCACCGGGCCCACAATGTCACCGACCTGCGCGGCAAAGACCGGCTCTGCTGCGATACCCAGATCGCGGGCCACAACATCCCCAAGATCGACATCGTTCATCTCAAGACCGCGCTCAGACACCAGCATTTCGAATTGGATGCCCTGATCGATCTGCGCCTTGGCGCGCGTGGCGGCCTCTGTTTCGGTGTAGACCAGCCGTTCGACCAGACGCCGTTCGGGCAGGTTGAACTCGGCCTCATGCGCCGCATAAGCCTCGCGCAACGCTGTCTCGTCGACCTCGACGGTATCAAGGATCAGCGCCGGCGTAACCCAGGCAAAGGTGATCTTCTTGGTCTCGGGCGTCGTGAAATCAGGCAGGTGAGTCTGATGATAGGCGCGCAAATCATCGTCTGAAGGAACCGGCAGACCGGTGGTCAATTGGCTGCGGTCCAGCACGGCGAAGGTAACGCTGCGGCGCTCGGCCAGATAGGTCATCATGGTGTCGATGTAGGCAGACGGCACCTGCAAGCCCGACACGGCGGCTGCCTGAATGAGCTTGCTTGCTGTCTCTGCGCGGATGCTTTTCTCGAATTCGGCCTCATTGAGTCCGGCCCGCTGAAGCGCTGAGCGATAAGCCTCGCGGTCAAACTCACCTGTCAGGCCCTGAAATCCGGGGATATCAATGATCTGGTTGCGCAGGGTTTCATCGCCCACCGAAATCCCGATCCGTGCGGCCTCGTGCTCCAGGGCGGCGCGTGCGACAAGCTGTGCAAGCACCTGACCGTCGAGACCATTGGCACGGGCTTCGGCAAAACTCACCGGTGTGCCGCGTTCGGCGGCCAGCGCGCGCAGTTCGTTTTGCAAGGCGCGGGCATAGGTGGTCACGTCGATCTTGGCCGTGCCGACCGACCCGACGCTGCGGATGGTGCCCGAGAGATTGGTTGCACCAAAGCCGCCCAGTCCCAGAACGAGCAGGCCCATCAGGATCCAGATGGCCGTTTTCGTTATGCCCTTGCTCTTCATTTTATCCTCTTCTGATTGCCAGTCACCGGACAATGCCTTGCGCGTTCGTATCTACGCGCTGGCTTGTTCTGGGGCAAGGGGCCAGCCAAGCTGAGAAAGGCGGTCAAAGAGGGTGACGAGCCCGGCGCGGTCGAGATTGGCGAAGGCCACGCGCAACTCGCGCGCGCCGTGGTGGTCCTCGTCGGGCCGAAACATCGTGCCTGGCAAGAGCAGGATCCCCGCCTCGCGCACCAGTCGTGGCGCAAGATCGGCAGAGGACAGGGCAAAGGGATGCGCGAGATAGGCGAAATAGGCGCCGCAGCCCAAAAGCCGCCAGCCCTGTGCGGCGATCCGGGGCATGTTGTCGTGAATGGCGGCGCGCCGGTCGAGGATCTCGGCGCGTTCCCCCGCCAGCCATTGGCCGAGATGGCGCATCCCCCAGAGGGCTGCGATCTGGCCAAGCTGGTTGGGGCAGATTGTCACCGTGTCGAGGAATTTCTCGACCTCCCTCAGGCGGGCGGGCGAGGCCACCATCGCCCCCACCCGGTGCCCGGTCAGCCGGTAGGCCTTGGAAAAGGAATAAAGCTGGATCAGCGTGTCCGCCCAGTCGGGGTCGTGAAAGAGGTCATGTCCGACACCGGGGCGCGCGTCGAAATCGCGATAGGTCTCGTCGAGGATGAGCGCGAGGCCGCGGTCCTTGGCGAGCGTGTAGAAGGCATGGGTCAGATCGGCGGGATATTCCACACCGGCAGGATTGTTGGGGCTGACCAGCACGATGGCGCGGGTGCGCGGGCCGATCAGCGCCGCGGCCCGGCCGGGATCAGGTAAAAGCTCGTCCCCTGCAGGCAGCGGCACGGCCCGGATCCCGGACATATCCAGCCACATTTTATGATTGAAATACCAAGGGGTTGGCAGGATAACCTCATCCCCTGCGCTACAGAGCGTGGCGATGGCCGCGCAGAACGCCTGATTGCAGCCCGAGGTGATCGCCACCTGATCGGGGGCGATGGCGCCGCCATAGGCCGCCGACCACTGCCCCGCCACTTCGGCGCGCAGATCGGGCAGGCCCAGCACCGGGCCGTAGAGATGCGCCTGCGGGTCGGTGAGTGCCGCCTCGGCGATCACCTGCCGCAGCGCCTCGGGGGGCGGTGCGACAGGGGCGGCCTGGCTCACGTTGATGAGCGGGCGCTCGGGCGGAAAGGTGACCCCGTCAAGCCAGCGCCGCGCCGCCATCACGGGGGGGGCAAAGGTCATTGCCGTGCCGGGCAGGTTCGTCATGTCACGCCCCCCGGTAGGGTTCGACATATTGCAGCGCCATGTCCCAGGGAAAAAAGATCCAGGTGTCCTGGCTCACCTCGGTCACGAAAGTGTCCACCTGCGCGCGTCCCATCGGCTTGGCATAGACGGTGGCGACATGGGCGCGCGGCATCAACGCACGGACCACTTGCAACGTGCGGCCGGTATCGACCAGATCATCGACGATGAGCACGCCCTCCCCGTCGCCGATGAGGGACATGTCGGGCGCCTTGATCACCCTCGGCTCGGTTTGCGCCTGATGGTTGTAGGATTTGACGCTGATCGTATCGACGGTGCGGATATCCAGTTCGCGCGCGACGATCATCGCCGGGGCCATGCCGCCGCGGGTGATCGCTACCACCGCGCGCCAGCCATCCTCGGGTGCCTCGCGTTGCAACCGCCAGGCCAGCGCGCGGGCGTCGCGGTGCAATTGATCCCAACTGACGTGAAATCCCTTTTCGTGGGGAAGGCGATCGGTCATGTCAGTCACCTGCTCAACAAGAGTTTCAGCCCGAGCGCCCCCAAGAGAAGCGCCGCGGCTCGGTCGATCCACGGTTTTGCGCCGAGATAGATGCGGCGCGCCGGGGTCCCGCTTAGGACCGTTGCGATTCCTGCATAAAAGATCCACTCGACGATCATGTGATTGCCGGTGATGAGCGCGATTTCCTCCGACGTCAGGCCCTTGGGGAAGATCACCACAAGCACGGAGGCCGCGAAAATCACCGATTTGGGATTGCCGAGATTGATCAGGATGCCGTCGAGAAAGGCCTGCCCGCGCGGTTTGCGCGCCCCTTCGGCCACAGGGTGCCGGGCTGCGCACCAGGTGTTCCAGGCGATGAGGAGCAGATAGGCGGTGCCGGCGATTTTCAGCGCCAGATACGCCCAGGGAAAGAGGGTAAAGAGCGTCTCCAGCCCCAGGAGCGCCGCCAATGTCCAGAGCGCCGCGACAAGGCCAAGGCCCATGCCTGCCGCGATGCCTGCCACGCGTCCGTCGGCCAATGCGGTGCGCAGGGCAAAGAGCAGGGCCGGACCGGGGCTGAGGATGGCGGCGGCCAGAACCGCGTTGAAAGCCAGAAGATTGAGCGCGGTCATGGAGTTATCCTCTCAGGTGCTCGCAATCTTGACGCCAAGCAGGGCCAAAAGCCCGCCGAACGTGCGATCAAGGATGGATTTCAAGCTGACATAGGCGGTGCGACTGCGCTCCAGCGAGAAGATGCGCGCGACAAAGATGTTCCACAGCGTTTCGTTGAGAAAAACCACCGTCAGCAAGGCGGTAAAGATGAAGGGCGAGGTGCCGGGCGGCACGGTGCCGATGAAGATCGCCGAAAAGAGCACCGCCGGTTTCGGGTTGGCCAGTTGCGTCATCAGGCCCAGCCGAAAGGCCGAGGCCGCAGAGCGGGGCAGCCGCGCCTCTGCGCCCATGTCGAGCGGACGGTCGGCATCGCGCCAAAGCCCCCAGGCCATCCAGATGAGATAGGCGGCTCCGATGATCTTGAGCGCCCAGAGCAGGGCTGGGGCCGCCTGAAACACCAGCCCCAACCCAAAGAGCGCCGCCGCCGCCCAGATCACGCCACCCACGCCGATGCCCATCGCCAGAAAGGCGCCGGTGCGCAGACCTTCGGTGACGCCGGTGCGTGCGGCCATCAGAACCGCAGGTCCGGGGCTGATCGCGGCCATGAGATGCAGCAGGCTAACGGCGACAAAGGCCGCGAGGGTCACTGGTCCTGATCCTTGCGGCCACCGGTGGCGTCGATGTCGGGGGCGTCAACGGCCTTCATGCCGACGATGTGATAGCCCGCATCCACATGCAATGTTTCGCCGGTGACACCGCTGGCCAGATCGCTCAGCAGATAGAGCGCCGAGCGGCCCACGTCGTCGATAGTCACATTGCGGCGCAAGGGAGAGTTCAACTCGTTCCATCTCAGGATATAGCGGAAATCCCCGATACCGGAGGCAGCCAGTGTCTTGATCGGCCCGGCGCTGATCGCATTGACGCGGATGCCATCCTTGCCCAGATCCTCTGCCATGTATTTGACGCTGGCCTCGAGCGCCGCCTTGGCGACGCCCATGACGTTGTAATGCGGCATCACCTGCTCTGCCCCGTAATAGGTGAGGGTGAGGGCGCTGCCGCCCGCAGGCATCATCCTTTCGGCGCGCTGCATCACGGCGGTGAAGGAATAGACCGAGATGTCCATGGTCATCAGGAAATTGCTGCGGCTGGTATCGACGTAACGCCCGCGCAATTCGTTCTTGTCCGAGAAGCCGATGGCATGAACCACGAAGTCGAGATTGTCCCAGCGTTGCCCCAGATCGACAAAGAGCTGATCGACCGATGCCATATCGGCCACATCGCAGGGCAGCACGATATCCGAGCCAAGCTCCGCGGCCAAGGGATCGACGCGTTTCTTCAGCGCGTCTCCCTGATAGCTGAAAGCAAGCTGTGCCCCGGCGCGCGCGCAGGCCTTGGCAATCCCCCACGCAATGGATTTTTCATTGGCAAGCCCCATGATCAGGCCGCGCTTTCCCGCCATCAGAGTGTTCGACATTCCCAGCCCCCGGCCATTTATGCTTTGCCCGACCTTTAGGCGATTGCTGAGAGTGCATCAAGGGGCGCGCATCGTCAGAAGGCCTCTGTCAAATTTCATATTTTGGAATAGAGTCCTGAACGAGAACCAATTTGACAGACTGGAACAGCACTCACATGGAACGAGATGGCATTTTCGCAGGCGACGATCCCTTCGAGATCGCGCGTGGTTGGCTCGCCGAGGCAGAAAGGACCGAGATCAATGACCCCAACGCCGTGGCACTTGCCACGGTGGACCCGGAGGGATTGCCTGACGTGCGCATGGTTTTGCTTAAAGAGATCGCCGACGACGGGTTTGTTTTTTATACCAACTACACCTCGGCCAAGGGACAACAGCTCGGGGCCAATCCCAAGGCTGCGATGGTTCTGCACTGGAAATCGCTGCGCCGTCAGATTCGCATCCGCGGTGAGGTGACGCGCGAGGAGGGGCCCAAGGCCGATGCCTATTATGCCTCACGCTCGCTCAAGAGCAGGCTTGGGGCATGGGCGTCGCGGCAGTCGCAACCACTGGGGTCGCGCGGCGCCTTGATGGCAGAGGTGGCCAAGGTGACAGCGCAGAAGGGGCCAAATCCGCCACGGCCATCCTTTTGGGGAGGTTTCAGAATCGCGCCAGTTCAGATTGAGTTCTGGGCTGATGGTGCGTTTCGGCTGCATGACCGGTTTGTCTGGCGCAGGCGAACGCCGGATGAAACATGGAGGATCGAGCGCCTAAATCCGTGAATTTCACGCTGCGTGAAATGCAAGTGCTTATAAGCTAATAAGTATTTTGCTCTTGCAAGCGGATGGTGAATTGGCGCAAGTCTTATTGATGTCTTGGGGATGAAGACTGTTAGGTGGACACTGTGACGATAGACGAGGAAGAGGTCCGCAGGCTGAAAGGCCGCGTTAAATGGTTCGATCCGGTCAAGGGCTTTGGATTTGTGCTCGCTGACGAGGGCGGGCCAGACATTCTTTTGCATGCCAATGTGTTGCGCAATTTTGGGCAGAGCTCTGTTGCCGATCGCGCCGGCGTGGAGCTTGACGTGCAAGTGACAGAGCGCGGCAGGCAGGCAGTGGCGATCCACTCGGTCGAGCCGCCTGACGACATCGAAAGCTCGGGTCTGGCCGATATCGATGATATCGACCCGGAAATCATTCGTGCCGCACCGCTGTTGCCTGCACGGGTAAAATGGTTCGACAAGGGCAAGGGTTTCGGTTTTGCAAACACCTTTGGCTGCGACGAAGATGTCTTTGTCCATATCGAGGTGCTTCGCCGTTCCGGTCTTGCCGACCTGCAACCGGGAGAGGCCTTGGCGATCCGCGTGATCGAGGGTAAGAGGGGGCGCATGGCAACCGAGGTCTGCGGATGGGAAATGGCGGTCAAACGTTCCGGCTAATGCTGGTCTTGCTCTGGACAATGTTTCTCTGGGCAATTTGTTTTGCGGCTGTCGCGCAGGCGCAGTGCAGCAACGATCAGATCACATTGCGTGGCGATTGGGGACAAGCACGGTTTTCGATCGAGGTGGCTGACAATGCCGAATCGCGAGCACGCGGTTTGATGTATCGCGAGTCGCTGCCGACCATGGCGGGGATGCTGTTTGTCTATCCCGCGCCCAAGCCGGTGGGCTTCTGGATGAAGAACACGCTGATTCCCCTCGACATGCTTTTCATTGATCCGACTGGCACAGTGACAAGCCTTCATCACATGGCCATCCCGCATGATGAACGCCCGATTTTTGGCGGCGATGACACCTTGGCCGTGCTCGAGATCAATGGCGGGTTGGCGCGTCGCATGGGGATCACGGCGGGCACTCAAGTGCAGCATCCGGGGCTACCGCAGGACTCTGCGGCCTGGGGCTGTTAGGGCTTTTCAATCCCTTGAATCACCAGTATTGAGACACACGGTCCGGGGCGTAGCGCAGTCTGGTAGCGCACCTGTTTTGGGAACAGGGGGTCGTGAGTTCGAATCTCTCCGCCCCGACCACTTCTGCCAGTGCTGGGTTTCATGTCGTGCCGTCGGCGCGAGCTCCGGGTTGTTCGCCTGCGCAGGTCAACATGTGTTGATCGCGGTCCCGGCGCAATCGCTGTCCGCGCGATCCAAGTTGCAGAAACTTCCAAGCATCGCCCGCTAAGCCGCCAGAAAAGATAGGACTTCTCCGTCGCGGGCGAGACGCTCGGCGGCTGGCTTGCCTGTGGAGGAATCACGAGGTCCCGATCCGGATCGCGATCTCTGAGCCAGTCAAACATTTTTTCTGTCAGATCAGCGAAATTTTTCGTTGACCATCTGGGGCATTATACGTCAGTTTGTGTGGGCGGGCTTAAAGGCCACAAGATATAGTGGCTAGCCCGGGCAGGGACTTGAAACCCAAACCTAGAACAACCGGACCCGCTCGGGTCGTCGGCCGCGCCAAGCATACTGCGTCGGTCACAGACTTGTCGCGTGCGACATGAGCGTCCCGGCTATCCGATGCACAGGCGAAAAGCCTGAAAAACTGAGAATGGGGCAGACCAGATGAAGATCGAACGCAAATTCACCACCGCAGGCCAAGACGCCTATGCCGCGCTGGCATTCGTCACCACAAGTTCTGAGATCCGCAATCCTGATGGCAGCACGGTCTTCCGTCTCGATGAGGTCGAAGTGCCCGCTGGCTGGAGCCAGGTCGCGAGCGACGTGATTGCCCAGAAGTATTTCCGCAAGGCGGGCGTGCCGGTGCGGGTGAAAAAGATCAAGGAAACGGGTGTCCCTGAATTCCTGTGG